>NZ_JBHXSY010000010.1:112437-169385 GCF_042715295.1 Streptomyces sp. NPDC058701 | reverse complement strand
CAAGTTCGAGCCGTAGGCCGCGGGACTCCGCGGGCCGTCATCCTTACGGGTGTACGGGGAGGGCCCCCAGCCGCAGGTGCGGCTGGGGGCCCTTCCCGTACGGGTACGGGTCCGCGGCTCAGTGGCCCGCGGCGTGCGAGGCGGAGCCCGACGGGGAGGAGCCGGCCGCGCCGCCCGTGGCACCCGCGGAGGGGCTGCCGGAGGGCGAGCCCGAGGGGGAGCCGGAGGCGGAACCGGACGGCGTGCCCGAGGGGCTGCCGGACGGCGTGACGGCGGGGGCCGGGGCCCCGGTCGGGCCGAAGCCCGCGTACATGCCGGTGTTGGGGACCACGAAGGCCTCCAGCTCGACGTCGCCCGTGCTGCTCAGCTGGAAGACGACCTGCTGGACGTCGCCGTCCTTGACCGCCTCGGCGCTCGCGCCCTGCTCGATCTGCGCGGAGGCGTTGCCCTTCCCGCCCAGGATCACGGAGCCGCCGGCCGGCACGGTCACCTTGCCGGTGCCCTCGGCGGCCTTCAGCACGACCTTGGCCTTGCCACCCGGGAGGGTGATGCCGTCGAGGGTCTGCGCCTTGGTGCCGGAGTTGAAGACCGTGGCCGATACGGCGGCCGCGGTGTTCTTCTTGTCCTTCTCGCCCTGGGTGATGACCAGAGCGTTCTGGATCTTGATCTCGCCCTTGGTGACGGCGGCGTTGTCCGGCTTGATCTGCAGGGTCTCAGCGTTGTTGCCCGCACTGCATGCAGCCAGCGAGGCGATCGAGAACACGACGGCGGTGGCGGCGAGGGCGCCGCGTCGAAGGCTGCGGCTCACGGCGGCGGCATCTCCTTGGACGAACGGAAGGGGAGGGTGGGCACTCGGAACGGCCGGGGTGGAGCCGCTCTAAGGGTGTGTCAGCGCGCTTAGGTTACCGAGCCGCCGCCCCGCCCCCGCACCCGACCCTCCGCAGCGCGGCCCCGCGCTCGGCCAGCCCCGCGATCTTGCATTCCGTCCCGGCGGTTCCCCCGGCGGTTCCCGCGCCGTTCCCCCGGTCTTCCCCCGTCGATCATGTCGACGATCATGCGGGGCGCGCATATGGCGTGCCGGCCGCCCGGTGATCAATTCGGGATTCCTTCGAACGCCACCCCGTGATCAATTCCGGATTGGGCCGGAACCCGCTGGGTGGGGGCGGCCGCCAGTCGAACGGAGTAGTTCGTTTTCCGACTTCCGAACGCCGCAAAACGGGACGTACGTCACTCTGGCGGAACTGCCGGGCGGGTGTGACGTGACCCTTTCGCCTGGTCCGTACAGCGCCCCCGACCTGCGGATACCCCCTTCCCGAGGCCTTCCGCAGCACGTTCGTGTTGCTGTTGTCAAGCCCCGAGAGGTGCCCTGACCTGCGAAAACGCCATTCATAACGGTCAGTTCTCGTGTTACCCTGGATAGCCACGGAAGGGGTACCTGTCACATGACGTTCAAGGTTGGCGACACCGTGGTCTATCCCCATCACGGGGCCGCGCTGATCGAGGCCATTGAGACTCGCCAGATCAAAGGCGTGGACAAGACCTACTTGGTGCTCAAGGTCGCCCAGGGCGACCTGACTGTTCGTGTGCCTGCGGACAATGCGGAGTTCGTCGGTGTGCGCGACGTAGTCGGCCAGGACGGACTGGACCGGGTCTTCGAGGTGCTCCGCGCACCGTTCGCAGAAGAGCCGACGAACTGGTCCCGACGCTACAAGGCAAATCTGGAGAAGCTCGCTTCTGGCGATGTCATCAAGGTCGCAGAAGTAGTGCGTGACCTGTGGCGTCGTGAGCGCGAGCGCGGACTCTCCGCGGGTGAGAAGCGCATGCTCGCGAAGGCCCGCCAGATTCTGGTCAGCGAGCTCGCGCTCGCGGAGAACACGAACGAGGACAAGGCCGAGGCCCTCCTCGACGAGGTCCTCGCGTCCTGACGCGAGTACCCCGTTCCGCTGATCTGAGTACAGCAGAACAGTGGTCGCACCATTGTGCCGCGGTGCCCGATGGCACGGCCCCTCCTCCACGAGGGACCTGTCGCCGGGCGCTGCGGCATGTCTGCGTCCGCACCGTCCGGTGTACTCCTGGCACCGTAGTGAACCCCTGATCCCGCCGGTGTACCGGGTCCGGGCAGCCGGCTCGACCGGTCGTCACGGAAGGGGCGAGGGCGTCGCACCCGGCACATCAACGAGGGCCATACCCATGTCGGCCGAAGCCACAAACCTGGCTGCGCAACCCGGAGCTACCGATGTCTGACGAAACGCGACCGCACCGCACCGCCGCGGTGATCCCCGCCGCCGGACGCGGGGTACGTCTTGGCCCCGGCGCCCCCAAGGCCCTGCGGGCCCTGGGAGGCACCCCGATGCTGATCCACGCCGTCCGGGCGATGGCCCGCTCCCGCGCGGTCTCCCTCGTGGTGGTGGTGGCCCCCGCCGACGGCGCCGCCGCGGTACGCCTCCTGCTCGACGAGCACCCGCTGCCCGACCGCGCCGAGGTCCTCGTCGTCCCCGGCGGGGAGACCCGCCAGGAGTCCGTGCGCGCCGGACTCCAGGCGCTGCCCGCCGACGTCACCTCCGTACTCATCCACGACGCGGCCCGGCCGCTGGTCCCCGTGGACACCGTCGACTCCGTCGTGGAGGCGGTCCGGGGCGGGGCGCCCGCCGTGGTGCCCGCGCTGCCGCTGGCCGACACCGTCAAGGAGGTCGAGCCCGGCGGGCCGGGCGAGCCCGAGCCGGTCGTCGCCACCCCCGACCGGGCCCGGCTGCGCGCCGTCCAGACGCCGCAGGGCTTCGACGTCGCCACCCTGCTGAGGGCGCACGCCGAGATCCCCGTCGACGGGGAGGGCGCCACCGACGACGCCGGCATGGTGGAGCGGCTCGGCGTCACCGTCGTGGTCGTCCCCGGCCACGAAGAGGCCTTCAAGGTCACCCGCCCCCTCGACCTCGTCCTCGCCGAGGCCGTACTCGCCCGCAGGAGGGCCACCGATGCGTACTAGTACCGAAGGACCGGCAGACCAGGACGGCCCCGTGGCCGGATCCGGAGCCGCCGCGCAGGCCCCGCTGATCCCGCTCGTCGGCATCGGCACCGACGTGCACGCCTTCGAGACCGGCCGCGACCTGTGGTGCGCCGGGCTGCTGTGGCCGGGGGAGACGGGCCTCGCCGGGCACTCCGACGGTGACGTCGCCGCGCACGCCGCCTGCGACGCCCTGTTCTCGGCGGCCGGTGTCGGCGACCTCGGCGCGCACTTCGGCACCTCCCGCCCCGAGTGGTCGGGCGCCCCGGGCACCACCCTCCTCGCCGAGGCGGCCCGCATCGTCCGCGCCGAGGGCTTCGAGATCGGCAACATCGCCGTCCAGGTGATCGGCGTGCGCCCGAAGGTCGGCAAGCGGCGCGAAGAGGCGCAGAAGGCGCTCTCGGCCGCTGCGGGCGCCCCCGTGTCCGTTTCCGGCACCACCACCGACGGCCTCGGCCTCACCGGCCGGGCCGAAGGCCTCGCCGCCCTCGCCACCGCCCTCGTGTACCGGACGAACCGGGCCTAAGGGGGGCGTCGTCCGGCCTCCGTCCGCGCCGCCGCCGACACCGCTTCGGCAACAAACCCGCCCCGCGCCCCGAAAGGGTCGCGGGGCACTGCTATGGGCGCACTACCCTGGATGCCGTGACTCTTCGCCTGTACGACACCAGCGCCCGGCAGATCCGTGACTTCACCCCGCTCACAGCGGGCTGCGTCTCGATCTACCTCTGTGGCGCCACGGTGCAGGCCGCCCCGCACATCGGGCACATCCGGTCGGGCCTCAACTTCGACATCATGCGCCGCTGGTTCGAGTACCGGGGCTACGAGGTCACGTTCATCCGCAACGTGACCGACATCGACGACAAGATCATCGCGAAGTCGGCCGAGCAGCGCCGCCCCTGGTGGTCCATCGGCTACGAGAACGAGCGGGCCTTCAACGACGGCTACGCCGCCCTCGGCTGCCTCCCGCCCACCTACGAGCCCCGCGCCACCGGCCACGTCACCGAGATGGTCGAGATGATGCGCGGGCTCATCGAGCGCGGTCACGCCTACGAGTCCGAGGGCAACGTCTACTTCGACGTGAAGTCGTACCCCGGCTACCTCTCGCTGTCCCGTCAGGACCTCGACAACATCCGCCAGCCGGAGAGCACCGGCGAGACCGGCAAGCGCGACGCCCGCGACTTCGCCATGTGGAAGACCGCCAAGCCCGGCGAGCCCTCCTGGGAGACGCCCTGGGGCCGCGGCCGTCCCGGCTGGCACCTGGAGTGCTCCGCCATGGCGCACAAGTACCTCGGCGAGGCCTTCGACATCCACGGCGGCGGCCTGGACCTGATCTTCCCGCACCACGAGAACGAGATCGCGCAGGCCAAGGCCTTCGGCGACGACTTCGCGAAGTACTGGGTCCACAACGCCTGGGTCACCATGTCCGGCGAGAAGATGTCCAAGTCCCTCGGGAACTCGGTCCTCGTCTCCGAGATGGTCAAGCAGTGGCGCCCGATCGTCCTGCGCTACTACCTCGGCACCCCGCACTACCGGTCGATGATCGAGTACAGCGAGGAGGCCCTGCGCGAGGCGGAGTCCGCGTTCGCCCGGATCGAGGGGTTCTACCAGCGCGTGGTGGAGAAGGCCGGGAAGGCCGTCGAGCCCGCCGCCGAGGTCCCGCCGGCGTTCGCGGAGGCGATGGACGACGACCTCGGCGTCCCGCAGGCGCTCGCCATCGTCCACACCACCGTCCGGCAGGGCAACAGCGCCCTCGCGGCCGACGACAAGGAAGCGGCGGTCGCGCGCCTGTCCGAGGTGCGGGCCATGCTCGGCGTCCTCGGCCTGGACCCGCTCGACCCGCACTGGGCCGGCGAGGCCGACCGGGGCGAGGACCTGCACGGCGCGGTCGACACCCTCGTACGCCTGGTCCTGGAGCAGCGCGAATCCGCCCGGGCCCGCAAGGACTGGGCCACCGCCGACGCCATCCGCGACCAGCTCCAGCAGTCCGGCCTGGTCATCGAGGACAGCCCCACGGGACCCCGCTGGACGCTCGGCCCCCGCTGAGCCCACCGGAGCAGTCCGACTGTGCCGCCCGGCCCCCCGGGCGGCACACTCTTCATACGTACATACCGCAGCATCAACGAAAACAGGTAGAAGTCATGGCCGGGAACAGCCAGCGCAGGAACCGCCGCACGTCCAACAAGAAGGGCGCGACGGTCGGCAGCGGTGGCCAGCGGCGCAAGGCCCTGGAGGGCAAGGGCCCCACCCCCAAGGCCGAGGACCGCAAGAAGCACAAGGCGAACCGCATCAGCAACGCCATGGCCCGGCAGGCCGCCAAGCGCCGCCCGGCCCCGCGCCGCGGCGGTCCCAAGGGCACCAGCGAGATGGTCGTCGGCCGCAACCCGGTCTTCGAGGCGCTGCGCGACGGTGTTCCGGCCACCACGCTCTACGTCCAGCAGTTCATCGACAACGACGAGCGCGTCCGCGAGGCCCTCCAGCTCGCGGCCGAGCGCGGCAACATCAACCTGATGGAAGCCCCGCGCCCCGAGCTCGACCGCATGACGAACGGGCTCAACCACCAGGGCATGGTCCTCCAGGTCCCGCCGTACGAGTACGCGCACCCGGAGGACCTGACCGCCGCCGCGTACGACAACGGCGAGGACCCGCTCATCGTCGCCCTCGACGGCGTCACCGACCCGCGCAACCTCGGCGCGATCGTCCGCTCCGTCTCCGCCTTCGGCGGCCACGGCGTGGTCATCCCCGAGCGCCGCGCCGCCGGCATGACCGCCGGCGCCTGGAAGTCGTCGGCCGGTACCGCCGCGCGCACCCCGGTCTCCCGCGTCACCAACCTGACGCGCGCCATCCAGGAGTACAAGAAGGCGGGCATCACCGTCGTCGGCCTCGCCGCCGAGGGCACGCACACCGTGAACGACCTGGAGGCGCTCGGCGGCCCGGTCGTCATCGTCGTCGGCTCCGAGGGCAAGGGCCTCGGCCGCCTCGTCGGCGAGAACTGCGACTACCTGGTGCGCATCCCGATGCCGGGCGGCGCCGAGTCCCTCAACGCCGGTGTCGCCGCCGGCGTCGTGCTGTACGAGGCCGCCCGCCGCCGCGCCGACCGCGGCCGCGTCTGATCCGCGGGACCGCTCCGACCGCTCCGACCGGTCCGGTCGGTTTGATCCACTTGGCTCACGGAAAGTGACCCGTGCGCGTGTCACCCCGCCCGTTACGGGCGGGGTGGCTTGATCTTGACGGGTCTCGGACAGATCCCTGACGTCAAGGCAGTGTCCTAAACACTGATCACTCGGTTAGATGAGTGTGGACACCAGAACGTCAGGGTTCGACGACCAGCCCGCGCTGAGCATGGTCAAGGTGCCGTGCGATCCCGCACAGGTCATCGTCAACCACGCCAGCTTCCGCGTGCGGCTCGCACCGAGCCCGAGCGCGCGTTCCAAGCCCGCGAACGCCCCCGGCCGCGCACCCGTCCTCGGCGGCGCCGTGGTCGCCGCGGCCGGAGCCACCCGCCGCCGGGCCCCCGTCGTGTGGAGCGGCAAGGCGGCTCCCGGCGACTCGGCCGCCATGGGGGGACTCCTCCAGGCCGTGCGGGAGGCCGGGCGCGGCCACGACGAGTACGACGGCGGCGCCACCCAGACCATCCCCCGGGTGGATTTGGCCCAGGACCTCGCCGACGACACGCTCGCCGCGCCGACCGTCATCGGCCAGCGCAGCTACGGGGACCCGGACGAGACGCGCCCGCTGGCCGCCGTACGGGACCTCCCGTACGGGCAGCCGCCGGGCGGCGCCGGGCCCGGGGAGGACTCCCGGCGGCCCGCCGACAGCCGTGCACAGGCCTCCTACTATCCGGGCCGCCGGATGAACCTCGGCGTCGTGCTGCTCCCGCTGCGCGTCTTCCTCGGGTTCATCTCCATCTACGCCGGCATGGGCAAGCTGTGCGACCCCGTCTACTTCGACGGCGGCGAGCGCGGCTCCATGGTGACCTGGCTGCACACCCTGCACCCGTGGGCGCTGGCCGAGCCGCTGCGCGACTTCGCGCTCGCGCACCCGGTGGGCGCCGGCCTGAGCGTCGCGTTCCTCCAGGTCATCGTGGGCGTGCTCACCGTCTTCGGCCTGTGGCAGCGGTTCGCCGCGAGCTTCGGGGCGCTGCTGTCCGCCGCGCTGCTGATGACGGTGAGCTGGAAGACGGTTCCCGCGTACGACGCGCCCGACATCATCTACCTCGCCGCCTGGAGCCCGCTGATCATCGCCGGCGCCCCGGTGTACTCCCTCGACGGGCGGCTCGCGGGCGAGGCCTGGCGCACCCTCGGGCCGCGTTCCGAGGTCTGGCGGCTGCGGCGTCGGGTCCTGCGGCGCGGGGCCGTCATGGCCACCGTCGTCTGCGGGCTCACCCTGCTCGTCGGCTCGCTGCTCGGCGGGGCCGTCCGCTCCAGCACCGTGGTCACCGTCCCGGGGCCGGGAGAGCCGCCGAGCAACTACCTGCCGGGCCAGCCGCTCCCGAAGGCGCCCGTCCGGCAGCAGCCGACGCAGCAGCCCACCAGGGCGCCGGCCAAGCCGTCCGCCACCGCCTCCGAACCGGCCGCCAAGTCCGGCCGGAGCGCGAGCGGGGAGCCCGCCCGGGAGACCGCGGGAACCGGAACCGGATCCGGGTCCAAGTCGCCCTCCGCCACGAAGGGCGCGACCGGCCGGCAGCAGACCCCGCGCAGCACCCCCCGGCAGTCCGCCCCGCAGAAGCCGCCGTCCTCCTCCTCGGGGAGCACCAGCGGTACCGGCGGGACCGGCGGGAGCACTGCGCCGAAGAAGCCCGGTCTGGTCGGCGGCCTCCTCGGCTGAGTCCGGCCGAACCACGAGGGGCCCGGTGCGCGCCAGCGTGCCGGGCCCCTTCGCGTGCAGCGGGGGCGGGGCCCGCGGGGGGCTGCGCACGGGGTGTCGTGCGGGTGCGCGAGGCCCCGTACGGGCGTGTGAAAAGCCTCAGGAGCCCGTCTGCGCGGCCAACTCCCGTGCGGCCTCGGTCAGGTCCTTCGCGGTGTCGATCGCCCGCCAGTAGGCCCCCTGGGGCAGCGGGAAGCCCGCCAGGCGGCGCTCACGCGCCAGCCGCGGGAAGGTCGTGCGCTCGTGGTCACCCAAGTCCGGCAGCAGTGGCGCGAATTCGGGCCCGAAGACGTACACCCCGGCGTTGACGGGGTACGGCGACTGCGGAGCCTCGATGAAGTCCAGCACCTGGCCGAACTCGTTGGTCTCCACCACGCCCCACGGGATGCGCGGCCGGGCCAGTGCCAGCGTCGCCGTCGCCCCCCGCTCGGCGTGGAAGGCCGCCATCTCGCGGAGCGAGAACCGGGTCCAGACGTCGCCGTTGGTCGCGTACCAGGGCAGCTCCGGGTACGGGAGGCTGCGGGCCGCGTACTTCAGGCCGCCGCCGCGCCCCAGCGGCTCCTCCTCGACGACGGTGGTCACGCGCAGCGGCAACCGCGCCCCGGCCAGCCACTCCTGGAGCACGCCGGCGAGGTGCCCGCAGGAGACCACCGCGTCGGTGACGCCCTCGGAGGCGAGCCAGGCCAGCTGGTGCCCGATGATCGGCACGCCGGTCCCCGGGATCTCGACCATCGGCTTCGGGCGGTCGTCCGTGTACGGCCGCAGCCGCGAACCCTGGCCTCCCGCCAGGACGACTGCCTGGACGGGTGCGGCGGGGAACGCGGCTGCGGGATCGGACGGTTGGGGTGCTGCGGGTTCGGGAGCTGCGTCGGTCATGACCGCCAGCGTAGGGATGCGGCGGGTGTCAGCCCATGGAGGCGACGCCGGTCGCGTACGAGGTGTCGCACACGGGGCGGGCAAAGGACTGGGCCTTCGTCGGGCCGTACGCGTCGACGGCGGCGCGTCCCAGGGCCCGCGCGATGCCCGCGCAGTGCTCGGCCAGCGACGGCCTGCGGTCCACCTCCTGCTGGAGGTGGGTGAGGACGTCCCCCGGTTCCTCGCCCTGCTGCAGTTCGCTCAGCAGCTTGTCGCGCAGTACGTCCTGTGCGGCGCGCGGCTTGGCGGGGACGGAGACGTCCTCGGCGGAGGCGGTCAGGATCCGGGAGGAGGAAGTGTCCGCCCAGGGGACCATGGTGACCGCGAGGGTCCCGGACAGGACCAGGACGACGGGCAGGACCAGGGCGAGGGAACGGCCGATACGGCGGGCAGTGTGGGTCACGAGGGCGAGAGTAGCGCTCGGTGAAGATTTGGCGACATTTAGTCACCCTGTCGGGGGATGGTTCGACGTGGCTTTTCGAATACGGGGTTGACGGTTGGGGCCGAATGGCCCGTTCTGTCGGGGTTCTGGCGGCTGGCCGCGCGGGGCAACGGACGCGAAAGGGGCGCCCCTTGGGGGGCGCCCCTTCTCGTGCGTCGGACCGTGCCGCGGCGGCTACTTGGAGAGCCGTGCGCCCGAGGACGTCGAGAACACGTGGATCTCGTCGGCCCGCGGCACCACGTGGAGCTCGGAGCCCTTCTCCGGGACCTGGCGGCCGCCGACGCGGACCACGAGGTCCTGCGAGCCGTCGGCGGCGGAGGTCGAGCCGTACACGTAGCCGTCGGCGCCGAGTTCCTCGACGACGTTCACGGTGACGGTCAGGCCGCCGGTCGCGGCGATGTCGAAGTGCTCCGGGCGGACGCCGACCGTGACGGTGCGGTCGCCCGCGTCGGCCGCGGCGGACAGCGCCTCGCGCGACACCGGGACGACGCTGTCGCCGAACTTCACGCCGCCGTCGGTGATCGGGACCTCGACGAGGTTCATGGCCGGGGAGCCGATGAAGCCGGCGACGAACAGGTTCGCCGGGCGGTCGTACATGTTCCGCGGGGTGTCGACCTGCTGGAGCAGACCGTCCTTGAGGACCGCGACCCGGTCGCCCATCGTCATGGCCTCGACCTGGTCATGGGTGACGTAGACGGTGGTGATGCCGAGGTCGCGCTGGAGCGCGGCGATCTGCGTGCGGGTGGACACGCGGAGCTTGGCGTCCAGGTTCGACAGCGGCTCGTCCATGAGGAAGACCTGCGGCTTGCGGACGATCGCGCGGCCCATGGCGACGCGCTGGCGCTGGCCGCCGGAGAGCGCCTTCGGCTTGCGGTCGAGGTACTGGGTCAGGTCCAGCATCTTCGCCGCGTCCTCCACCTTGCGGCGGATGGTGGCCTTGTCCTCGCCGGCGATCTTGAGCGCGAAGCCCATGTTGTCGGCGACGGACATGTGCGGGTACAGCGCGTAGTTCTGGAACACCATCGCGATGTCCCGGTCCTTGGGCGGCAGGTGCGTCACGTCGCGCTCGCCGATGCGGATGGAACCGCCGTTGACGTCCTCCAGGCCGGCCAGCATGCGCAGCGAGGTGGACTTGCCGCAGCCGGAGGGGCCGACGAGGACGAGGAACTCGCCGTCCTCGATCTCCAGCTCCAGCTGGTCGACGGCGGGCTTGTCGCCGCCGGGGTACAGGCGGGTCGCCTTGTCGAAAGTGACAGAAGCCATGGTGGTGAATCCCTTCTACCGGCAGGAACGTGCCGGACGATCCGAGTGGAAGGTCTAGTCCAGTTGTCGGACTCCGCTCGACGCTACCCGTCCAAACGGCTCCTGTCAGCACCCTGACGGACCCGATTGTCGGCCCGGCGTGCTTCCGTGCGCCCTCGCGCGCGGCCGGACGGGCCGCCCGGCGGCGGCGACAACGTGATGGTCCCGGTGAGGGGCCTCTGTGTAGAGTGAGAGCGCCTCGCCTCCTTAGCTCAGCTGGCCAGAGCGCCGCTCTTGTAAAGCGGGGGTCGTCGGTTCGAACCCGACAGGGGGCTCCGCGCACGAAGGCCTCGGACGTTCGCCGTCCGGGGCCTTCGCCGTGCCGTCAGTGGCGGCCCGCCACGCGGTCGGCCAGGCGGGCCAGGGGGGTCGTCCGCGGACTGCCGGTGGACGCCTCGCGGCGGTCCGCCGCGCGGTAGGCCGCGTACAGGGCGTGGACGCCGAGCCAGCGCAGCGGTTCCGGTTCCCAGCGGCGGACGCGGTGGCCGACCCAGGGCAGCGCGGTCAGGTCGGTGGGCTCGCCGAGGACGAGGTCGCGCAGGGTGCGGGCGGCCAGGTTGGAGGTGGCGACGCCCGACCCGACGTATCCGCCCGCCCAGCCGAGGCCCGTGGCGCGGTCGAGGCTGACGGTGGCGCACCAGTCGCGGGGCACGCCGAGGACGCCGGACCAGGCGTGGGTGATCTCCGTACCGGTGAGCTGGGGGAAGAAGGAGGTGAGGAGGTCGGTGAGGGCGGTGATGGTGGCCGGCTCGGTGCGCCCGGTGTTCCCGGCGCCCGCCGCGCGCGATCCGAAGCGGTACGGGGCGCCGCGGCCGCCGATCGCGATGCGGCCGTCGGCGGTGCGCTGGGCGTACATGTAGGCGTGGGCCGTGTCGCCGAGGGTTGCGGCGTCCGACCAGTTGAGGGACTCCCAGACCGCGGCGGGGAGCGGGGCCGTCACGATCATCGAGGAGTTCATCGGCAGCCACGAGCGGCGCTGCCCCCTGAGGGCGGCGGTGAAGCCCTCCGTGCAGCGCAGGACGTGGGGGGCGCGGACGGTTCCGTACGGGGTGACGGCGCGGCCGGGGGCGATCCCCGTGACGGGGGTGGACTCGTGGATGACGACGCCGAGGCGCTCGCAGGCGGCGGCCAGCCCGGTGACCAGCTTGAGGGGGTGGATCCGGGCGCCGTGCGGGGTCCAGCTGGAGCCGAGGGCGCCGGCGACGTTGACGCGGGCGCGGGTGGCGGCCGCGTCGTACAGCTCGCGGTCGGTCTCGCCGAAGGAGAGCTCGGTGGCGTGGAAGGCCCGCAGGCGGGTGAGTTGGGCGGGGGTGCGGGCGACTTCGAGGACGCCGCCGCGGTGGATGTCGGCGTCGATTCCCTCCGAGGAGGCGGTCTCGACGACCTCGGTGACGGTGTCGTTCATGGCCCGCTGGAGGCGCAGGGCCGCGGGGTGGCCGTGGAGCGCGGCGTAACGGTCGCGGCCGGCGATGCCGTTGTAGAGCCAGCCGCCGTTGCGGCCGGAGGCGCCGTAGCCGCAGAACGCCTGCTCCAGGACGGTGACGCGCAGGTCGGGGGCGGCGCGCTTGAGGTAGTAGGCGGTCCAGAGGCCCGTGTAGCCGCCGCCGACGATGACGACGTCGGCGGTGGCGTGGGAGGTGAGGGGCGCGCGGGGTGGGGTGGTCGGGGCGGTGGGGTCGGTCGCGTACCAGAAGGAGATGCCGCCGTTGATCGTCATGGAGGAGTTGCTACACCCGGTTCCGAAGGGGTGTCCAGGGACGGAGTGTCGTGTTCCGGGGGCGGATCGGAGGCCGAAGGACCGATGCGGGGGCGGGGTGGCGATCCGTACGGTGGGCCGGGGGGTTTGTCATTGTTTCAGTGGAGAGGTGCGGTTCGTGGCGCGGGTGCGGAAGGCAGGGCGCGCGGGTCGCGCCGTCGTGGCGGTCGCGGTGGCGGCCCTCCTCGGCGGGGCCGCGGCGGGCTGCGGGGGCGGCGGCGCGGACGCGACGGCGGACGCCGACGCGGCCTTCGTCGTACGGACCAGCCCGATCGCCGACCGGCTGGCGAAGCTGCCGGCCCGGGTGGAGGGCGGGACGGTCGTCGTGGGCCGGGGGGACGCGCCGCACGTGCTGGACGGGAAGCCGCTGGGGAAGCGTGCCGCCGGGTCGATCTTCGACGGGGCGGCGCTCGCCGCGGCGCTCGGGGAGGCCGGAGTCGGGAAGGGTGGAGGCGGCGGGTAGGCGGTGGGGGTGGGGTGTTGGGGGATGCCGGGTGCCGGTGGCGGGTGGCGGGTGGCGTGTTGGCGGAGCCGTGCGGGTCAGGGGCGGCCCGCGACGAACCAGCGGGCGGGCAGTTCCACCGGGGAGCCGTCCGCGCGGTTCTCGCTCATCGCGAGGGTGGTGGGGCCCTCCTCCAGGACGGTGAGGCCGGCGCCGCGCAGCAGTGCGGCGACCTCGCCCTCGGCGACCTCGCCGGGGCGGAGGTCGTGCTCCTTGACGCGTCGCAGTTTGAGGGAGGGGCCGCCGGGCTGTTCTGCGATGGCGGCGATGACCCGTTTGGCGTCGCCGGTGGGTTCCAGGACGAGGGCACGGCCCCGCGCGCCGACGAGGGCGGCGACGGCCGCGGCGACGGCCGGGCGGTCCTCGGGGTCGCTCTGGTGCAGGACGGCCCGCATGTAGACGTGGGTGTCGCCGAGGCGGGCGTGCAGGGCGCGGGCCGGGGCCTGGTCCGCGTCGGCGAGGTCGAGCTGCTCGTACGCGGCGGTGCCCTCCGGGTCGGCGCGGCGGGCGTGGACGACCGCGGCGGCAGAGAGGTCGACGCCGACGGCGCGGGGGAAACGGGTGGCGAGGTAGCGCGTCTGGGTGCCGTTGCCGCAGCCGAGGTCGGCGATGGGGAGGCCCGGGTCGGCGTACGGGGTGAGGCGGGGGAGGTCGCGGGCGGCGGTGCGGGCGGGATCGGCGTCCCAGAAGGGCTCGCCCGGCTCGCCGGAGCTCTGCTCCCAGAAGCCGTCCCAGGACGTGCGGTAGCGGTCGGACACGCTCATGCGGTCGGTCTCCCTGTATGGCTGGTGCGGGTGGGTGGTGTTCGTGCGGGTGGGGTTCGTGCGCCGTGTGGCTACCCCGGAAGCGGCCGCCGTAGCCTCGGGACCATGGTCGACAGGGTCGGGAACGTCAGGGAGATCGGGGACGCCGGGGACGCCGGAGGCTTCGAGATCCCGCCGGGTCTGGTCGAGGCGCAGGCGACGTACGGCGGCGACGCGGGCCGGGCGTTCATCGCGGGGCTGCCCGCGCTGGCGGGGCGGTTCCTGGAGCGGTGGGAACTGCGGCGTACGGGGCCGGGGATGCACGGGGTGGCCGCGCTGGTGCTGCCGGTGGAGCGGGCGGACGGTACGCCGGCGGCGCTGAAGCTCCAGACGGTGGACGAGGAGACGGCCGGGGAGCCGGTGGCGCTGCGGGCGTGGGACGGGGACGGCGCCGTACGGCTGTGGGAGCACGACGCGGCGTCGGGGGCGATGCTGCTGGAGCGGCTGGACGAACGGCGGCCGCTGACGGCCGTCGCGGAGCGGGACGCGCGCGCGGCGGTGGAGGTGGTCGCCGGGCTGCTGGTGCGGCTGACGGCGACGCCGGCTCCGGCGGGCCTGCGGGGGCTCGGCGCGATGGCGGCCGGAATGCTGGAGGACGTACCGCGGGCGCTGGGGCGGCTGGCGGACGGGCGGGACCGGCGGGTGCTGGCGGACTGCGCGGCGGCGCTGGCGGAGGTGGCGGGGGAGCCCGGCGACCGGTTGCTGCACTGGGACCTGCACGACGGCAACGTGCTGGGCGGCGGCGCCGGGGGCCGCGGGGAGTGGCTGGCGATCGACCCGAAGCCCCTGGCGGGGGACGCGGGCTTCGAGCTGCTGCCGGCGATCGTGAACAACTTCGCGGCGGAGGAGGTGCGGTGGCGGTTCGACCTGCTGGCGGAGGCGGTCGGGCCGGACCGGGAACGGGCGCGGGCGTGGACGCTGGCGCGGGTGCTGCAGAACTGCCTGTGGGAGGTGGAGGACGGGGAGGAACGGCTGCCGGAGGAGCAACGGGCGGTGGCGGAGCTGCTGATGGGGCGTGATGTCTAGAGTGCGGGGATGATCCGTAACGCGCGTGTCGCCGACGTTCCCGTCATCCGGGACATGATCCGAGAGCTGGCGGAGTACGAGAAGGTGCCGGGGGAGGCCCGCGCGACCGAGGAGCAGCTGCGGGAGGCGCTGTTCGGCGAGCGGCCGGCGGTGTTCGCGCACATCGCGGAGTCCGAGGACGGCGAGCCCGTGGGCTTCGCGGTGTGGTTCCTGAGCTTCTCGACGTGGCGCGGGGCGCACGGGATCTACCTGGAGGACCTGTACGTACGCCCCGGCGCGCGCGGCGGCGGCCACGGCAAGGCGCTGCTGGCGGAACTGGCGCGGACCTGCGTGGAGCGGGGGTACGAGCGGCTGGAGTGGTCGGTCCTGGACTGGAACACCCCGGCCCTCGACTTCTACCGGTCGGTCGGGGCGGCGCCGATGGACGAGTGGACGGTGCACCGCCTGACGGACGACGCGCTCCGCGGGCTGGCGGGGGGCGGGGGGCGGCCCGGGAGGGTCAAGGTTCGAGGATGACCTTGCCCGTCGTGGCGCGGGTCTCCAGGGCGTGGTGGGCGGCGGCCGCCTGGGCGAGGGGGTAAGCGGCGTACTCGGCGTATCGCAGGGCGGTGTCGAGGAGGTGCACCCCGGCGGCGGCCACGGCGATGCGGACCTGGCCGGGGGCCGGTACGGGGGTGGGGGCGGATTCGTAGGTGAGGTTCTCGGCGGGGCCGAAGGCGTGGAGGCGGACGGCGTGCAGGGAGGGGGTGCGGGCATCGGCGTGGGGCTTGGCGTGGGTGTCGGCATGGGGTCGGGCTCTTGTCTCAAGCGGGCTCGAGGTCAAGGGGTGTTGTCGGTGCGGTGCGCCAGGATGGGGGAATGGCGCGAAACGGGCAGCAGCAGCGGACGGCCAAGGGCGTGGAGGCCGTGAAGGCGGTGAAGGCGGTGAAGGAGGCGAAGCGGCCGGAGGTGCGGCTGCCGGAGCTCGCGGTGTGGGCGGACGGCGAGCTGGAGCCTGACGGCGACTACGACGGGGTGGAGTTCGCCGACCTGGATCTGACGGGGCAGGAGGGGATCGGGGCCCGGTTCATGGACTGCGCGGTGCGGCGCTGCGTACTGGACGAGGCGGGGCTGGCGAAGGCGCGCGTGCTGGACTCGGTGCTGGAGGGGGTCCGGGGCGTGGGGACGGACCTGTCGGGAGCGTCCCTGCGGGACGTGGAGCTGGTGGACGCCCGGCTGGGCGGGGTGCAGCTGCACGGGGCGGTGCTGGAGCGGGTGGTGGTGCGCGGGGGGAAGATCGACTACCTGAACCTGCGGAAGGCGCGGCTCAAGGACGTGGTCTTCGAGGGGTGCGTGCTCGTGGAGCCGGACTTCGCGGGCGCGGTGCTGGAGCGGGTGGAGTTCCGGGACTGCGCGGTGCGGGGGGCGGACTTCTCCGGGGTACGGATGACGGACGTGGACCTGCGGGACGCCGCCGTGCTGGAGATCGCCCGCGGGGTGGAGGCGCTGTCCGGGGCGGTGATCAGCCCGGCGCAGCTGTTCGACCTGGCGCCGGCGTTGGCTGCGCAGCTGGGGGTACGGGTGGTTGCGTAGCGGTGCCGGGGCGCCGGCGCTGGCCTGGGCGGGCCTTGCGCTGCCCGGCCGGGCCCGGCCTGGCGGACCAGGCGCCGGCCGGGCGGTGGGGGCGGGGGCTCGGGCCGGGCGGGGGCGGGTTGCTCGGGGGCCACGGGGCTCCGCCCCGGACCCCGCGCCTCAAACGCCGGCGGGGCTGATGCTGGCCCGGCGGGCTGGATTCAGCCCCCGGCGGGGCTGGTGTCGGCTGCGGCGGGGCTGGCATCGGCCCCGGTGGGCTGATGTCGGCTCCGGTGGGGGTGGTATCGGCCCCCGTGGGCTGGTGTCGGCCCCCGGTGGGGGTGGCGGGGGGTTACGCCGGGACGCGGGGGAAGCGGGACTGGAGGGTCCAGATGGCCGGGTTGTCGGCGAGGCCCTCGTGCATGTCGACGAGGTCCGCGATCACGTCGTGCAGGAAGTCGCGGGCCTCGCGGCGCAGCAGGCGGTGGCTGAAGGTCAGCGGCGCCTCCTCGGCCGGCATCCAGTCGGCCTCGACGTCGACCCACCCGAAGCGGCGCTCGAAGAGCATCCGGTCCGTGGACTCGGTGAAGTCGAGTTCGGCGTACTGGCGGTGGGCGGAGCGGCTGCCGCGCGGGTCCTGGTCGAGCTGCTCGACGATGTCGCACAGGGCCCAGGCGAAGTCCAGTACGGGCACCCATCCCCAGGCTGTGGATACTTCCCGGTCCGCGTGGGTGTCGGCGAGGTAGACGTCCCCGCAGAACAGGTCGTGGCGCAGGGTGTGGACGTCCGCCGAGCGGTAGTCGGTCTGCGGGGGGTCCGGGAAGCGCCGGGAGAGGGAGTAGCCGATGTCGAGCACGTACCCGATGGTGTCACGGGTCCGGGCCGCCCCCGCCCCCGGCCGTGCGGGGTACGGCGGCGGCGGGGTACGGCGGCGGTGCTCACGGCAGGAGGCGTTGTTCCTTGGCCACCGACACGGCTCCCGCGCGGGTGTCGACGCCGAGCTTGTCGTAGATGCGGCCCAGGTGGGTCTTGACGGTGGCCTCGCTGATGAACAGGGCCCGCGCGATGTCCCGGTTGCCGAGGCCGCGGGCCAGCTGGCCGAGGATGTCCAGCTCGCGGTCGGTCAGGGTGGGGCGGGTGCCGCGCATGTGGGCCATCACACGGCTGGCCACCGGCGGGGAGAGGGTGGTGCGCCCGGCGGCCGCGGAGTGGATGGCCGCGAAGAGCTCCTCGGGCCGCTCCGCCTTGAGCAGGTAGCCGGTGGCGCCCGCGCCGATGGCGCGGGTGATGTCGGCGTCCGTGTCGTACGTGGTGAGGACCAGGACGTGCGGCGGCCCGGGCAGGGCCGTGATGCGGCGGGTGGCCTCCACGCCGTCGATGCCCTCGCCCAGCTGGAGGTCCATCAGGACCACGTCGGGCCGCAGTTTGGCGGCCAGCGCGACCGCCTCCTCGCCGCTGCCCGCCTCGCCGAGCACCTCGATGTCCGGCTCGCTGCCGAGCAGGGCCAGCAGTCCGGCGCGGACCACCACATGGTCGTCGCAGAGCAGGATCGTCGTCATCCGGTGGGCTCCAGGGGGACGGCCGCGGAGAGGACGGTGCCTTCTCCGGGCGCGGATTCGATGGTCAGGGTGCCGCCCAGCTGGCGCACGCGGGCGCGCATCGCCGGGAGGCCGTGGCCGCGTTCGGGGGCGCGGGCGGTGCCGGGACCGTTCCCGTTCCCGTCCCCGATCCCGGTGCCGGTGCCGGTGCGGGGCTCGCCGAAGCCGTGGCCGTCGTCGGCGACGTCCAGGACGACCTGGTCGCCCAGGAAGCTGAGGGTGAGGGCGGCGGAACGGGCACCGGAGTGCTCGCGGACGTTGGCCAGTGCCCCCTGGGCGATGCGCAGCAGGGCCGACTGGACGCGGTCGGGGAGCGGCGCCGGAGCGCCTTCGAGGTGGAAGCGGACCTCGATGTGCGGGCCGGCGTCCAGGGCGCGCAGGGCGTCGGCGAGGCCGGCACCGTCGGCGAGTTCGGAGGGGGCCAGGTCGTGGACGAGGCGGCGGGCCTCCGCGAGGCCGTGCGCGGCGATGCCGGTGGCGGTACGGACGTGCGCGCGGGCGGTGCCGGGGTCGGTGTCCCAGGTGCGGTCGGCGGCCTGGAGCAGCATCTGCTGGCTGGAGAGGTTCTGGGCGAGGGTGTCGTGGATCTCCATGGACAGCCGCTGCCGTTCGGCGAGGGTGCCTTCGCGGCGCTCGGTGGCGGCCAGTTCCCGGCGGGTGCGGATGAGGTCGTCGATCAGGGCCCGCTGGGCCTCGGCCTGGCGTTCCGTGTGGACGAAGACGGCGGTCGCGAGGGCGGCCACGGCGGGCGGGGCGAGGAGCAGGTTCGGGTCGAAGGCCGTGGCGAGCTGGAGCTGGGCGAGGACGACGAAGGTGGTGAGGAGGGCGACGAGGACGACCGCCGCGCGGGGACGGAGGGTGCGCAGGGCGGTGTAGAAGAGCGGGACGGCGCACCAGGCGAAGCTGGGCGCGAGCAGGACGAGGACCACCCAGGTGGCGACGACCAGACCGAGCCACAGCAGCCGCCCGAGGGGCGGGGCCGGTGCGGTGGCCGCGGGGGCGGCGGCCCCGGCCCCGGCGGCCCGGGCGTCGGGGGGCGGGGTGGCGCCGACCGCGGGGCCGAGCACGTACAGCAGGGAGAGCGTGACGCTGAGCGCGATGATCCACGGGGTGCGGGGTTCGCCGGGGTGGCGGAGCAGGAACCGGGCCAGGGAGGCGCCCAGGAGCAGGAAGAACGCCGCGTGCGTGACGGTGGCCAGGGTGCGGGTGTCCGGTCGCCGCGGTGGGGGGTGGCTCACGGGGTCTCCTGGGGTGGGGGGTGCGGCCCTCCCCATCCTGCCGGGTCCGCGCGGGGCGGCGCGGTCCCCTCGCGGGGCGGCGCGGGGTGGGGCGACGGGGCCGTGGGGCGATGGGGCCGTGGGGCGGTGCCCCGGTGGGGCGGGGCTTCGGGGTCGGGCCGGGCCGGCCTGGTGCGGGACAGGCGTCCGGATCCGGTTCCGTGGGGGCGGCCGGGGCTGCCGCCGGGGTGGGTGTTCGGGCGGGGGCGGGCCCGGTCGCGCCGCCGGCGCTGTTCCTGGTGGGGGAGGGGTGGTGTCAGCCAATACCGGAGTCGGGGGCGGCGCATCGGCCGATCGGTTGACCCCCGGGTCAACCGGTGCGGTCGGCGGCGGGAGCCGGTACGGGGACGGGCCGGCGGGGGTTCCGGACCCAGGCTTGGAGCAGTGGAGGAGCCGGCCCGCCCCGCACCACCGGAGCGGACGGCCCCACCGATGTCGCCCCCCGTGTCACCGTCCTCAGGAGCAGAGATGAACACCCGTACCCGCGTCCTCACCGGTACCGCCCTCGCCGCCGTCATCGGTGCCGGGACCTTCGGGGCCGTCAGCGCCAGCGCCACCGCCGCACCGGCCGGCGCGTCCGCCGCCGCCCCGGCCGCCGCCGCGGCGAAGAAGGACGACGACCGGAACTTCACCACCTCCACCCACCTCACCGTCGACGCCGCCACCCGCGCCGCCCGGGCCGCGCTGGACGCCGCCGAGAAGGAGAACCAGCGCGTGACGGTCGCGGTCGTCGACCGCAACGGCAACACCATCGTCACCCTGCGCGGCGACGGCGCGGGCCCGCAGTCCTACGAGTCCGCCGAGCGCAAGGCGTTCACCGCCGTGTCCTGGAACGCGCCCACCTCCGTCCTCGTGGGCCGCCTCGCCCAGACCCCGAACCTGAAGGACATCCCCGGCACCCTCTTCCTCGGCGGCGGCACCCCGGTGCAGGCCAACGGCGCCCCGGTGGCCGGCATCGGCGTCGCCGGCGCCCCCAGCGGCGACCTGGACGAGAAGTTCGCCAAGGCCGGAGCGGACGCGCTGGGCAAGTAGCCCGCCCCGTCCCCCGCTTAGGATCGAGTGCGTGGAACACCGCGCCCGATCCCGCTCCTCCCGCCTCGCCGTCCCCGCCGCTGCCGCCCTCCTCGCCCTCACCACGGCGTGTACGGGCGGCACCGTGCAGGGGCGGCCGGGTGCGTCGGGGCTGCGTGACCCGTACTTCCCCAAGGCCGGCAACGGCGGCTACCAGGTCGAGCACTACGCCCTGGACCTGGACTACGAACCCGCCGGCAACCGGCTGCGCGGCCGCGCCGTCATCACCGCCCGCGCCGGGCAGGGCCTCAGCTCGTTCAACCTGGACCTGAGCGGGCTGCGCGTCGACGCCGTGACCGTGCAGGGCGAGGGCGCCCGGTACAACCGCACCGGGAACGAGCTGACCGTGCGGCCGGCCGAGGACCTGAAGAAGGGCGAGGTCTTCCGTACGGAGGTCGACTACAGCGGTCACCCGAAGGCCCTCACCGACCCGGACGGCTCCAAGGAGGGCTGGATCACCACCCCGGGAGGCGCCGGGGGCGCGGGCGCGGCGGCCGGTGCGGTCGGCGTCGGCGAGCCGGTCGGCTCGATGACCTGGTTCCCCGGCAACCACCACCCCAGCGACAAGGCCGCGTACGACATCACGCTGACCGTCCCGGACGGCTACGAGGCCGTGTCGAACGGCGCGCTGCGCTCTCGCACCCCGGCCGGCGCCGGGCGGACCGCCTTCGCGTGGCACAACCCGGAGCCGATGGCGAGCTACCTGGCCACCGCCGTCGTCGGGGAGTACCGGGTGACCACGGGGCGCACGCCCTCCGGGGTGGCCCTCTACAACGCGGTGACGCCCGACGAGGCCGCGTCGAGCGCCGGGGTCCTCGCGCGGCTGCCGGAGATGGTGGAGTGGGGCAGCGGCCGGTTCGGCCCGTACCCGTTCGGCACGGCGGGCGCCGTCGTACTGCCCGCCGGCACCCTGGCCTACGCGCTGGAGACGCAGACCAAGCCGGTCTTCCCGGGGGCGCCCGGCAGTGAGGAGCTCGTCCTGCACGAGCTGGCCCACCAGTGGTTCGGCAACTCGGTGTCGCCCGAGACCTGGAAGGACATGTGGCTGAACGAGGGCTTCGCCACCTACGCCGAGTGGCTGTGGACCGAGGACCACGACGGGCCCACGGCCCAGGAGGAGTTCGACGCCTTCCTGGAGGGAGACACGGAGGTCGACGAGAACGCCGACTCCGACTGGGACGCCTTCCCGCCGGCCGCCCCGCCCGGGCCCGCGGACATCTCCGGGAACCCGGTGTACTACGGCGGGGCGATGGTCCTGCACCGGGTCCGGCAGGAGGTGGGCGACGAGAAGTTCTTCGCGCTGCTGCGCGGCTGGGCCGCCGAGCACCGGCACGGCAACGCGAGCACGGCCGACTTCACCGCCTACGCGGAGAAGACGACGGGACACGACCTGAAGGACGTCTGGGACGTCTGGCTGTACGGAAAGGGCCGCCCGGGCGGCGCCCCCTAGACCGCGGGTCTACGGGGCTTCGAGCGGCTTGCGCAGCACCACGCAGGCGCGGCCCCGCTCGCGGTCCTCGGCCCGGCGTACGAAGGCGTAGCCGCGGGACTCCCAGAAGGCGAGCGCGCCGGGGTTGTTGTCCAGCACCGCGAGCCGCAGCCCGGCGCGCCCCGCTGCGCGGAAGCGGTCCTCGACCAGGCCGGCCACGGTCGTGCCGTAGCCCTCGCGGTGCGCGGTGGCGTCGATGAGCAGCAGTCCGATCCACGGGTCGGGGTCCTCGGACGCCGGGTCGGGATGGTGGGCGAGGGTGGTGGCCAGGCCGACCAGCCGGCCCGCCGAGCGGGCGAGGAGGACCTCGGCGCCGGGGTGGGAGAGTTCGTCGGCGAGGGCGGCCGCGACCTGCTCGACCGTGATGCGACCGGGATCGGGGAAGTCCCCGCTCAGTTCGAAGAAGGCGTGGTTCGTCGCGTAGAGGGCGGCGATCTCGGTGAGGACCGGGCCGGGCAGGGCGCCGTCCACGGGGACGAGCGGGTGGATGATCACCTGTCGAACGGTAGCGAAGCCCCCTCCCCGGACGGCCGGGAGGGGGCTTCACCAGTACAGGTGTCGGCCGAGTGGCAGACGGACCGAACAACAGGACCACCGGACAACGGTCAGTCGGTCGACGGTCGACCGTCGACGGTCGACGGTCAGTCGGTCAGTCGGTCAACCGGTCAGACGTTGACGCCGAAGTCCTGCGCGATGCCCGTGAGGCCCGAGGCGTAGCCCTGGCCGACCGCGCGGAACTTCCACTCGGCGCCGTTGCGGTAGAGCTCGCCGAAGACCATGGCGGTCTCGGTCGCCGCGTCCTCGGAGAGGTCGTAGCGGGCGATCTCGGTGCCGCCGGCCTGGTTCACGACGCGGATGTACGCGTTGCGGACCTGGCCGAAGTTCTGGTTGCGGGTCTCGGCGTCGTAGATGGAGACCGGGAAGACGATCTTGTCCACGTCGGCCGGTAGGCCGGCGAGGTTGACGTTGATGGCCTCGTCGTCGCCCGCGCCCTCGCCGGTGCGGTTGTCACCGGTGTGGACGATGGTCTGGTCCGGGGTGGACTTGTTGTTGAAGAAGACGAAGTGGCCGTCGGAGACGACCTTGCCGGTCGCGTTGACGGCGATGGCCGAGGCGTCGAGGTCGAAGTCGACACCGGTGGTGGTGCGGGTGTCCCAGCCGAGGCCGACCGTGACGGCAGCCAGACCGGGGGCCTCCTTCGAGAGCGAGACGTTGCCGCCCTTGGACAGGCTTACAGCCATGGGAATGTCCCTTTCCTCATCCAACATGCACGTACAGGCGGTCAAAGTACCGCTGTCCCCTCTAACGCGACGAGGGGCCTGCCGGGTTCCCGAATGAAATAAGGGTGACGGAGCGGCCGCGGGCACGGATCATAGGGGGCATGCCCGGTCCCTATGTCATTCGCGGTTCGGTCGTGCTCCCGGAGTCGGAGCTCGCCTGGCGCTTCTCGCGCTCCTCGGGGCCCGGCGGACAGCACGTGAACACCTCGGACTCCCGCGCGGAACTGCTCTTCGACCTCGCGGCGACCAAGGCGCTGCCCGAGGTGTGGAAGGAGCGGGCGCTGGAGCGGCTCGCCTCCCGCCTCGTCGACGGGGTGGTGACCGTACGGGCCTCCGAGCACCGCTCGCAGCTGCGCAACCGGGAGATGGCGCTGGTCCGGCTGACCTCGCTGCTCGCCGAGGCGACGGCGCCGCCGCCTCGGCAGCGCCGGGCGACCAAGATCCCGCGCGGGATCAACGAGCGCCGGCTGCGGGAGAAGAAGGCAAGGGCGGAGACCAAGCGGGGCCGCACCGGCCGCGACTGGTAGCGCACCGGCAGCCGCGCGCCCCCCGTGCGGCCGCACGCCCCTCCGGGCCGCCGCGCGCTCCGTGCACCGGCGTGCACGCCCTTCCGGCCGCGCCCCCAGGCCGGAAGCTGCGGCCGGTCCCCGTGGCCGGTCCCTACGGCCGGTCCCCGCGCCCGGTCCCGTGCGCCCCGCCCCCGGTCCCCGCTACTGCCCGAGGTGCCGGTAGCGCCCGCGGAAGTACGTGAGCGGCGGCGAGTCCGGCGACGGCAGCCCCGCCGTCAGCACGCGGCCGACGACCAGGGTGTGGTCGCCCGCCTCCACGCGGTTCTCCGTACGGCATTCGAGGGTGGCCAGGGCGCCGGTCAGCAGCGGGGCCCCGGAGGCCTCGCCGCGCACGTACGGGAGGTCCGCGAACAGCAGGCGGTCGCTGATCCGGTTCTTCATCGAGAAGCGGCCCGCGATCTGGAGCTGGTGGTCGGCGAGCACCGAGACCGCCCACAGCGGCTGCTCCGCCAGCAGGTCGTCCATCCGGGAGCCCTCGCGCAGGCTCACGACCACCAGCGGCGGGTCCAGCGAGACGGACATGAAGGCGGCGCCGTCATGCCGACGTCCTCGCCGCGCGGACCGCCGGTCGTCAGGGGTGCCTCGTGCGCGGTGATCAGGCACACGCCCGCCGCCAGCCGGGCCATCGCGGCGCGGAACTCGTCATTGCTCACGCCCTCAGCATGGGGGGTTCGCTCGGGCAGGGTGGGTACGGGGGTCGTCTGGTGCACGGTGAAACGCTAATCTCGCGCTCCCCGGCGCACATCGGGCCCCGGGCCGAGTCGCGCCCCCGCCTCTCGTCCTAGGCCCGGGCGTATCGTTTGCTCACGGGAAGGCGGGGGGAGTGCTTCCAGCCCGGGAGGTCCGTTGCGTACCGTTATTCATCTCATGTGACTTGAGTCACAGAGGGCAAGATTTGTTGACCCTGTGTACCTGCCGCACAGCTCACTGTGATTCAGTGGACGGGACACCGCAACGAAACGCCGATGACAAACCTGGAGTTGCTGTCGAGGTCTCGGGGAGAGCGAGCAATGGAGACCGAGTCGGAGCCGTACGTCCGTCTTGCGACCCTGCGGCAGCTGCACCGGGTGGTGGCCGAGCTCAATACGGCCCGGAGCCTGGCGGACACCCTGCAGACCGTGGTGGACGGCATCGTCGTGGGGCTCGGCTACGAACTCGCCTGTGTCAACCTCGTACGTCCTGACGGGGATCTCGTCGTCGCGGCCTTCGCCGGCGACCCCGCCGCCGAGGCCCTCATCACCGGCCGGGTCGGCTCCCGCGCCTCCTGGGAACGCCGCCTGACGATGGGTGAGAACTGGGACGGGCTCCGCTTCATCCCGCACACCGAGGGCTGGGTCCTCATGGAGGACGACGTCCCCCAGTGGCACACCGAGGGGCCCGAACCGCGGTTCGAGGACGAGTGGCACCCCGAGGACCGGCTCTACGCGCCCATGTACGCGTCCGGCGGGGAACTTCTGGGTGTCATTTCGGTGGACAGACCGCGCAACGGGCGGCGCCCCGGGGCGTGGGGGCGCGAGGCGCTCCAGATGTACGCCTTCCAGGCGGCGATTGCGATCAGCAATGCCAGGCTCCGCGCGAACATGCAGCGGGCCCTGGTCCGGCTGGAGCGCGAGCAGCAGGCGCTCCGCGCCAGCGAGGAGTCGTTCCGCCAGGCCTTCGAGTACGCACCCAGCGGCATGGCCATCGCCGAGATGGGCGGGGACCAGCACGGCCGTCTGCTGCGGACCAACGACGCGCTGTGCCGGCTGCTCGGCAGACCGGCCTCCGTACTGCGCCGCTACTCCTTCTCCGACCTGGTCCACCCCGAGGACATCGGCACCCTGCTGCGCACCTCCGCCGAGGGCGGCCGGGCCGAGCTGCGCCTCGGCCGCCGCGACGGCACGTACGTATGGGTCTCGCTGCGCAACTCCGTGGTCGCGGACGCCGCCGACGGGCCGCGGTTCCTGCTGACCCACGTCGAGGACATCGAGGAGCGCAAGCGGCACGAGCTCCAGCTCGCCCACCGGGCCAGCCACGACTCGCTGACCGGCCTGCCCAACAGCGCCGAGCTCAGGTCCCGGCTCGGGGCCCGGCTGTGCCGCCGCCCGCAGTCCGTGCGGGCCACCGCGGTCGAGGCCCTGGACGCGGCCTACGAGGGACGCGAGGTGCGTACGGGGTACGAAGTGCACGGGGAGGCGGGTGGTGCGGGTGAGCACGGCTTTCAGCCCGACTTCCAGCCCGTCGGCCCCGACCGGTTCGGCGGGGCCGACCCCTTCGAGTTTCCCGGGGCGGTGGCGGGCCCCTCGGACGGGCCGTACGACCACCACGTGCACACGGTGGCGCCCGCGACCGACGTCGACGACGGGACGAAGGGGCTCGCGGTCCTCTTCTGCGACCTCGACGGCTTCAAGTCGATCAACGACCGGTTCGGGCACCACACGGGCGACGCGGTCCTGATCGAGGTCGCCCGGCGGCTGACGACCGGCGTCAGGGACGGCGACACCGTCGCCCGGCTGGGCGGTGACGAGTTCGTCGTCCTCGCCGACGGTCTGGGCGCCGCGGACGCCGCCGACCTCGCGGTCCGGCTGCGCAACGCGATCATCCCGCCGATCCGGGTCGACGGCCGCGCGGTCCGCGTGGGAGCGAGTTTCGGGATCGGATGGGCGAGTTGCGGGATGTCCGCCGACGAGGTGCTGCGCTCCGCCGACCAGCGGATGTACATCGAGAAGCGGTCGCGGTCGAAGTCGCACCGCCGGGCCGGATGAGGCGATCGGCCGCTCGGGGGCGCATGCGTTCGGGGTAGGCTCCCGGGGGTCGAAAGGAGTGACCTGCGATGACGACGCCCGCGAACAACGGCTCGCACAGTGGGGCGAACAAGCCCGAGGACGACGATCCGTTCGGCTACCTCTACGAGGACGGCCAGGCCGCCGGGGCCACCCCGCCCGGTCAGGGCGGATACGGCTACCCCGGCCCGGGCGGCGGTCACCCCGGTACGCAGCCCGGTGTCCCGCGGACCTCCCACCACCAGGTGCGCACGGTCGGCGACCGCAGGAGCGGCGGCGGCCCCCGGGGCCCCGTTCCCCCGCAGGGCCAGCCGTCCTACCAGGCGCAGTACCAGGCCCCCGAGGCACTCCAGGCCGGCGGTTACGGCGTCCCGCCGCAGCAGGGCGGTGCGTCGCAGTCCTCCCAGACCCAGGCGATCTCCTCGCACGGCGGCGGCGGGAGCCACGGCCACGGGGGATCGGGCCGCGGCGGCGGTTCCAGCCGCAAGGGCCTGCTGATCGCGGCGGTCGCCGTGGTCGGCGCGGTCGTGATCGGCATCGGCGCGGCGCTGACCTTCGGCGGTGACGGCAAGGAGAAGACCGACGAGAAGGCGGGCGGTGACGGCGGCCAGCAGTCGGCCGCCCCGCAGAAGCCGGCGTCCCCGACCCCCGGCGCCTCGGCGAAGCCCTCGGAGGCCCCCCTTCCGAAGGCGGACGCCTCGGGCGCGGGCATGGTGCTCACGGGCGGCGCGCAGCTGCAGAGCACGGTGCCCGGAGCCAAGAGCGGCGACGGCCAGTACGTGGGCGGCTTCAACCAGCCCGGTGCGGCGCTGACCTGGACGGTCGACGTCCCGTCGGCCGGCGACTACACGGTCTACGTGAAGTACGGCGTGCCCGGGAAGGACGCGAAGGCGACGCTCACGGTCAACGGTCAGAGCCCCAACCAGGCGCTGAACCTCGCCAACTTCGCGAAGGCCTCGGAGGGTGCCTGGGACAAGGGGTGGACGACCACCTACGCCTGGATCACCCTCAAGAAGGGCACGAACAACGTGAAGATCTCCTGCGAGACGGGCAACCAGTGCGACGTGGTCTTCGACCAGCTGGAGATGGCCTCGGGCCACGTCCGGCGCTGACCTCCCGCCCGGCCGGCCCGCCCGTCGGCTGAACCCGGCCCCCATCGCTCGCGCGGTGGGGGCCGGTTCCGTTGCCGGACCGTCCGTGCCCCGGGCATGCGGAAGGGGTTCAGCTTGCGCTCCGGTCGGTGACGCGGACGCCGAGCCTCAACTCCTCGTAGGCGCCCCGGTCGAACTCTCCCGCCACCGGGGCGAGGACCGTGGCCGCCGAGAGGGCGACCGCGCGGGTGAGGCGGCTCGGCCAGTCCAGGCCCTGCGTCAGGGCGGACAGCAGCCCCGCGACCGCGGAGTCGCCGGCCCCGGTGGGGTTGCCGGCCAGCGGGCGCGGCGGGGCGGCCTGCCAGGTGCCGTCGGGGGTGGCGGCCAGCAGCCCGCCCGGGCCGAGCGAGGTGACCACCGCGTGGGCGCCCCGGCGGCGGGCGTCACGGGTGGCGGGGAGCGGGTCGCGGGACCCGGTGAGCTCCGCCAGTTCGGTGGCGTTCGGCTTGATGACCTCCGGCCGGGCGGCGACCCCGCGGCGCAGGGCCTCGCCGCCGGTGTCCAGGAGCACCGGGACCCCGGCGGCGCGGGCGGCCCGTACGAGCACCGCGTACGCGCCCACCGGCACGCCCGGCGGGAGGCTGCCGCACAGGGCGACGGCCTCGGCGCCGGCCAGCAGGGCGTCGTACCGGGTCAGGAACGCCGACCACTCCGGGGCCGTGATCAGCGGGCCCGGCTCGTTGAACTGCGTGGTGTCCCCGGAGGCCGCGTCCACCACGGCCACGGTGCGGCGGGTGGTGCCCGCGCAGGGGACCAGCGCGTCCGTCACCCCGGGGAAGGCCGCCAGCAGGTCCCGTACGACGGCGCCGGTCCGGCCGCCGGCGAAGCCGGTGGCGGTGACCTCGTGGCCGAGCGCGGCCAGGACGCGAGCCACGTTGAGGCCCTTGCCGCCGGGTCGTTCGGCGACGTCCGAGACGCGGTGCGAGGCGTGCGGGAGCAGCCGCGGCACGCGGTAGGTGACGTCGAGCGCCGTGTTGAGCGTGACGGTCAGGATCATGGGCACTCCCGGGTCTGTTGCTGCCGGGATCATGCCAAACGGAAGGCGGTCGGCCCAGTCCCGCGGGCCGACCGCCTTCCGTGCGTGTCCCGCCGGTGTGCCGGACCGTCAGGAACCGGCCCGCACGGCCGGGGTGACGATCCATTCGCCGCGCCGCATGACGCCCTTGACGTCGAACGCGGCGTCGAGGACGACCAGGTCGGCGTACTTGCCGGCCTCCAGCGAGCCGATCTCGCCGTACAGGCCGATCAGCTTGGCCGGGTTCGCGGAGATCGCCTGGACCACGGACTCCACCGGCAGCCGGTCCAGGGTCACCGACCGCTTGAAGGCGGTGTCCAGGGTGAGGGTCGAACCGGCGATGGAGCCGCCCTCCACGAGCCGGGCCACGCCCTCCTTGACCTCGACCTCCAGCGGACCGAGGTGGTAGGTCCCGTCGCCGAAGCCGGCCGCGTCCATCGCGTCGGTGATCAGCGCCACGCGGTGCGCGCCGGCGTGGTGGAAGGCCAGCTCCAGCATGGCCGGGTGCAGGTGGACGCCGTCGTTGATCAGCTCGACGGTCACCCGCTCGTCCTCCAGCAGCGCCGCGATGGGGCCCGGGGCGCGGTGCTCCAGGCCCGGCATGGCGTTGTAGAGGTGGGTGGCCACGGTCGCGCCCGCGTCGATGGCCTGACACGTCTGCTCGTACGTGGAGTCGGTGTGGCCGATGGCCGCGATGACCCCGTGCTCGGCGAGGAGCCGTACGGATTCCAGGCCGCCCGGCAGCTCGGTGGCGAGGGTGAACATCCGGGCGGCGCCCTGCGCGGCGTCGATCAGCTTGCGGACCTCGGCCGGGTCGGGGTCGCGGAGCAGGTCCTCCTTGTGGGCGCCCTTGCGGCAGGGGTTGATGAACGGCCCCTCGAAGTGGATGCCCGCGATCTCGCCCTGCTGGGTCAGCTCGGCGAGCAGCCCGGCGCGGCGGGCGAGTTCGTCCAGGTCGCCGGTGACGGTGGAGGCGACCACGGTGGTGGTGCCGTGCTCGCGGTGCGTCCGCACGCCCCTGAGGACCTCCTCGGGGGTGCCGGAGGTGAAGGAGGCGCCGCCGCCGCCGTGGTTGTGCATGTCGACGAAGCCGGGGACGATCCAGTGCCCGGTCAGGTCCAGGACGTCCGCGCCCTCCCGGGCGCTGCCGGCGATGCGGGCGCCCTCGACGATGACCCGGCCGTTGGCGACGGTTCCGGTGGGCAGCACCACCCTGGCGCCGGAGAGAACGGTGCTGTGAGCGCTTCCGGACATCAGGCGGGTACCTCCGTGGCGAGTAGGTCCCAGGCGAGCAGCCCTGCGCCCAGGCATCCGGCCGTGTCCCCGAGGGCCGCCGGAACGATGTGCGGCAGCCGCTGGAACGTCACGCGCTCCTCGACGGCCGCCCGTAGTGGTGTGAACAAGGTTTCCCCGGCCTCGGCCAGCCCGCCACCGATGATCAGCGTGCGCGGGTCCAGCAGGGTGATCGCCGTGACCAGGCCGTCGGCGAGCGCGCCGACGGCCGCCAGCCAGACCTCGCGGGCCCGCTCGTCGCCGGCCTCGACGGCCTCGGCGCACCGCGCCGCGTCCGCCGCGGGGTCGCCGGAGGCCGCCGCCCACGCGCGGGAGACGGCGGAGGCCGAGGCGAGGGTCTCCAGGCAGCCGCGCTGCCCGCAGCCGCAGGCGGGCCCGCCGGGGCGCACCACGATGTGGCCGATCTCGCCCGCGTAGCCGTGGGCGCCGGCCTCGATGCGGCCGGCGATCCCGATGGCGCCGGCGATGCCGGTGCCCAGGGGGACGAAGAGGAAGCGGTCGGCGCCGCGGCCGGCGCCGATGCGGCCCTCGGCCAGGCCGCCCGTGCGGACGTCGTGCCCCAGGGCCACCGGGATGCCGCCGAGCCGTCTGCCGATCAGCTCGCGCAGGGGGACGTCGCGCCAGCCCAGGTTCGCCGCGTAGACGGCGATCCCGTTCTCGGCGTCGACGATGCCGGGCACGGCGACCCCGGCGGCCGACGCGGGCCGCCCGAAGCGCTCCGCGCCGGTGCGCAGCAGCTCCGCGGCGAAGTCCTGGATCGTCTCGACGACGGCGTCGGGACCCCGCTCGCGGCCGGTGGCGCGGCGCGCCTCGTGCAGCAGGGTGCCGTCGTCGGCGACGAGGGCGGCCTTCATCCCGGTGCCGCCCACATCGAGGGCGATGACGTGTTTCACGGGTTTCACAGGGGACAGTCTCGCGTGCTCGACGGGGAAAGGTCTAGTCCATTGGGAGGGATTGTTGAGTGGCCATACAAAATCGGGGCCCGGGTCCGGATACGAAGCGGACACGGACCGCGCCCGGGATGTGGACCAGTCGCCAAAGTGGTGTAGACCTTACGTGGATCGTACGTACAACAAGGGGTGGAACGAGAACTGTGAAGCGCCGTTACCTGAGCCTGGCCGCCTCCGGCGCCGCACTCTGCCTGACGGGCGTGACGCTGACGGGCTGCGGAGCCGTCGACGGACTCGCCGGGGACAACGAGGTGACCCTCCGGGTCGTGGCGGCCGACTACGGGGACAATCCGCAGAACTCCTCCGCCGCCTACTGGAAGGACCTCGGCGACGCCTTCACGAAGCAGCACCCCGGCATCAAGGTCGAGGTCAGCGTCTTCAACTGGTCGGAGGTCGACGCCAAGGTCGCCGCGATGGTCAAGGCCGGCAAGGCCCCCGACATCGCCCAGATCGGCGCCTACGCCGACTACGCGGCCGACGGCAAGCTGTACACCGCGGACGAGCTGCTCTCCGTGAAGACCGAGGCGGACTTCCTGGCGCCGCTCGCCGACGCGGGCAAGGTCAAGCGGGTCCAGTACGGCCTGCCCTTCGTCGCCAGCACCCGGCTGCTCTTCTACAACGAGAAGCTGCTCGGCGACGCCGGCGTCATCCCCAAGGACGGCAGGACCGCCTGGCAGCCGAAGAGCTGGAGCGAGCTGGAGGCCGCCGCGAAGAAGCTGAAGGGCTCGGGCGTCCCGACCCCCTTCGCGCTGCCGCTGGGCCGCGAGGAGGCCCAGGCCGAGACGATGATGTGGATGCTCGCGGGCGGCGGCGGCTACACGGACAACGAGGAGAACTACTCCCTCGACTCCGCCGACAACGCCAAGACGCTGGAGTTCCTGCGGGACAAGCTGGTCGGTCAGGGCCTGACCGGCTCGGTCGAGCCGGGCAAGCTGGACCGGCAGGCCGCCTTCGACGCGTTCGCGCGCGGCGAGGTCGGCATGCTCAACGGTCACCCGACGCTGCTCAAGCAGGCGGGCGACCGGGGCGTGAAGTACGGCATGGTGGCCCTGCCCAGCGCGGACGGCACCGAGCACCCGACCATGGGCGTCGCGGACTGGGTGATGGCCTTCAAGAACGGGCACCGCAAGGAGTCCGGCACCTTCCTCGACTACCTGTACCAGGCGAAGAACGTGACGGCCTTCACCGAGAAGTACGACCTGCTGCCGGTCACCACGAGCGGCTACCGGGCCGCCGCGGCGGACACGGGCGGCTCCTCGCCGCAGCTCAAGACCTTCCTGGCGGCCCTGCCGAACTCCCGGCTCTACCCCGTAGGCAAGAAGTCCTGGGCGGGCGTCAGCGAGGACATCAAGCAGAAGATCGGCAAGACCGTGCAACCCGGCGGCCAGCCCGCGAAGGTGCTGGAGGAGATCGCCACGGCGGCCCGCAAGGCCGACCCGAGCTGACCGGGCAGGCCGGCCCGCCCGCCGGCCCGCCGGTACGCCCGCCGGTCCACCGGCCCGCCCGGCGCGGGCCGGTGTCGGCGGGCGGCGTTAATCTGGCGGTATGACGGACGAGGGGCGGCTGACGGCCACGGAGGCCGAGGTGCTCGCGTACGAGTCCCGGACCTGGCCGGGACCCGGCGCCAAGGAGCGGGCGGTACGGGAGGGGCTGGGGATGACCCCGGTCCGGTACTACCAGCTGCTCAACGCGCTCATGGACGACCCCCGGGCGCTGGCCCACGCCCCGGGCACGGTGAACCGGCTGCGCCGCATCCGCGAGGCCCAGCGGGCGCGGCGGTGACCGTACGGGGCCGGTCGGCGCGGACCGGTACCGCGCCGTAGCCGTCGCCGGGCTCGCCCGTTAGGGTCGTCCCTATGGGGAGCCATCCGCACGACCTGCCGATGCCCGTCACCGCATCCGGACGCGAGGGCCTGGACGCCCTGCTCCGCGCGCCCCGCCGGTCCGTGGTCGCCCTCGACTTCGACGGCACCCTGGCCGACATCGTTCCCGACCCCGACCAGGCCCGCGCCCACCCCGGAGCCGTGCCGGCGCTCGCCGCGCTCGCCCCCGAGGTCGCCTCCGTGGCCGTGGTCACCGGCCGCCCGGCGGGCGTCGCCGTACGCTACGGCGGCTTCGCCGGCGTCTCCGGACTCGAACACCTCGTGGTCCTCGGGCACTACGGCGCCGAGCGCTGGGACGCCGTCACCGGCACCGTCCACGCCCCGGCCGAGCACCCCGGGGTCGCGGCGGTCCGGGCGGAGCTGCCGGGGTTCCTGGAGTCGATCGGGGCCTGGCGCGGCACCTGGATCGAGGAGAAGGGCCAGGCGCTCGCCGTCCACACCCGGCGCGCCGCGGACCCCGCCGCCGCCTTCGACGCCCTGCGCGAGCCGCTGGCCGACCTCGCCGCCCGGCACGGGCTGATGGTGGAGCCGGGCCGGGCCGTGCTGGAGCTGCGGCCCCCGGGCATGGACAAGGGCGTCGCCCTCACCGAGTTCCTGGAGGAGACCGGCGCCGAGACGGTGCTGTACGCCGGGGACGACCTGGGCGACCTCGCCGCCTACGCCGCCGTCGAGAAGCGGCGGACCGACGGGCACCCGGGCCTGCTGGTGTGCAGCGGCTCCGCGGAGGTACCGGAACTGGCCGCGCGGGCCGACATCGTCCTCGCCGGCCCCGCCGAGGTCGTCGCCCTGCTGGCCGCCCTGGCGGACGCGCTGCGGTCCTGACCCCCGGGGCGGTGCGCACGGCTCCGGGGCCCGGCCCCGGAACCCGCGCCGCGCCGGCGGGTCAGGACTCCGGGGCGTCCAGGGCGTCGAGCTGGGCGCGGAACCAGGCCGCCGGGGGCAGCGCCGTGGCCGCCGCGGCCAGCCGCTTCGTACGCTCCGCGCGCTCCGGCTCCGGCATGGTCAGCGCCTCGTTCAGGGCCTGCGCCGTCCGCGTCACGTCGAACGGGTTCACCGTCAGCGCGTGGTCGCGGAGCTCCTCGTACGCCCCCGCGCCCGTCGACAGCACCAGCGCGCAGCCCGCCTCCGACACCACCGGGATCTCCTTCGCCACCAGGTTCATCCCGTCGCGCACCGGGTTGACCAGGGCCACGTCCGCCAGCCGGTACGCGGCCAGCGAGCGCGCGAAGTCGTCCTTCACCGACACCAGCACCGGCTCCCAGCCCTCCGTGCCGAACTCCGCGTTGATCTCCGCCGCCAGCTCCGCCACCGCCGCCGTGTAGTCCCGGTACACCTTCAGGTCCTGCCGCGACGGGTACGCGGAGGCCAGGTGCACCACCCGGCCGCGCCACTCGGGGTGGACCGTCAGCAGCTCCCGGTAGGCCAGGAGCCCGCGCAGGATGTTCTTCGACAGCTCCGTGCGGTCCACCCGGACGACCGTCCTGCGGTCCCCGACCTCCGCCCGCAGCTCCGCCAGCTTCGCGTCGACCTCGGGCCGGTGCGCGAGCGCCCGCAGGTCGTCCCCGTCCACACCCAGGGGGAACGCGGTCACCTCCGTGAAGCGGGGCTCCTCCGGCCGCTCCTCGCGCCGCCCGTCCTCCACCGTCCTGCGGTGCCGCACCCCGCTGGGCCCCGCGGCCGGCCAGAAGCCCTCCGCCACCCCGCTCGCGTCGTCGGCCTGCGCCCCGGCGACGAAGTTCCGCGCCCACTCGCCCGTGTGGAAGCCCAGCACGTCCGCGCCGAGCATCCCCCACACCAGCTGCTGGCGGACGTCGTCGGGGAGCATGCCGAGGACGTCGGGCGAGGCCCACGGCGTGTGCGTGAAGTGCGCGATCCGCAGGTCCGGCCGCAGCTCCCGCAGCTGCCCCGGGACCAGCGCGAGGTGGTAGTCCTGCACCAGGACGCGGGCGCCGGGCGCCGCCTCCTGCGCGAGGGCCCGCGCGAAGGCGCGGTTGTACTCGGTGTACGAGTCCCACTGGCGGCGGAACCGCGCGTCGAAGACCGGCTCGCGCGGGACGTCGTACAGGTGGTGGTGGGTGAACCAGAGAACGGAGTTCGCGATGCCGTTGTACGCGTCGTCGTACACAGTGGGATCGATGTCCAGCATCCGGACGCCGGGCTCGGAGACGCCCCGGCGCACCGCCTCACGGTCGGCGTCCGAGAGCGCCGCGCAGATCCACAGCGCGTCCGGCTGCTCCGCGAGGGCGGCGGAGAGTCCGGAGACGAGTCCGCCCCCGCCGCGGCGGGCGCCGAGTTCCCCGTCGTCGGACAGGGCGTAGGAGAGCGGGCCGCGGTTCGCTGCAACGAGTACCTGAGAAGCCATGCCGCCAACCTAGCCGGGCCCGGGCCCCCTCAAACCGTCCGATCCGTCACGCCACGCGGCGTACCGCGTACTCCTCGACCTCGCGCATCGGCGGCCGCTCCTCGGTGTCCACCGCGTAGGTCCGGGGCACGAAGCCGCCCGGGCCCCGCTCGAACTGCGTCAGTTCCGGCCGTACGAGGTGGCCGCGCGAGAGCCGCAGCTGCGCCGTGCGGTAGATCGCCGCGGCCATCCGGCCCAGCGCCTGCCCGTCCTGATGGCGGTGGACCCGTACGCCCACGTCGACCTGGGCCAGCGCGTCCAGCCCGACCGTGTGCAGCGCGTCCACCAGCAGGCCCAGCTCGACCCCGTACCCGACGGGGAAGGGGAGCCGCTCCAGCAGCGAGCGCCGCACGGCGTACTCCCCGCCCAGCGGCTGGACGAAGCCCGCCAGCTGCGGCCAGTGGAGGTTGAGCAGGGGCCGGGCGACCAGCTCCGTCACCCGCCCGCCCTGGCCCGGTGCGCCGCCCAGCGGGCGGTCGTACATCGCCTTGACGAACTGCACCTCGGGGTCGGTCAGCAGCGGTCCCACGATGCCGGACACGAAGGAGGCCGAGAAGTCCCGCAGGTCGGCGTCGACGAAGCACACGAGGTCCCCGGTCGTGGCCAGCAGCGAGCGCCACAGCACCTCGCCCTTGCCGGGCAGCGCCGGGACGCGGGGCAGGATCGCGTCGCGGTGCTCCACCCGGGCGCCGGCCTTCGCCGCCACCTCCGCGGTGCGGTCGGTGGAGCCCGAGTCCACGACGAGGAGTTCGTCCACCAGGGGGACGGGCAGCCCGTCCATCAGCTCGCGCCGGATCACCTCCACGATCTCCCCGACCGTGGCCTCCTCGTCGAGCGCGGGCAGCACCACGCTGACCGTGGCGCCGGTCGCCCGCTTCCGTTCGATCAGCTGGGCGAGCGGTCGGTCGGCGGCGGCCCAGGAGCGCTCGGCCAGCCAGCGCTCCACCTCTTCCAGCACTCTCGGCACTCCCTGGTTACTCGGCGGTATAAGCCGAAATGTGATCCATCTCGCGGTTCGGACGGCTGTCTCAACCACCCGGACCTTCCGTTACAGTCTTGAACAACGCGAAGCACCACCGCATGCCGGGGGTGCTCGCACACAAACGCCCGGACGCGCCAGGAGCGCGCGGCCCGGTGCCATACCGCTCATCCAGAGGGGCAGAGGGACACGGCCCGTTGAAGCCCCGGCAACCCTCCAGTCGGTTCTCGCGATGCGTTCTGCGCACACTCCGCGAGGTCCCCGGCTAGGGAAGGTGCCAATTCCGTCTCATGGCGAAGTGCGCCATGGGGAAGATGAGGAGAAAGGGCCTCGCCATCATGGCTGTACAGACTGAAACCACCTCTGTCGATCTCGGACCCGCCACCGGCCTTTCCTGTCGCGAGTGCGGTACCCGGTTCGAACTCGGCCCCATCTTCGCGTGCGTCGAGTGCTTCGGACCGCTGGAAGTCGCCTACGACCTTCCCACCGGCGACCCCGAGGCCCTGCGCGCCGCGATCGAGGCCGGTCCGAACAACATCTGGCGCTACGCGCCGCTGCTGCCCGTCCCCGCCGACGTGGCCTCCAAGCCGAGCCTGAACCCCGGCTTCACCAAGCTCGTGGACGCGGCCAACCTGGCCAAGGAGCTCGGCGTCACCGGCAAGCTCTACGTCAAGGACGACTCCGGCAACCCGACGCACTCCTTCAAGGACCGCGTCGTGGCCATCGCCGTCGAGGCGGCCCGCGCCTTCGGCTTCACCACGCTCTCCTGCTCCTCCACCGGCAACCTGGCCGGCGCCGTCGGCGCCGCGGCCGCCCGCGCCGGCTTCCGCTCCTGCGTGTTCATCCCGCACGACCTGGAGCAGGGCAAGGTCGTCATGGCCGCTGTCTACGGCGGCGACCTCGTCGGCATCGAGGGCAACTACGACGACGTCAACCGCTTCTGCTCCGAGCTCATCGGCGATCCGCTCGGCGAGGGCTGGGGCTTCGTCAACGTCAACCTGCGCCCGTACTACGGCGAGGGCTCCAAGACGCTCGCGTACGAGATCTGCGAGCAGCTCGGCTGGCAGCTGCCCGACCAGCTGGTCATCCCGATCGCCTCCGGCTCGCAGCTGACGAAGATCGACAAGGGTCTGCAGGAGCTGATCAAGCTCGGCCTCGTCGAGGACAAGCCGTACAAGATCTTCGGCGCCCAGGCCGAGGGCTGCTCCCCGGTCTCGACCGCCTTCAAGGCCGGTCACGACGTGGTCCGCCCGCAGAAGCCGAACACCATCGCCAAGTCCCTGGCGATCGGCAACCCGGCGGACGGCCCGTACGTCCTGGACATCGCGCGGCGCACCGGCGGCTTCGTCGACGACGTCAACGACGAGCAGGTCGTCGAGGCCATCAAGATCCTGGCGCAGACCGAGGGCATCTTCGCCGAGACCGCGGGCGGCGTGACCGTCGGCGTCACGAAGAAGCTCATCGAGGCGGGACACCTCGACCCGGCGCTGACCACCGTCATCCTGAACACCGGTGACGGCCTCAAGACCCTGGAGGCGGTGGCCGCGGACAGCGGGCAGACCGCCACCATCCGCCCGAGCCTGGACGCCTTCCGCGCCGCCGGCCTGGCCTGACCCTCCCCCCGCACACCGGAAAGGCAGTAGCGCCATGAGCGTCAACGTCCGCATCCCCACCATCCTGCGCACCTACACCGGTGGCAAGGCCGAGGTCTCCGCCGAGGGCGCGAACCTGGCCGAGGTCATCGAGTCGCTGGAGCGGAGCCACCCGGGGATCGCCGCGCGCGTCCTGGACGACCAGGGCAAGCTCCGCCGCTTCGTGAACGTCTACGTGAACGACGACGACGTGCGCTTCGAGGGCGGCCTGGAGGCCGTCACCCCGGACGGGGCCGGCGTCTCGATCATCCCGGCCGTCGCGGGCGGCTGCTGACCGCCGTGCGGTGACACGCTAAAACCGAAATTGCCCCCTCCGCTCATAAGCGGAGGGGGCAATTCTGCTTGATTGTGCGCGGTAGGGTTGGGGAAGTCCCCTCCGCTGTACTTGCCCGCCGCATATGAACGGGTCGCGTGAGGGTCGACATCGGGTCAATGTGCGAGTGCGCTATGGGGCTTTGGCGAGAGATGCCGGGCCCGAGTTGCCCTGGAGTATGCCAAATTTTCACTCTTTTTCAATGTTTCCGAGTGGCCGGAATTCTCGTCGGATTGACCTGTTGCAGACAGCATCGGCGCGGATACATTCAGCCTCGGTCGACGCGTTCCGACGCAAGATCTGACCCGGGATCGCGAAGTGCGTTCCCGCGCAAGGGCCGGTAATAGGGGAGTTAGGCATGGCTCAGGGCACCGTCAAGTGGTTCAACGCGGAGAAGGGCTACGGCTTCATCGCGGTCGACGGTGGCGCGGATGTGTTCGTCCACTACAGCGCCATCCAGATGGACGGTTACCGCACCCTTGAAGAGGGTCAGCGGGTCGAGTTCGAGATCTCGCAGGGCCAGAAGGGGCCGCAGGCGGACATGGTCAAGCTCGCGGCCGCCGGCTAGTCCCCACGCGATCGACCACCGACGCACACGTACGGCGTGCACGGTCGTTACCGATGCACGGCGTACGAGGCATTACGAGGGGCCCACATCCTGGACACGGGGATGTGGGCCCCTCGTGCGTCCGGCCCGCACGACCCGTGCGGCGCCTGCCTCTTCCCCGGAGTGTTGACCCAAGCCGCTTGCACTCGAGGGGGTCGAGTGCTAATCATTGGCGTTAGCACTCTCCCGGTGAGAGTGCTACTCAACGAGGACCGGGTCGGTGAGGCCCGCAGGGTCCGGCGGGAAGGAACCGCCGGGCACGCAGGCCGTCCGTCGCGGGCGCGGGCGCGGTCCGGGAGCAATCCACCGCTGTCCGGGAGGACCACTTCAGATGGCCAAGATCATTGCGTTCAACGAGGAGGCCCGGCGCGGTCTCGAGCGTGGGATGAACCAGCTCGCCGACGCCGTCAAGGTCACCCTTGGCCCCAAGGGTCGCAACGTCGTCCTTGAGAAGAAGTGGGGCGCCCCCACGATCACCAACGATGGTGTCTCCATCGCCAAGGAGATCGAGCTCGAGGACCCGTACGAGAAGATCGGCGCCGAGCTGGTCAAGGAAGTCGCCAAGAAGACGGACGACGTCGCCGGCGACGGTACGACCACCGCCACCGTGCTGGCCCAGGCCCTCGTCCGCGAGGGTCTGCGCAACGTAGCCGCCGGCGCCAACCCGATGGCCCTCAAGCGTGGTATCGAGAAGGCCGTCGAGGCCGTCTCCGCCGCCCTGCTGGCCCAGGCCAAGGACGTCGAGACCAAGGAGCAGATCGCCTCCACGGCGTCCATCTCCGCCGCCGACACCCAGATCGGCGAGCTCATCGCCGAGGCGATGGACAAGGTCGGCAAGGAAGGCGTCATCACGGTCGAGGAGTCGCAGACCTTCGGTCTGGAGCTCGAGCTCACCGAGGGCATGCGCTTCGACAAGGGCTACATCTCGGCGTACTTCGCCACCGACATGGAGCGCATGGAGTCGTCCCTCGACGACCCGTACGTCCTGATCGTCAACTCCAAGATCGGCTCGGTCAAGGACCTGCTGCCGCTCCTGGAGAAGGTCATGCAGTCCGGCAAGCCGCTGCTGATCATCGCCGAGGACGTCGAGGGCGAGGCCCTGTCGACCCTGGTCGTCAACAAGATCCGCGGCACCTTCAAGTCCGTCGCCGTCAAGGCCCCGGGCTTCGGCGACCGCCGCAAGGCCATGCTCGGTGACATCGCCATCCTCACGGGCGGCACGGTCATCTCCGAGGAGGTCGGCCTCAAGCTGGAGAACGCCGGTCTCGACCTGCTGGGCCGCGCCCGCAAGGTCGTCATCACCAAGGACGAGACCACCATCGTCGACGGTGCCGGCGACAGCGACCAGGTCGCCGGTCGCGTCAACCAGATCCGCGCCGAGATCGAGAACTCCGACTCGGACTACGACCGCGAGAAGCTCCAGGAGCGCCTCGCGAAGCTGGCCGGCGGCGTGGCCGTCATCAAGGCCGGTGCCGCGACCGAGGTCGAGCTCAAGGAGCGCAAGCACCGCATCGAGGACGCCGTTCGCAACGCGAAGGCGGCCGTCGAGGAGGGCATCGTCGCCGGTGGCGGCGTAGCCCTGCTGCAGGCCTCCGCGGTCTTCGAGAAGCTGGAGCTCACGGGTGACGAGGCGACCGGCGCTGCCGCCGTCAAGCTCGCCCTGGAGGCCCCGCTGAAGCAGATCGCCGTCAACGCCGGCCTCGAGGGTGGCGTCGTCGTGGAGAAGGTCCGCAACCTGACCCCCGGCTGGGGTCTGAACGCGGCCACCGGTGAGTACGTCGACCTCATCGCCGAGGGCATCATCGACCCGGCGAAGGTCACGCGCTCCGCGCTGCAGAACGCCGCGTCGATCGCCGCGCTGTTCCTGACGACCGAGGCCGTCATCGCCGACAAGCCCGAGAAGGCCGGTGCCCCCGCGGGCGGCGGCATGCCGGGTGGTGACATGGACTTCTGATCGGCCCCGGCTGATCGGCTGTTCTCGAACGAGGGCGGCACCCCCCGCGGGGGGTGCCGCCCTCGGGCGTTTCCCCGGCCGCGGGGCCGGGACCGTGGCGGCCCGGTCAGAGCTGCTTGAGGAAGTACACGTCCTCGTGGCCCCCCGGGAAGCCGGGGACGCGGGCCGTCTCCACGTACCCGTGACGGGCGTAGAAGGCCGGGGCCTGGAAGGTGAACGACGAGACGAGGACGGTCGCGCAGCCGCGCCGGCGGGCCTCGTCCTCGGCGGCGGCCAGCAGCCTGCCGCCCCAGCCGTCGCCGCGGCAGTCCTCGCGGACCCAGGTCATGCCGATGCCCGCCCGGTCGCCCCAGCTCCAGCCGCTGAGCCCGGCGACGAGCGCGCCGTCCGCGTCCGTGACCCGGACGGTGAACTCGGACTGCTCGTGTCCCGCCGTCGCCGCCTGGTTGAAGGCGTCGAGCTCCTTGCTCAGCCGCGCGTCGAGCCCGGCGTCCGCGCCGCCGGTGGTGATCTCCGCCCCGTTGTCGTTCATCGGCCCATTCTGCGGCCCGGCCCCGCGCCGCCGCGAACGGTTTCCGGAGTCCCCCGGGCGGTCAGAACCCGGACGAGTCGATGACGCAGCCGAACGGTTCCGGTACGTGCAGGGGCTCGCCGAAGGACACGGTGGTGCGGGAGCGGTAGCCGTGCGGGGAGGGGTCCGAGAAGCAGGTGATCTCCGAGCCCTGCATGTCGACGACCAGGTAGACCGGCACGAGCAGGCCGTAGACGTCGAGCTTGTCGGTCCAGTCCGCGTCCTTCGTGGAGACGGAGGTGAACTCCCCGACCAGGGACAGGGCCGCCCCGTCCGCGTGGCGGCCGTCCGCCTCGAAGGCCGCTTCGTCGGCGACGAAGAGATCGGGACCGTACGCGCGACCGACCGAGGGAAACCGGAAGAGGAAGGGGGAGGTTTCCACGATGTGCCCGTCCGGAGCCGCTGCCTCCAGCTGTCGGCGCAGGGCACGCATGGGGCGGACGTAGCGCAGCTTGGACCACGGTGACACGACGATCTTCCCCCGGATGAGCTCGGCCTTGAAGCCGTCTGGCGTGTTCATCTCCTCGACGGTGCGCAGGAGGCTCTCGAATGTCGGAGGTGCCGACAGCGTGGTGTCTATGGGTGTGGCCCGTTCGGTCATGGTGGTCACCGTGGTCCTCCGCATGGCGTGCGCCCTGTGCCGGGCCGGGGCCCGTGTCTCAGATCAGGCTAGCGCCGGAGCCGGGGCCGTGCCCGGTCCTCGGGACGGAGTGCCGGGGGGCGGGTGGGTTTGGTTGACTCGGGGGATGAGCGAGAGCAGTGCACCCTTCGTCAAGATCTGCGGCCTCAAGAACGCGCGCGACGTCGAGGCGGCCGTGGCCGCGGGGGCGGCCGCCGTCGGTTTCGTGTTCGCCCCGGGCAGCCCGCGTACGGTCGACGCCGCGACCGCGCGCGTCCTCGCGGCGGAGGTGCCGCCGGGGGTGCTCACCGTCGGGGTGTTCCGGGGACAGCCGGTGGCGGAGGTCCGCCGGTTCACCGAGGAGAGCGGGGTACGGGGTGTCCAGCTGCACGGCGAGGAGGGCCCCGAGGACTTCGCGGCGCTGCGGGCCGCGGGCCGGACCCTGCTGCGGGCCACCGCCGAGCACGTCCGGCGGTGCGGTGAGCACGGCGAGGACCTGCTGCTGATCGACGCGCCGGACCCGGGCTCCGGCAAGCCCTGGAACTGGGGCTCGGAGGAGTTCAGGGCGCCGGAGGGCCGATGGCTGCTGGCGGGCGGACTGACGCCCGGCAACGTCCGGGAGGCCCTGGAGGCCACGGGTGCGTGGGGCGTGGACGTCTCCAGCGGGGTCGAGGGGGAGCGGGGAGTGAAGTCCCCGGCGCTCATCCACGCCTTCGTGCGCGCGGCGCACGCCTCTGATCGCTGAACGCGTTCGTGCGATTACTCTCCGCGAGAACCGGAGGTTGGGCCGGTTTCCGGCGGGCAGAGCACTGAACATGCTCTCGGACACGCTCGGATGGCTGCGGCGCCTGACAAGCCGCCTCGTTCCTGAGGGCGGTGGAGGCGTGCCCGTGTTCGCGCCGCGCCGCACTCCCGTCTTCACCGCCGACTTCGCCTCCACCTCCCAGTGGGTCGCCGGCCGCTCCTGGGCGTATCCCGGCGGCGGTCCGGTCAACCCGAACGACAACAAGCTGGACCACCTCGTCGCCGACCCGGCCTACAGCCGCGGCGGGGTCTTCCGGGCGACCCTGCGCCCCGACGGCAACTGGGACGCCGGGCTGCTCACCACCGAGGGCAGCGACGGCGGGTTCATGGCGCGCACCGGCGACGTGCTGGAGGCCCGGGTGAGGCTTCCGGTGGAGCGCGGGGCGTGGCCCGCGATCTGGACCTGGCGGGACGGCGGGCAGGAGATCGACGTCTTCGAGTACCACCCCGACAACCCGGACCTGCTGGAGCTGTCCAACCACGTCCGCGAGGGGCACCGCTACCACCGGGACCCGTCGGTGCGGCCCGGCGGGTGGGTCGACCTGAAGGTCGAGTTCGGGCGGAACTCGGTGGTCTGGTGGGTGAACGGCGCCCGCGTCTTCAGCGACGGCCGGGGCGTCGGCCGGAACTGGCGCGCGTACCTCATCGTCAACCTCTCGGTGTCGGCGGGCCGCTACCACCCGGCGCCGGACCCGGGGACCACGGAGATGTCGTACGAGGTGTCGGAACTGCGCGTGTACCGGCGCTAGGCCGGAACGCCCGGCGGACGGGGGCGGCGCGGCGCGGAGACGGCTGCGTGCGCCCCCCGATCGTGGGACGCTGGACGGAGCGGCCCCCGGGCCGCTGATCCGTCTGTCTACGCTCACGCACATGGGCCACAGGAGAGGGGACCCGCGATGACCGCAGCCATGGTCGAGCCCGGTCGGAGTGCCGGTGGCCGTGCGTGGGAGTACCTGCTGCAGAGCTGGCGTGAGCTGGACGTGCCGGAGGGCTGGCGCGCCGAGATCGACGGAGGACGGATCACCCTGGTACCGCCGCCCCACCGACACCACAACGGGATCGCTGAACGGGTGCAACGCGCTCTCTATGCCGGGTTGTCGCCGGAACGGGGTGTCTGCCAGACGCTCGGCGTCCACATCGCCGCTCGGGGAAGCTGTACGTGCCGGACCTGGTGGTCGCGCCGTCGGCGCTCGTCGAAGGGGTCGACGCGGACGTCAGCGATCCGGTGGACGCGGCCGAGGCGCTGCTCGTCGTGGAGATCACCTCGAAGGGCAATGCCGAAGACGACCGCAAGAAGAAGCTCTGGGCCTACGCCCATGCCCCGGTCCCGGTCTATCTGCTGATCGACCGCTTCGACGAGCACGGGCCCACGGCCACGCTGTTCACCGGCCCCGAGAACGGTGCCTACCGGCACACCGAACGGGTGGCCTTCGGGGAGGCGCTGAAGCTCCCGGACCCCTTCTCGGTGACGTTGGAGACGGAGCACTTCCCCCACTGACCCCTGTCCTCAGTGGATCCCGGAGCCGGACGCGGTGCCGTCCGCCTCGACGGACCGCACGAGCACGGAGGTCGCCCGGAGGTCTTCGACCTGCTCGGGGGAGAGACGGGCGGCGAAGCCGTTCAGGGCGTCGCGGTAGACGCGGAGCGGCGAGATCCCGTAGGCGTCGGCCACGGTGACCGGGTCGAGGCCCGGGTGGACGGTGACGATGTACGTGGGGTGGTCGGCGGCGGGGGCCGTGACGCGGGAGCCGGGTACCGGCTCGGCGGCGGCTGCGGACACGAGCGGGGCGGCGGCGGCCGTGGCCGCCAGGACGACGGCGGCCAGGCGTACGCCGGCTCGGCTCAGGGGGGTGCGCATGGGGCCGAGGCCATCACGCCGGGAGGGGCCGGTCAACGACCGCCCGGGGTGCGGCGGGGTCACGGGATCGCACCCGCCGTGCGCCCCCCTGGGGTGGCGGCAGGCCGTACGGGTGATCTTGCGGGGCCGGCCCGGACCGTACGTGCTCGGGACATCCTGGGCGGCACCGGGGAAGGAACGTTTCTTCATCCGGTGTGACCGGCGTGTCCGCGGGCCCGGCGCGCGACCGGCCGACGCGCGGGGCTGATTGAACCATCCGGCAGGTGGCACCGATGGAACGGAAGGCCGCCCCCGCGGAAGGTCCTGATGCCGCGGGGGCGGCTCACCCATGCCGACCGCGGGGCGGCCCACCCGTGCCGCTCCCACTCCGTCCGGGAGCCTCCTCCATGCGCCTGATCGCCCGTCTGGCCACCGCCACGCTCATCGCCCTGGCCCCGGCCCCGGCCGGGACGGCGTCCGCCGCCGCTCCGGAGCCGACCCCGGTGCCGCTCAAGACCGCTGCCAACGCCGTGCCCGGCCGGTACATCGTGACCCTGGAGAAGGACCAGGACGCGGCGAAGGTCGCACAGCGGCTGGGTCTGAAGCCGTCGTTCCTCTACTCCTCGGCGCTCAACGGCTTCGCCGTCCCGCTGACCCCGCTCCAGCTGACGATCGTCCGCAACAGCCCGGGCGTGACGGCGGTCGAGGAGGACGCGAAGGTGCGGTCGGTGCCGAAGCCGAGCCGGACCGGGGCGACGCGGGCGCCGGCCGCGTCGTGGGGGCTCGACCGGATCGACCAGCGGGCGTGGGACAGGGCGAGCGGGCGGGGCGACGGCCAGTTCACCACCCAGGGCAACGGCTCCGGGGTGACCGCGTACATCCTCGACACGGGCATCGACTACGGGCACGAGGAGTTCGCGGGGCGCGCCACCCTCGGCTTCGACGCCGTCGGCGACGGCCGGGGCGGCGCGGACTGCAACGGCCACGGCACGCACGTCGCGGGCACGGTCGGCGGCAGCACGTACGGCGTCGCGAAGAAGGCGAACCTCGTGAGCGTACGGGTGCTGGGGTGTGACGGGCAGGGCACGTACTCGGGGATCGTCGCCGGACTGGACTGGGTTGCCAGGAACGCCGTTCGGCCCGCCGTGCTGAACGCCTCCTTCGGCGGCGATCGGTCCGACGCCCTGAACGGCGCCGCGGACGCGGTGACCGCGGCGGGCGTCCTGCCCGTCGTCGCGGCCGGCAACTCCTCGAAGGACGCCTGCACGGTCTCCCCGGCATCCGCGTCGAAGGTGCTGACCGTGGCGGCTTCCAACAAGTGGGACGAGGAGACCTCCTTCTCGAACTACGGCGCGTGCGTCTCGATCCACGCGCCCGGCGAGCAGGTCGTGTCCGCGCAGCTGGGCGGCGGCAGCGTGGCCCTGGACGGTACGTCCATGGCGTCTCCGCACGTCGCGGGGGTGGCCGCGCTCTACCAGCAGGCGAACCCGAAGGCGGCTCCCGAGGACATCGCGGCCTGGCTGGTCGAGGAGTCCACCAAGGACGTGCTGTCCAGCCTCAGCAAGTCCAGCCCCAACGCGCTGCTGTTCACCGGCGGGCTCTGACCGGCCCGCCGCGCCCCGCCGCGGCGCGCCCGGGCCGACCGTACGGGGCCAGGCGGAGGCGGGTGGCTCGAACCCGTCCCGGGGCGCACCCGAAGAAGGCCGGGCCGCCCGTTCGGATCCTCAGCGCCGGCAGCCGGACAAGCTGCTGTTCACCAGCGGACCCTGACGTTCAGTCGGTGCGCAGGCGGGCGTGCAGGTGCTCGTCGTGCCAGCCGTCCGCGTGCAGGAGCGCGCCGCGCATGACGCCCTCGAGGGGGAACCCGGCCCGCAGGGCGACGACGCAGGAGGCCGGGTTGCGCACGGAGTGGGTGATGCGCAGGCGGTGCAGGCCGAGGGTCTCGAAGGCCCAGCGGCTGACGAGGTCGGTGGCCCGGGCCATGACCCCGGCGCCGCGGCCGGCGGGCAGCAGCCAGTACAGGAACTCGGCGCTGCCGCCGGCGAGGTCGACGTCCCCCAGCCCGACCAGGCCGAAGGGCCGGCCGCCCTGGGCCGGGGCCACGGCCCAGACCACGCCCTCCTCGGCCTGCCTGCGGGCCTCCCATCGGGCGATCCGCGCCACGGCTCCGGCCTCGTCGAGCAGGCTCGGACGGTTCCAGAACCGGATGTCGGGGTCGTAGCAGGCCTCGACGAGCGCGGGTGCGTCGTACGAGGTCCAGGGGCGCAGGTGCAGTCCGCCGGTGCCGGGGAGGTAGAACTCCGGCTGGGGCAGGGCGGCCAGTCGGCCGGCGGGGACCACAGGGGGTATCGCGTCGCTCATGAGCGCATCCTGCCGGACCCGTGGGGCCGGGCGGGAATCGAGCGCGACGGGTGCCGTCCGGGGTGGCCGGAGGCCGCCCCGGACGGCTCGGCCGCCGATGCGCGGGGCGGGTCGGAGCGCCGTCGCGCGGAGCGGGGCCGGGGGCGTCCCGGCGGGGGCGCTCCTGCCGTCGAGGCCCTGCCGGGGGCGGCGGCCGGATGGGGGGAGGTCAGGCCAGGGCCGGCTGCTTGTCCGGGTCCGGGTTTCCGGACGGGGCGGGCGGGGTGGGTTCCGGGGCGGTGTTGAGTTCGGCCAGCATCTGCCGCGTGAAGCCGAAGAAGTAGGTGGCGGCGAAGCCCACCAGGTAACCGACCGCCAGGCCGCCCGCGTAGATCGCGAGGGTGGCGCCCATGCCCGACGTGCCGTCCAGCAGGGGGAACAGGGCCCAGCCCGAGGGGCCGATGGCGGTCGAGCCGAAGCCCACGCCCAGCTGGTTGAAGAGGCCGACGAAGGCCCCGCCGGCCGCGCCGCCGACGCAGGCGGTGACGAACGGGCGGCCCAGCGGCAGCGAGACGCCGTAGATCAGCGGTTCGCCGACGCCCAGGAACCCGGCCGGGAGCGCGGACTTGACGGTGGCGCGCAGCGAGCCGTTGTGCGGCAGCTTGTAGTAGACGGCGACGGCCGCGCCGACCTGGCCGGCGCCCGCCATGGCGAGGATGGGCAGCAGGACGGTGTAGCCGGACTGCTCGATGAGCGTGGTGTGGATGGGGATCAGGGCCTGGTGCAGGCCCAGCATCACCAGCGGGAGGAACAGCCCGCCGAGGACCAGCCCGGCGAAGGCGCCGCCGGTGGCGAGGAGCCAGTCGGCGAAGGTGCCGATGGCGGTGGAGGCCTCACCGGCGAGGAACATCAGGCCGAAGAGGGTGACCAGGCCCGAGATCAGGACCGTGAGGGTCGGAGTGACCAGCACGTCCAGTGCCTCGGGGACCCACCTGCGGCACCACTTCTCCACGTACACGGCGAGCAGGGCGGCGGCGAGCGCGCCGAGGACGCCGCCCTGGCCGGGCCGGAGCTCCAGCCCGAAGGCGGTGACCTTCGCGACGCCCGGGAAGACGATGATCGCGGCGACCGCGCCGCCCAGGACGGCCGTACCGCCGAACTCCTTGGCCGTGTTGTAGCCGACGAACACCGCGATCAGCGACATGAAGCCGGAGGCGATCGCGGCGAGGGCCGGGACCAGCGCGGGCAGCCAGCCCAGGTTCGTCAGCAGGCCGTTCAGGCCGGCGATGACGCCGCAGCCGATCAGGGCGGGGATGAGCGGGACGAAGATGTTCGCGATGCGGCGCAGGAACAGCTTGAAGGGGGTGGCGTTCCTGGCCTTGCGGGCCTCCTTCAGCGCCGCGCCCTGCGAGGCCAGTTCGCCGGCCGTGACGGGGTGGCCGCCGGCGGGCGCGGGGGCGGACGCGGCCTGCGCCGCGGACGCCGTCTGCGCCGCGGACGCCGTCTGCGCCGCGGCCGGTGCGGCCGCCGCCGAGCGGCCTTCCGCTACGAGCGCCTCGAACTCCGGGGTGACCCGGGCGACGGTGCCCGGCCCCAGCACGATCTGGTAGGTGTCGTCCTCGACGACGCCCATGACGGCCGGGACGGCCTTGAGGGCCTCCTCCTGGACCAGGCTCCGGTCGCGCAGACCGATGCGCAGGCGGGTCATGCAGTGCGCGATCGAGGTGATGTTGTCCGGGCCGCCGACCAGAGGAAGGATCGCGGCGGCTGTGGCGCGGTTCTTGTCAGTGGACATGCTGGGGGTCGCCTTGCGTCGGGGGGTGCGGGCGGGGGTGGGAGGCGTTTCAGGAGACCGCGGCTCAGGGGGCCGCGATTCAGGAGACCGCGGCTCAGGAGGCCGCGGCGAGCGCGGCCCGCAGGTGGCCCCGCGAGGACGCGAGCAGTTCGGCGGCCTTCGGGCCGTCGACGCGGCCGAGGACGACGAGGATGGCGTTCTTCACCTCGCCGCCGGTGGCCGTCAGGGCGGCCTCGATCTCCTCGTCGGGCGCGCCGGTGGCCAGGGCCACGATGCGGCGGGCGCGGGCGCGCAGCTTCTCGTTGGACGAGCGCATGTCGACCATCAGGTTCCCGTACGTCTTCCCGAGCCGGATCATCGTCACCGTCGAGATCAGGTTGAGTACGAGCTTCTGCGCGGTGCCCGCCTTCAACCGGGTGGATCCGGTGAGCAGTTCGGGCCCCACGACCACCTCGATGCCGTGCTCGGCGGCTGCGGCGAGCGCCGAGCCCGCGTTGCAGGACAGCCCGACCGTGAGCGCGCCGCGCGTACGGGCGAACTCGACGGCGCCGATCGCGTACGGGGTGCGCCCGGACGCGGAGATGCCGACCACGGTGTCGTCGGGGCCGAGCTCCAGCGCGCTGAGGTCCTCGGCGGCCAGCTCCCGGGAGTCCTCGGCGCCCTCGACGGCCTTGACCATGGCCGAGGGGCCGCCCGCGATCAGGCCGACGACCTCCGCCGGGTCGGTGTTGAAGGTGGGCGGGCACTCGCTGGCGTCCAGCACGCCCATCCGGCCCGCGGTGCCGGCGCCCGCGTAGACGAGCCGGCCGCCGCGCGCCATCCGTTCGGCGATCGCGTCGATCGCGGCGGCGATCTCCGGCAGCCGCCCGGCGACGGCGGCCGGGACGGTGGCGTCCTCGGCGTTCATCAGGCGGGCGATCTCCAGGGTGGACAGCCGGTCGACCTCGGCCAGTTCGGGGCGGAAGGCCTCGGTGGTCAGGGTCTCCAGCTGGGCGCGGAGGGCGGCGTACGCGGTCATGGTCGGGCTCCTAGCGGGCGGTGCTGCTGCGCTTGGCGGTCGGTACGGAGGTCTGGTGGCGGGGGGCGAGCGCCTCGTACGAGGCGGCGAGGGCGGGTGCGGCGGTCTCGTACGTCCGCTGCGCCACGCCGACGAACAGGCAGTCGACGACGAGGAGCTGGCTGGTCCGGCTGGACATGGCGGCCGGGCGCAGCTGGGTCTCGCGGGCGGCGGAGGTGGCCAGGACGTGGTCGGCGTAGTGGGCGACGGGGGCGTTCGGGCGGCCGGTCAGTGCGATGGTGGTGGCGCCGCGCTCGAAGGCGGTGCGGAGGGGCTCGATGACGTCGCCCGTGGAGCCGGAGTGGGTGACGGCGACGGCGACGTCGCCGGGGCGCAGCAGGACGGCGTTGGTGACGGCGAGGTGGGTGTCCTGGTGGGCGTGGGCGATCAGGCCGATGCGGAGCAGCTTCTGGGCGAGGTCCTGGCCGACGAGGGCGGAGGCGCCGACGCCGTAGATGTCGATGCGACGGGCGGTCGCGAGGGCGGTGACGGCGCCGGCCAGCTGGGTCAGGTCGAGCCCTGCGGCGGTGTCGGCGAGGGTCTGCGCTTCCTCGTGGGCCAGCTTGGCGACGACGTCCGCGAGGGAGTCGTCGACGGCTATGTCGACGGTGACGGCGGGCGCGGCGCCGGACTCCTGCTGCGCGGCGAGCGCGGCCAGCGCGAGGCGCAGGCCGCGGTAGCCGGGGTAGCCGAGGAGGCGGGCGGTGCGGACGACGGTGGCTTCGCTGGTGCCGGTGTGCTCGGCGAGGGCGGAGACGGTGAGCTGCGCGCAGCCGGCCGGGTCGGAGGCGACGGCCTCGGCGACGGCCTGCATGGAGCGGGTCATCGAGGGGCCGAGACTGCGGACCCGGGCCCGGAGGGCGGAGGGTGCGGGGGCGGAGGGTGCGGAGGGGGGAGCCGGGACGGCCGGGGCCGAAGGGGCGACCGGGGCCGTAGGGGCTGACGGGACCGAAGGGGCCGTGGGGGCGGCCGGCGTGGGGGGCGCGTCCGGTCTGAAAGTTTCTTTCGCGTTCTCGCTCACGCCTGAAACCTATTTTCAGCGGAGCCCGGACGTCAAGGCGCCATGCGTCAGGAGCCGGAAGGGACCTTCACCACTCGCCCCGCACGGGTTCACAATGGGGCCATGGAACACGCACCCCCGCTGGAGCAGGCGCTGCACGTCGCCCGCGCCCTCGTGCTCGCCGACCTCGCCGCGGCCGCGGTCGCCGACGCCGATGTCGTCTCCCTCGTCGAGGACGCGGTCACGCACCGCCGGTGGTGGGTGGAGCAGTGGCCGGAGGGGGCCGGCTTCCTCCCCGGACTCGTCGCCCAGGACGTCCAGGACGCGCTGCTGGAGAAGTACGGCCGCTGGCCGCTGTGCCCGGTCTGCGGCCACGGCGAGCCGCACGCGCTGGACGTGGACCCCGAGCTGGGCCCCGACCCGCACTGGGTGTGCTCGGAGGCGGGCGTCAGGGTCGCAGCGGTGGGCGGCCTCGGCCCGGTCCTGAGGCCGGGCCGGTGAGGCGACGGTGACGGTGTACATCGATCCGCCCACCTGGCCGGGCCACGGCCGCATGTGGTCGCACCTGGTCAGCGACGTCTCGTACGAGGAACTGCACGCCTTCGCGGCGTCCATAGGCTGCCCGCCCCGCGCCTTCGAGCGCGACCACTACGACGTGCCGTCGTACCGGTACGCGGACGCGGTCGGTGCGGGCGCGGTGGAGATCGGCAGCAAGGAACTGGTCCGCCGCCTCACGGACGCGGGCCTGCGCCGCCCGAAGGGCCGCCCGCTGTAACCGCGCCGGGGCCGGACCCGGACCGCGGTTGCGGCGGGCGGCCCCGCCGCGCGTCGGCCGTCAGGCGTGGGCCGGCTGTTCCGCCGGGGTCGCGGCGCCCGCGCCCGAGGCGACCACGCGGGTCGTGCCGGGGTGCGGGCGGCGGCGGTCCAGGCGCAGGGCGATGACGGTGAGGGCGATGGCGGTGACCGTCATGGCGGCGCCCGCCCAGGCGGTGGCGGAGAAGCCGAGGCCCGCGTCGATCACGGTGCCGCCGAGCCAGGGGCCGCCGGTGTTGCCGAGGTTGAAGGCCGCGGTCGTGGTGGCGCCGGCCAGGGTCGGGGCGGCTCCGGCCACGTTGAACATGCGGGCGTTGAGCGCCGGAGCGGTGAAGAAGGCCGAGAAGCCGAGCAGGAACGACAGCGCGATCGCCGCGGCAGCGGTCCCGGCCAGCAGGGCCAGCGCGGCCAGGAAGACGGTGGAGGCGGTGATGCCCCAGAGCATCACGCCGAACAGGTGCGCGTCGGCGACTCGGCCGCCGACGGTGGTGCCGACGAGCGCGCCGAGGCCGAAGAGGCCGAGGATCCAGGGGACCCACTGCGAGTCCAGCCCGGCCACGTCCGTGAGCAGCGGCGAGAGGTAGCTGAACGCGCAGAAGACGCCGCCCGCGGCCAGGGCGGTGATGCCGATGGCCAGCCACACCTGGCGGTCGCGGTAGATGCGCAGCTCGCGTCCGAGGCGGGGCTTCTCGGCGGGCAGCGGGATCTTCGGGATCAGCGCCAGGATGCCGGCCAGGGCGATCGCGGAGGCGGCGCCCACCGACCAGAACGCGGCGCGCCAGCCGAAGTGCTCGCCGAGGAAGGCGCCGGCGGGGACGCCCAGCACGTTGGCGATGGACAGGCCGCCGATCATGACGGCCATGGCACGGGCCCGCTGGTCCTTGTCGACCATGGCGATGGCGACGGCCGCTCCGACCGCCCAGAAGCCCGCGCAGGCGAGGGCCGAGACGACGCGCGAGGCGAAGAGGAGCTCGTACGAGGGGGCCAGCGCACCCGCGACCTGCCCGAGGCCGAAGAGGCTGATGAGGGAGACGAGGGTGGTGCGCCGCGGAAGGCGCAGGGTGGCCACGGCCAGCAGCGGCGCCCCGATGACCATGCCGATCGCGAAGGCGGATATCAGCAGGCCCGCCTGCGGGATGGTGACGCCCATGTCCTCGGCGATCGGTGGCAGCAGCCCGGAGAGCATGAATTCGCTGGTGCCGAGCGCGAAGACGGACAGGCCGAGGACGTACACGGCGACGGGCATGCGGGGGCGTGCGGCTGCTACGGGCATGCCCCTCACCAACCGCCGCGAACGCCCGCGAATTCCCCGTCCGTGTGTCGGGAGCGTGACATCGCGCCCCGGCCCGGGAGCCTCAGGCCGTCAGTGCGGCGAGCTCCGCGGCGAGGTTGGCGCGGGCCGGGGCCTCCCAGTGCGCGGCCCCGTACGGGGTGCGGAAGAGCCGGGGCAGGGCCAGGAGCTGGCGCAGGACGGCCGCGCGGCCGTCGCGGAAGGCATCGTCCGGGACGAACCCGTACTCGGCGCGGACGGCGGCCGCGTAGGCGGCGTAGGCCGGCCCGTCGCCCGCGAGGACGGCCAGGTCGGCGTCGCAGAGCGCCTCGCCGTTGGTGTCCCCGGGGGCGGGGTCGTGGGTGACGGTGAGGCGGACCAGCCGGGCCGTCTCCGCGGTGCGCGCCGGGTCCACGCCCAGCTCGGGGAGGGCGCGCTCGGCCATGGCGGCGCTGCGCTCCTCGTTCTCGGAGCGGTCGGGCCGGTAGACGGCGTCGTGGAACCAGGCGGCGAGCTCGACGGCGGCCGGGTCGGCGGCGTGCGGCGCCAGTACGTCGATCCGCGCGAGGACGTCCGCCAGGTGCGCGGTGGTGTGGTACCTGCGCTGCGGCTCCGCCCAGGCGGCGAGGAGCCGGTCGGCGTACGGGTCGGGGTCGCGGTCGGCGGGGGCTCCGGCGGCGGCGGTGGTCGCCCGCCAGCGGGCGCGGAGGGCGGCCGTGTCGGTGTGCGGGGTGCCTGTGTCCATGCGCACATTGTGGGGGTGGCGTGATTGTGCTGGTGGTGCCAGGGGTGGGCCCGTACCCTCAATATTGGACTAGACCTATTTTCCACTCTGACCACATGTGCCCCGATCGGGCCGTCGGGTCACCCGAGCATTTCCGAAGGATGGGATCGAATGAGCAACCGTGCGCTCCTGGAGGTGATCGCCCTCGACGCGGAGGACGCGGTCGCGGCCCAGGCCGGTGGGGCGGACCGACTCGAACTGGTCACCGACATGGCCGCCGACGGGCTCACCCCGCCGCGCGAGACCTTCGCGGCGATCAGGGCCGCGGTCGACATCCCGCTGCGCGTGATGCTGCGCACGACGGACGGGTTCGCGGCGGGCGACGCCGAGCTCCTGCTGACGGCCGCGCGGGAGCTGCGGGCGGAGGGGGCGACCGAGTTCGTCCTCGGCTTCCTGAACCCCGACGGGACCCCCGACCTCGCGGCGGTCGAGGCCGTGGTGGCCGAGCTGGACGGCTGCCGCTGGACCTTCCACCGGGCGATCGACCGGGCGGCGGACCGGGACCAGCTGCGCAAGGCCCTCGCCGAGCCGGTGCCCGCCGGGCCGGACGCGTACCTGACGGCGGGCTCCGCGGCCGGAGTGGACGAGGGCCTGCCGGTGCTGCTGGCCGAGGCGGCGCGCCGGGGCGAGCCCGGGTACGAGGCGCGGATCCTGGTCGGCGGCGGCCTCGCGCTGTCGCACCTGCCGGTGCTGCGCGAGGCCGGCGTGGACGCGTTCCACATCGGCGGGGCGGCGCGCCCCGACGGGTGGGGACGCCCGGTGTCGGCGGCCGCGGTGGCGCGGTGGCGGTCGGCCCTGGACTGACGCGGGGCACGCACCGGGGCGGGGGGCGATCCACCGGCCCGGCGCCGCCTCCGTCCCTCCGGCACCCCGCACCCGCCCCGCACCCGCCCCGTTCCGGGCCGGTCAGGCCAGGGCGGCGGGCAGCGGTGCGGCGTGCAGGAGGGCCAGGCCCGAGACGGCGCGCGTGAGGCAGACGTACAGCCGCCGCAGGCCCGTCCGCTCGTCGGGCTCGCCGTCCACGATCGCCGCCGGCTCGTCCAGGACCACGTAGTCGTACTCCAGGCCCTTCGCCAGCGACGCCGGCACCAAAGTCAGCCGCGACTGCGCCGTCGTCTCCTCGCCCGGCGACAGGTACGGCAACCCCGCCGCCAACAGGGCCTCCGCGAGCGCCGGGACGCGGGCGTCCGCCGCGATCAGACCGGTCGAGCCCTCGTGCGCCAGCGCGTCCCGGCAGGCCGCGAGCACCGCCGCCGTCGGATCGGCGACCTCCGTGATCCGCAGCGATCCGGGGGTCTCGCGGACCGAGGAGACCGGCGCCAGGCCCGGGGAGATCGCCGGCAGCAGGCGGGACGCGTACGCGATCACCTCGCGCGGCACGCGGAAGCCGGCCGTCAGCTCCTCGACCACCGCCTGCGGCTTCCCGAGGTGGGCGAGGGCCTCGTCCCAGCTGCGCGTGGCCCACGGGGTCGTGCCCTGCGCGAGGTCGCCGAGGACGGTCGCGGAGCCCGTCGTGCACCGCCGGCCCACGGCCCGGTACTGCATCGGCGACAGGTCCTGGGCCTCGTCGAGGACGACGTGGCCCAGCGAGTGCGTCCGCTCCACCAGGTCGGCGGCCTCGTCGATCAGGACCAGGTCGGCCGGCGACCACTGCGCCGACCTCACGCTCCGGAAGGGCCTGGGCCACAGCAGCAGCTTCTGCTCGTCCGCGCTGAGGACCCCCTCCGCGTGCGCGGCCAGGAAGTCCGGGTCGGAGAGCAGCCGCAGCACCAGCTTCGCCGGTTCGACCGGCGGCCACGCCTCCTTCACCGCCGCCTTGACGGCCGCGTTGCGCGCCACCGCGTCCTGGACGCGGTCGTCGGGCGCCTCGCCCGCCTGCTCCATCCGTACGAGCACCGCGTGCGCGATCCGCTGCGGCAGCGCGTCACGGGCGGCGCCGTAGCGGATGTCGCGGTTCTGGAGCTCCTCGACCATCTCGGCCAGCTCGTACGCCGGTACGCGCCAGCGGCGTGAGCCGCGGACCACCATCAGCGGCTCGGCGGGCGGGGTGACGTGCGAGCCGAGCGCGCGGCGCAGCACCTCCGCCATCCGGGCGTCGCCCTTGACGACGGCGGTTTCGGCGGCGTCCGCCGCGCGTACCTCCAGGCCGTCGCGGGCGACCAGGTCGTCGACGGTGGCCTGCTTGACCTCCAGCTCGCCGAGGGCCGGGAGGACCTGCTCGATGTAGTGCAGGAAGGAACGGTTCGGCCCGATGACGAGCGTGCCGGTACGGGCGAGGCGGTCGCGGTGCGCGTAGAGGAGGTAGGCGACGCGGTGCAGGCCGACGGCCGTCTTCCCGGTGCCGGGGCCGCCCTGCACGCAGACGGAACCGGAGAGGCCGGAGCGGACGATCTCGTCCTGCTCGGGCTGGATCGTCGCGACGATGTCCCGCATGGGGCCGACGCGGGGCCGCTCGATCTCCTGCTGGAGCAGCTTGCTGACGGCGGCCGCCTCGCCGGGGTCGGAGAGGTGCTCGTCCTCGTACGCGGTGAGCTCGCCGCCGGTGTAGCCGAAGCGGCGGCGCAGCGAGACGTCCTGGGGGTCCTTCCTGGAGGCCCGGTAGAACGGCTGGGAGACGGGCGCCCGCCAGTCGATGACCATCGGGTCGCCGCCCGCGTCGTGGACGTGGCGGCGGCCGATGTAGAACTGTTCGCCCTCGGCGCCCTCGGCGAGGGTCGCGCCCGGGGCGTGCAGGTAGTTCAGCCGCCCGAAGAAGAGGGGGGTGTGGGAGAGGTCGGCGAGCGACTTGATGCGGTCGTCGATCTGGGCCTGCAGGACGATCGCGTTGACCCAGTTCGCGGTCACGTCGCGGATGTCGAGCGCCTCGGCGTCCTCGCGCATGGCGCGGAGCGCGGAGCGGGACGCGGCGAGGTGGGACCGTTCGCGGGCGAGCGGGTCGGACGGTGCGGGGGCGTGCGCGGGCACGGGACTGCCTCCAGCTGCTGGGTGCGCGGGTGCGAACGCGCGCGGGTGCGAACAAGGAGCCCGCCGGTTTCCGTGCGGCGGGCGGCTCTCCCCGGTCAGGCGGCGGGAGGCGGCAGGAGCGGAGATTCTAGCGAGGGGCGGGGTCCGGTGCGAACGGATTAGGGGGCCGGACATCCCTGCCGGGCGGGACCGCCGTACGGGTGTCGTACCGGGGGGTGTCATACCCGGGGCAGAGCCACTAGGGGGAGGTATGGGCCGGGAGGAGGATGCCGGGGCACCGGGATTCCGTCCGGAGGGCGATGTGAAAACCGGGCCGGAAACGCACCATGGATACATGAGCACCGCAACCTTCACCCCGACCCAGGGCGGCCGCCCGAGCGGCGCCACCGCCACCTCCGACTTCCGTCCCCGGCACAGCCTGGGCGGCGTGCTGCGCGCCGCCAAGGTCTTCGCGGCGACCGCCGTGAGCGTCGTCGTCCTGGGCGAGTACGCCGAGGACGCGGGCGTCATACGCCGCTGACCCCCGGCCCGGTGCCGACCGAGACCGCCCCGGCCCCGACCCGCCTGCGCCCCGACCCGCCCGCGCCTCGGCCTGCGCCCCGCCTGCCTGCGCCCCCGCCTGCCTGCGCCTCGGCCTGCCTGCGCCCCCGCCTGCCTGCGCCTCGGCCTGCCTGCGCCCCCGCCTGCCC
>NZ_JBHXSY010000010.1:48455-112340 GCF_042715295.1 Streptomyces sp. NPDC058701 | reverse complement strand
CCTGCGCCCCGGCCCGCCCGCGCCTCGGCCCGCCCGCGCCCCGGCCCGCCCGCGACTGCCCCCCCCCGCGCGTCGCCGCGACCGTGGGGACCGTTCTGATCGCCGCCGCGCGCGGTCGGACCGTGGGAGCCGGCCCGGCCGACCGGTTCCCCGGGGCCGTACCGGCGCCCCGGCGGCCCGGATCCGGGCGCCCGGCACCCGCCGAGGCCGGCCGCCCAGCGGACGGCACGGTCAGTCGCTCGCCAGGATCTCGTCGGCGTCCATGATCCGGTAGGCGTAGCCCTGCTCCGCGAGGAAGCGCTGGCGGTGCGCCGCGAAATCCTGGTCGACGGTGTCGCGCGCGACGACCGAGTAGAACCGCGCCTCGTGGCCGTCCGCCTTCGGGCGCAGCACCCGGCCGAGCCGCTGGGCCTCCTCCTGGCGGGAGCCGAAGGTGCCCGACACCTGGATGGCGACGGTCGCCTCGGGCAGGTCGATGGAGAAGTTCGCGACCTTCGAGACGACCAGCACGCTGATCTCGCCCTCGCGGAAGGCGTTGAAGAGCTTCTCGCGCTGCGCGTTCGAGGTCTCGCCCTTGATGACGGGCGCGTCCAGGTGCTCGCCCAGCTCGTCGAGCTGGTCGATGTACTGGCCGATGACCAGGGTCTGCTCGCCCCTGTGCTTGCGCACCAGCGCCTCGGTGACCTTCCGCTTCGTCGCGGTCGTCGCGCAGAAGCGGTACTTCTCCTCGGTCTCGGCAGTCGCGTACGCGAGCCGCTCCGCCTCCGTCAGGTTCACCCGTACCTCGACGCAGTCGGCGGGCGCGATGTAGCCCTGCGCCTCGATCTCCTTCCACGGAGCGTCGAACCGCTTCGGCCCGATCAGCGAGAAGACGTCCGACTCGCGGCCGTCCTCGCGCACCAGCGTGGCGGTCAGGCCGAGCCGGCGCCGTGCCTGGAGGTCGGCGGTGAACTTGAAGACCGGCGCGGGCAGCAGGTGCACCTCGTCGTAGACGATCAGACCCCAGTCCCGGGAGTCGAACAGTTCCAGGTGCGGGTAGACGCCCTTCCGCTTCGTGGTGAGGACCTGGTACGTGGCGATCGTGACGGGCCGGATCTCCTTGCGGGTACCGGAGTACTCGCCGATCTCGTCCTCCGTCAGCGACGTCCGCTTGACCAGCTCGTGCTTCCACTGGCGGGCCGAGACGGTGTTGGTGACCAGGATCAGCGTGGTGGCCTTGGCCATCGCCATGGCGCCGGCGCCGACCAGCGTCTTTCCGGCGCCGCAGGGCAGCACGACCACGCCGGAGCCACCGTGCCAGAACCCCTCGACGGCCTGCTGCTGGTACGGGCGCAGGGCCCAGCCGTCCTCGGCCAGCTCGATGGCGTGCGCCTCGCCGTCCACGTACCCGGCGAGGTCCTCGGCGGGCCAGCCCAGCTTGAGCAGCGTCTGCTTGATCTGCCCGCGCTCGGAGGGGTGCACGGCCACGGTGTCGGCGTCGAGCCGGGCCCCGACGAGCGGCGCGACCTTCTTGGACCGCAGGATCTCCTCCAGCACGGGCCGGTCGGTGCTGGTCAGGACCAGCCCGTGCACGGGGTGCTTGGACAGGGTGAGGCGGCCGTAGCGCGCCATGGTCTCGGCGACGTCGACCAGCAGCGCGTGCGGGACGGGGTAGCGGGAGAACTCGACGAGCGCGTCGACGACCTGCTCGGCGTCGTGCCCGGCGGCCCGGGCGTTCCAGAGGCCGAGCGGGGTGATCCGGTAGGTGTGGATGTGCTCGGGAGCCCGCTCCAGCTCGGCGAAGGGAGCGATGGCCCGGCGCGCCGCGCCGGCGAGCTCGTGGTCGACCTCGAGGAGGAGTGTTTTGTCGCTCTGGACGATCAGTGGACCATTCACGCGCAGCGCCCCGTTTCATTCAGGCCAAACCTCCAGTGTGCCGTACGGCGCGGAGGCTGGGAACACGCCGCTTCGGCGGAGCGGGCAGGCGCGCTGCGGCCGAACGGGTAGACGGCGGTGGCCGATGGGGCGGACGCCGATGTTGCGGCGGGCTCGGCGCGGCGGGCGTCGTACGGTGGCCGTCGCTGCCAGGCGATCTCGGAACGGACCCTCATGACGCAGACAAGCTGGGACCGCACGCTCTTCAGCACCTCCTCGGCTCCCGCCACCACCCTCACCCACGACACCGGCCTGCTCCTGCTCCGGCTCGTCGTCGGCCTCAGCATGGCCGGCCACGGCGTGATGAAGCTCTTCGGCTGGTACGGCGGCCCGGGCCTCACCGCGACCGGCAAGGGCTTCACGATGGCGGGCTACCCCGCCGGGGACGCCATGGCCGTCATCGCCGGCCTCTCCGAGACCCTGGGCGGCCTCGGTCTCGCCCTCGGTCTGCTCACCCCGCTCGCCGGAGCGGCCCTGACCGGCATCTTCATCAACATCCTCGACCTCCGGGGCCTCGGCGCCTACTTCCCGCCCAAGGGCGTGGAACTGGAAGTGGTGCTGTTCGCCGCGGTAGTGGCCCTCACCCTCACCGGGCCGGGCCGCTTCGCCGTCGACCACTACCTCCCGGTGCTGCGCGAGTCCCGGCCCCGCTTCTCCCTGCTCGCCCTGCTGCTGGGCGTCGTCGCGGGAGGCATCGTCCTGATCATCCGGGACTGATCTCTCCGCCCTCTCCGCTTCCTCCACGACCGGCCGGACACCCCCTACGCGCCCAGGTGCTCCAGCGGCCCCGAAGGGTACGGGGTCTCCGCGGGCAGCAGGGCCCGCGCGGCCCCCTCGTCCCCGGACCGCAGCAGGCCGTGGATCTCCCGGGCCAGCGGCGTCACGTCACGGATGGCGACCGTCCACTCGTCGGCGTACGCGCGGGAGGAGGGCCCGGACAGACCGAGTTGGAGCGAGCGGTACGGAAGCGGGGCGAGCCGTACGTCCCGCTCAGGGTCCCACTGGACCCGGGCGGACGACTCGCGCAGGGCCCGCCGCCAGGCCGTCCGGTCGGCGTGGACGCCGCGGGAGTAGTGGGACAGGCAGGCGCCGGCCAGCGCCCGGTCGAAACCGTCGCGGGTGATCTCGACGGCGAGGACCGTCTCCTGGCCGTCCTTGGTGGCCCAGCCGCAGCGGTACATCATCCACAGGAACGAGGGCTTCACCCACGTCATCCGATCCCGCTTCCAGGCGGGCGGGAAGCGGCCGTCGCGGGCGGCGGGCAGGCCGAGGGCGGGGGCGTACGCCTGGTAGACGGTGACCGTGGTGGCGGTGTGGGCCGCGCGGATCCGGCGCGCGGGAGCGCCGTGGACGTCGTGCATGCCCCCACCCTGCGGTGCGCCTCCCGGCGGGGCCACCGGTTTTCCGGCCCGCGCCCGGTCAGAGGTGGTCGTCCTCCAGTTCCGCCACGCCCGTGATCCGGTGGAGCGCGTACGTGCGGACCTCGTCCGCCGTGTGGTCGTAGCCCGTCACGAAGCCGCCCTCCACCCGGACCGGGGCGAGCACGCGCTGGCTCGCCGCCCCGTCCGCGTTGACGTAGCCGATCCACACCGCCGAGCCCGTCATCGCCGCCGCCTGCACCGTCGCCAGGGTCTCCGCCGCGCTCGTGCGCGGGAGCCCGCCCGGCACCCCGGCCGACGGGGCCGGCTCCTTGCGGACCGCCGTCGCCGCCAGGTCGCCCGCCCGGATGGCCCGTACGGCCGCCCCCAGCAGCGTCGCGTCCGGCACCGGCGGCCCCTCCGGCACCGGTACGGGCGCCGAGCGCGCCGGGCCGCGGCGGGCGTCGGCCCGGCCGACCAGGACGTCCCCGGTACGGGATTCGGCGGCCGGCGCGTACCCCATCGCCCGCAACCCGTCGAGCAGGGCGCCCGGTTCGGACTGCGCGGCCAGCACGGTCGGGGCGAGGCGGCGCAGGCCCAGCCCGGCCGAGCGCTTGTCGGCGAGGATCTCGCCGAGCATCGCGTCGTCGTCGCACCGCACGTACGAGGAGGCCGCCCCCACCCGCAGGTGCCCGTGCCGCCGGGCCACGTCGTCGATCAGGTAGGCCAGCGGCTGCGGGACGGGGGTGCGGCTGTGCTCCTTGAGGAAGGCGTGCAGGTCGACGGCGGTGTGCCCGGCGTCCAGGGCGCGCCGCACCGAGCCCGGCGTGAACCGGTACACCGTCGCCCCGCCCTTGGACTCCACGTCCGCGAGGACCGCCAGGGTGTCGCCGAGGGGCCGCCGCAGCGGGCCGGGGGCCACCGCCGTCAGGTCGGCCTGGAGCAGGACGTGGTCCACCGGTTCGGGCAGCAGCGGGGCCATCAGCGGCGCCGGGTCGCGGTGTTCCAGCAGGGCGCGGCCGGGCCCGGACAGCGCGCCCCGGCCGGTGACCCCGAGGGTCTCCGCCTCGTCCAGCGCCCAGCGCGCGAGGCGGGCCCGCAGGTCGCTCGTCCCGCGCACGGGACGCTCCCACGCGAGCCGGGCCAGCAGCGCGTCCGGGTCGGCGGAGCCGCCCTCGGGCAGCGCGGCGAGGAGTTCCAGGACCCGCCGGCGCACCTCGGGGGCCGCGGAGCGGTCGAGTTCGGGGCCGAGCGCCGACAGGGTGCGTCCCTTGGCGTCCTGCTCGCCGACCAGCCCGGCGGTGCGGGTGGCGGGCAGCCAGGCCGCAACGAGCGCCGACCACCGTTCGGCGGGCGGCAGTTCGCACCAGGTGTCGAAGGCGGGGGTGGGGGCGTAGCGCTCGTCCGCCTCGCCGTCGCCGGCCAGCAGCCCGGCCGCGTACGCCAGCTCGGCCCAGAACGCCGCCGCCGCCTCGGTGGCGTCCAGGGAGGCCGCGGCCCGCTTCAGGTCCCGTACGGACAGTCCGCCGGCCCGCAGCACGGGCGGACCGGCGTGCTCCCAGGACTTCACCAGCTCCTCGACGGTCGACAGCGCGGCCATCGCCTGCCCGGCGGCGTTCGCGTCCACAAGCTGTGGACGGTGCTCGCGGTGCGCGGGAACCGCCGGCGCCACCGGCGCCGTGTCCCGGTGCGCCAGCCCGCCCCGCAGGTGCAGCGCCACCTCGCGGGGCAGGACGACCGTACGCGCCGAGGCCGGCAGCAGCAGCCCCCGGTCGCGCAGCCAGCGCACCGGAGCGGTCGGATTCGGGGTCACCTCCCCGTACGGCGGGCCCCACACGAGCCGCCCCAGCACCTGGTGGGCCTCGGCCGGAGCCCCGTCCAGCAGGGCGGACATCCGCTCCGGGTCGGTGAACAGCCCGGTCAGCGCCGACACCGCGGACACCGGGTCGTGGGTGGCGGGCAGTCCGGCCGCGGCCACGATCTCCTGCACGCGGGTCGGCGACATCCCGGACGTGGCCTCCGCGACGGTCGGCCCGAGGCCGGTCGGCGAGGGCCGCTGCGCCGAGGGGGCCAGCAACTCGCGGGCGGTGCGCACCAGCCGCACCCGCTGCTCGTCGCCCCACACCAGGGCCTGGTCGCGCAGGGTGGCCAGGGCCCGGGGGAGCGCGGCGCGGGCCCCGTTGTCCTCCCCGGTGGTGCCGGTCTCGCCGGCGAGCAGCGACTCCAGCACCGGGTACGGGCACGGGTCCGGGGCCACCGCCAGGGCCTCGGCCGTCTGCAGCGCGAACCGGTCGAGGCGCTCCAGCGCCCGTACCACCGAGGCCCGGGTGCCGGCGCGGGTGGCCAGCTGGGTCACGTCGCCCGGTACGGGGCTGAGGAGGTCGGGGCGCGCGCGCAGCAGGGCGGCGAGCGCGGCGTCGTCGCGGGAGCGCAGCGCCTCGGCGAGCGAGCGCGGGGCGCCCGCCCCGGCGCTCCCTGCGGAGCTGCCGGCAGCGTCTCCCGCTGCGGTGCTTGCCTCGGGCACAGTCGCCTCCTGGTCGCGTCGGCCGGTCAGTCGGCCGGTCCCCATCCGGTCAACGGTATCCGCTGCGCCCGCGACAGCTCCACGGGCGCACGCGCTACCTTCGGCACAGGCGGTACGGGAGGAGCCGGGGCATGGGGATCGAAAGCGACCATCTGGTCTACGAATATCTGAGCCGCGTCGGGGACTTGGCGCAGCGCAGGCAGCTGAAGTCCGGGGACCGGATGCGGCTCGTGGCGGGGCTGCGGGACGAGATCGACCGTCGGCGCGCCAAGTACGACCCGGAGACCCCGGCCGCCGTACGCCGCATCCTGGAGCGGATCGGCACGCCGGAGGAGGTCCTCGACACCCTCGGCACCCTGTCCGGCCCGGCGCCCGCCGACCGGGCCGCCGCCCCGTCCGTCTTCGACCCCGGTCCGGGGGTGCCCACCCAGCGGGGTCCGGGCCGGCTGCGCCGGGGGCCCGTGCCGCCGCCGCGCCCGGCGGCGGAGCCGGAGAACGTGCCGCCGCACCTGGCCGGGCTCGACGAACTCGGGCCGTCCGACGGCGCGGAGCCCGACTGGTGGCGCGTCACGCCGGGTTCGTACGGGGCGGGCCCGCAGGTGGACGGCTTCGCGGGCGGCATCGAGATCCCGGACCTGTTCAAGGAAGGGCCGGACGACGAGGACGGGGACGGGGACGGGAACGGGAACACGTCCAAGTCCAAGGGCGGGACCGGCACCGGCGCCGGAAGCGCGGAGGCCTCCGGGAAGCCGTCCGGAGCGGCGCAGGCGCGCGCCGCCGTACGGCTCCTGCGCGAGCGGCGGAGCGCGAAGCGGGCGGCGAAGGGAGCCGCACCGGTGGTGGCAGAGGTCGCCGCCGCCCCGGCCCGTCCGAAGCCGAACGCGTTCCTGCTGCTGGCGGCGGCCGTCCTCGTCGTCGGGGTGGTCAGCGGCTACTGGCTGCTGCTGGTGGTCGGCTGGCTGCTGCCGTACGCCTCGCGCGTGCTGCGGCCCGGCGAGCACAAGTGGGCCGTCTTCGGACCGCCCGGCGCGGTGCTGGCGGGGGCGGGGGTGTGGCTGTGGGGCCGGATGAACGGCAAGTGGGGCGAGACCCTCGCCGAGGACCAGCTGAGCGGGACCCTGCACGGGATGTGGCCGTGGCTGCTCCGGGCGGCGGGCGTGGCCTCCGCGCTGTACCTGGTGTGGCGGGCGCGCAGGCGCTGACGCCCGGCCGGCGGGCGCGTGCCCGGCCGCGCCGGGACCCGGGCAGCCGACCCCGCCGGGACCCCCGCGGGGGCCGCGCCGGGACCCCCGTGGGGCGCCGCCCCGGACCCCGTGCCCCGACCGCCGGCGGAGCCGGAGGGGGCGCCGCCCGGTGGGCGGACGGGGCCGGTCGTGCCCCCGGGCCGGCACCGGACGGACGGGTCCGGGCGGTGCGGACCCCGGTGTGCCCCCGTCGGGGTCCGGCGCTCCCCGGGCTCGGCACAATGGCCGGTATGAACCTCACCGTCGGCTTCGACCTCGACATGACCCTGATCGATTCGCGCCCCGGCATCAAGGCCGCCTACCAGGCCCTGTCGGCCGAAACGGGCACGTTCATCGACGCCGACGCGGCCGTCACGCGGCTCGGTCCGCCGCTGGAAGAGGAGCTCGCGCACTGGTTCCCGGCGGCCGAGATACCGGCCGTGGCCGACCGCTACCGGGAGATCTATCCCACACACGCCATCGAACCGACGCCGGCCATGCCGGGCGCCCGCGATGCGGTCGACGCGGTCCGGGCGATCGGCGGGCGGGCGATCGTCGTGACCGCCAAGCACGAGCCCAACGCCCGGCTGCACCTGAAGCACCTGGGCATCGAGCCGGACGCGGTCGTCGGCTGGCTCTGGGCGGAGGCCAAGGCCGGCGCCCTGCTCGAGTACGGGGCGCAGGTGTACGTCGGCGACCACGTCGGCGACGTGCGCGGCGCCCGGACGGCCGGAGCGCTGTCGGTGGCCGTGCCGACCGGCCCGTGCCCGGAGGCCGAACTGCGGGCGGCGGGCGCGGACGTGGTGCTCCCCGACCTCACCGCGCTGCCGCAGTGGCTCGCGGCATACGTCGCCGGCCGCTCGTCCTGGACGTAGTGCCCAAAGGAAGCGCCCCGGCGGACCGGCGGCTCTCGTACGCCCCCCGCGGCTCAGGCCGCCTGTGAGGCCCGTGCCGCCCTCCGCTCGGCCGCGGCCGAGCGGAGCACGCCCGCCGCGGAGATCGCGAAGCCGACGCCCATCAGCATGCAGACGGCCCACGCGTACGGGGGGAACGGGTCGACGTCCAGGAACAGCGGGGCCATCGTGGCCAGAGTGGCCACGGCGCCGGCGATGAACACGATGCCGCCGGCCTTGACGAGTCCGTCGCCGGGCCGCGCTTCGTCGGAATGAGGAGTAACAGTCACCTCACCAGGGTAGTTCCCTGGCCGAAGCAGCCGACGGCGAAGGTCCGGGGAACGACTTGTCACCCGGACCCCGGCCATTAGCCTTGAGGTGGCGGGTCATCCATGGCCCGCTGCGCTGTTGTCCGGAGCCGTTGCGCGGCATCCCGGACCCCGACGAGCACAAGGACAGAGGACGGACGTGCCTACCGGCAAGGTCAAGTGGTTCAACAGTGAGAAGGGCTTCGGCTTCCTCTCCCGCGACGACGGCGGCGACGTCTTCGTCCACTCGTCGGTGCTCCCGGCCGGGGTCGACGCGCTCAAGCCCGGCCAGCGCGTCGAGTTCGGAGTGGTCGCCGGCCAGCGCGGTGACCAGGCGCTTTCCGTGACGGTGCTGGACCCGGCGCCGTCCGTCGCGGCCGCGCAGCGGCGGGGGCCCGACGAGCTCGCCTCCATCGTGCAGGACCTCACGACCCTCCTGGAGAACATCACTCCGATGCTGGAGCGCGGCCGCTACCCCGACAAGGTCCACGGCACGAAGATCGCCGGACTGCTGCGCGCGGTGGCCGACCAGCTCGACGTCTGAGCGCCCGCACGGCCCGCGCCCCGTCCCTCGTGAGAGCGGCGGGGCGCCGCCGTGCCCGCCGGGGACGACGGGACGGCCCTCAGGGAAAGTCCAGCGCGCCGGACGGGATGGCCGGTACCAGCCCTTCGGCGGCCGCCCGGGTCAGCAGCCCGCGCACCGCCGCGTAGCCTGCGTCGCCGAGGTCCGCGGTGAACTCGTTGACGTACAGCCCGATGTGCTGGTCGGCGACGGCCGGGTCCAGCTCCTGGGCGTGCGCGCGGACGTACGGGCGGGAGGCCTCCGGGTCGTCCCAGGCCATCCGGACCGACGTACGGGCCGACTCGGCGAGCGTACGGAGCCGCTCCGGGCCCAGCGAGCGCTTGGCGATGATCGCGCCGAGCGGGATCGGCAGGCCGGTCGTCGACTCCCAGTGCTCGCCCATGTCGGCCAGGCGGTGCAGCCCGTAGTCCCGGTACGTGAACCGGGCCTCGTGGATGACCAGTCCGGCGTCCACCCGGCCGTCGCGCACCGCCGGCATGATCTCGTGGAACGGCAGCACGACGACCTCGCCGACCCCGTCCGGCAGTACGTCGGCCGCCCACAGCCGGAACAGCAGGTAAGCGGTGGAGCGTTCGCCCGGCACGGCCACCGTCCTGCCGGTCAGGTCCGCGCCCGGCTCGCGGGTCAGGACCAGCGGGCCGCAGCCGCGACCCAGCGCCCCGCCGCAGGGCAGCAGCGCGTACTCCTCCAGCACCCACGGCAGGACCGCGTACGACACCTTCAGCACGTCCAGCTCGCCGCGCTCGGCCATGCCGTTGGTGAGGTCGATGTCGGCGAAGGTGACGTCGAGGCCGGGCGCGCCCGGCACCCGGCCGTGCGCCCATGCGTCGAAGACGAAGGTGTCGTTCGGGCACGGCGAATACGCGATCCGCAGCGGGCCGTCACCGGTGCTCATGGCGTTCTCCCCAATGGACGAGTACGGGTCCCAGCGCGCGGAAGCCGCCCGCGAGGGCGGTGAGGGCCTCCCCGATCCGCCAGGCGTCGCGGTCGCGCGGGCCCACCGCGTTGGACACGGCGCGGATCTCCAGTACGGGCAGCCCGTGCGCGGCGGCGGCCTCAGCCACCCCGAAGCCCTCCATGGCCTCGGCCCCGGCCTGCGGGTGCCGGGCGGCGAGCTCGGCGGCGCGGGCGGCGGTGCCGGTGACGGTGGAGACCGTCAGGACGGGCGCGAGGAGCCCGCCGGTGGCCTCGGCGGCCAGGGCGGCGAGTTCGGCGGGCGGCAGGTGCACGGCCCGCCCGAAGCCGAGGGCCGCCACGTCCACGAACCCCTCGGGGGTCTCGGCCCCCAGGTCGGCGGCGACGATCGCGTCCGCGACGACGAGGGAGCCGGGCGGGGCGGCGGGCGCGAACCCGCCGCCGATGCCGGCGGAGATGACGAGGCCGTAGCCGGTGAGGGCCAGGGCGGTGGCGGTCCCGGCGGCGGCGGCCGCCGGTCCGACGCCCCCGACGAGCACGTCGAGGGCGATGCCCGGGAGGTCCCGGCGGGTGAGGGGGTAACCGCCGGGAAGGGTGCGGGGCTCGGGGCCGGGAGTGTCCGGATGAGGGGTCAGGCCACTGACGACGGAGTCTGCCTCCGCCGCCACCGCGGTCACGACGAGCGCGCGCACCGGGGCCGCCCGGCTACTTCAGCTTCAGGTTGAACGACCAGACGGACAGCGGCTTGCCGTCCTCGCCGACCTGGACGAACGCCAGCTTCTTCGAGGCCGGGGCCTCGCCCTCGCCGCCGGTCGCGAAGACGTCGGCGCCGGGGAAGCTGCGGTAGGTGTTCGAGGAGGGCTCGGTGATCGGCTGCCCGTCCAGGACCGCCTGCCACTTCTTGCCGTCCTCGACGACCTCGGGCTCGACGCCCAGGCGCAGGGTGTCGCCGCGGGTGTACTCGACTGTCTTGGCGTCCTTCAGGTTCGTGAGGCACTCCTGGACCTTGTCCATGGAGAGCTCCTTGCCGTCGTGGCAGGCGGCTTCGGCGGACGCCGTGGTGGTGCCGACCGTCACGGTCGCCAACGGTGTCGGCTTGTCGCAGGCGGAGAGGAGGAGGAGGCCGGCGGAAACGGCTCCGAGGGCCGCGACGCTGCGGCGGGCCCTACCCGAAAAAAGCGGTGCGGTCATGAGCCGAAGGCTATCGGGCCGGTGGGCCGAGCCGCCGCACGGGGTCCCGCCGTGGCTCGCGTGGCGGCGCGGGGCCCGCTCCGCCGGGGCGGCGCGGGCCGGCCGGCGTCACGCCACCCTCGGGCGCGAGGAGCCGTGCTGGTGGTGGCGGGGCGCGGAGCGCAGGCCGCGCAGGGCCATCGTGGTGCCCAGCGCCACCACCAGTGCCGCGACGGCCATGCCCAGCGCGCCGTTCAGCGGCAGCGCGATGCCGATCGCGCCGCCCAGCACCCAGGCCACCTGGAGCAGCGTCTCCGAACGGGCGAACGCCGACGTGCGGACGGCCTCCGGCACGTCCCGCTGGATCATCGCGTCCAGGGACAGCTTCGCCAGCGCCTGGCAGAAGCCCGCCGTGGCACCGAGGACCGCCACGAACACCCCGCTGAAGAAGACGGTCGCGAGCACCGCGACCCCGAGGGTCAGGCACAGCACGGCCGCGATGATCGCCTCGGGGGCGCGGGCCCGCAGCCACGCGCCCACCGCGGTACCGCACGCGTTGCCCAGCCCCGCCGACACGCCCACGATCCCCAGGGACACCGCCGCGCTCTGACCCGCGAGCGGGTGCTCGCGCAGCAGGAACGCCAGGAAGAAGATCAGGAACCCGGACAGTCCGCGCATCGACGCGTTGGCGAGGAGGCCGCACAGCACCGACGGACCCACCGTGCGCAGCCCCGGCTTCGGGGAGTGGGCCTCGTGCGTGGACAGCCGGGCCCGGCGCTCGCCCTTCGCCTCGTCCACCTTGTGCGGCAGCGTGAACGCGGCGAAGGTCCCCCAGACGAAGATGGCGCAGGCCCCGTACAGCGGCCACGGCGGGCCGATCGTGTGCAGCCCCGCCGCGACCGGCGCGGCGGCGCCCGTGGCCAGCAGACCGGCCAGCGTGACCCGCGAGTTGGCCTTGACGAGGGAGAAGTTCGGCGGGAGGAGACGCGGTACGACGGCGCTGCGCACCACCCCGTACGCCTTGGACGCCACCAGAACGCCCAGCGCGGCCGGATACAGCTCCAGCCCGCCCGTGGCCACCGCGCCCGACATCATCACGGCCAGCAGGGCCCGGGTGAGCATCGCGGCCGCCATCGCGGCCCGCCGCCCGTGCGGCAGCCGGTCCAGCAGCGGTCCGATCACCGGGGCCAGCAGGGTGAAGGGGGCCATCGTGATCGCCAGGTACAGCGCGACCCGGCCCCGGGCCTCGTCCGTGGGTACGGAGAAGAACACCGTCGAGGCCAGCGCCACCGTGATCATCACGTCGCCGGCGCCGTTGATCGCGTGCAGTTCGATCAGCCTGCCGAGTCCCGACTCGCCGGCCCCGTGCGCGTGGGTGGCCCGCCGGATGCCGCGCGCCGTTCCCGTGAAGGGCAGGTGCAGGGCACGCCCCAGAGCCCGGCCGGCCCTCTTGGCCGGTCCCGAGCCGTCATCGGACGACCGAACGGGTGCCACCCGGCCCATACTGCCCCACTTGGCCCCCTCGGACGCCTCCCGGCGCGTCGCGGGGTGCCGCCGGGCGGTGGCTTGTCCGCGAATCGGACCTTGCATGTGGGCCCGGGGCGCCGGAGGGGGTAGCGTGCGTAGCGCGCCACCGGCGGTTGCTCTTGGCCGCGCGCCTCTTCGCGATCCCGCAGAATGGATCGCAGTTAGGTGCGCCCGAGGCCGATCGGGTGCGGACGTCGACGCGGCCCTCTGGTCCGCTCCGCCCGCGCCACGTACGGAGACCGACGGGTCGTTGTGGACGACAGTACGGACGGCGCACTCGTGAGACGGCGTAGGAGAGAACGAGACCAGTGAGTGCTGCGACGACGCGAAGCCGTACCCCGCGTACCCCCGACCGCATGTGCGTCGAGGCGGTGGAACTCGCCCGGTCGGCGGCCGAGGAGGCCGCCTTCCCCGGCGTGGTGGGCGCGCATGTGACCGCGGTGGCGGAGGGTGACCGGGTCGTCACCCACTTCTTCGAGTGCAAGGAACCGGGCTACCGGGGCTGGCGCTGGGCCGTCACCGTGACCCGCGCCTCCCGCGCGAAGAACGTCACGCTCGACGAGACGGTGCTGCTCCCCGGCGACGACGCGCTGCTCGCCCCCGAATGGGTGCCGTGGAGCGAGCGGCTGCGCCCCGGCGACATGGGCCCCGGCGACCTGCTGCCCACCGACGCCGAGGACCTGCGTCTGGAGCCGGGCTGGTCGGGCGAGGACGCCCCGCCGCCGAACTCGGTGGTCTCCGCCGAGATGGCCGAACTGGTCGAGGCGGAGGACGCGGACGTCACCGACCGCGCCGTGGTCCCGGTGCGGGGCTCCATCACGTCCGTCGCCGAGGAACTCGGCATGCGGCGCGCCCGGGTCCTCTCGCGGTACGGGCTGCACAGTGCGGCCGACCGCTGGGACGAGTCCTTCGGCGCGAAGACCCCGATGGCGCAGGCGGCGCCCGCGTCGTGCGTGTCGTGCGGGTTCCTCGTCGCGATCGGCGGCTCGCTGGGGCAGGCCTTCGGCGTCTGCGCGAACGAGTTCGGGCCGGCCGACGGGCGTCTGGTGTCCCTCTCGTACGGCTGCGGGGGCCATTCGGAGGCCGCCGTCATGCCGAAGCCGCTGCGGCCGGCGCCGCACGTGCTGGACTCGGTGGCCTCGGACGAGTTCCTGCTGCGGCCGGCCTCCGACACGGGCTCGGTCCCGGTCGCGGACCTCCCGGCCGCGGACCTCGGCCACTCGTAACCCGTCCGGCGCGGCTCCGGCACGGTTCCGGGGGCCCGCCCCCGTGCCGGGCCGCTCCGGGCCGGGTCACTCGGGGCCGGGCCGCTACTTCGGGCCGCGGCGGCGCAGCAGCCGCTTCGCCGCGAGCACGAGGACGGTGCCGACCGCCAGGATCAGGGCGCCCTTCGTGAAGTCGCCCTCCCCGCCCGCCGCCGGATCGCCCGCCGCCGGGGCACCGGGCTCCGGGGACGCCGCTCCCGAGGTCCCTCCCGAGGCCTTCCCCGGCTCCGGCTGCGGGGCCGCGGCGACCGGTACCGCCACCACCCGGCTGACCGCGCCCTCGGCGCCGAACATCAGCGTGCGGCCGTCCGCCGTGTACGTCACCGATTCGGCCTGCCCCTGCCAGGGCGCGTCCACCCGTTCGCCCGCGCCCTGCGGACGGCCGTCCTTCCACCCGTACGTCCGGGCCGTGAAGTACCCGCGCAGCGTCAGGCGGGCGCCGTCGGGCGAGAACGCCCCGTCCGTCACCCACGGGACGTCGGCGACCCGCCGGAACACGTTCCGGGCGTCGCCGGGCACGAGCCGTTCCGGGCCCTCGTACAGGCCGCCCCTCTGCTCGTCCTTGCTCGCGATGTACACCCGGCCCGTCACCGGATGGACCATCAGGGACTCGGCGTTCCGCGGCCCGTCGGCGTAAGTGACCGTGAACTGCTCGGCCTTGACGGTGGCGTCGCGCAGTACCTTGGGCTCCGGGAACCGGTAGATCCACACGTGGTCCCAGGTCCCGCCCAGGTTGTCCCCGACGTCCCCGACGTACAGCTGTCCGTCGGGGCCCAGCGAAATCGCCTCGACGTCGCGGGGCTTGCCGATGCCGGTCAGCGCCAGCCGGGCGACCGTACGGCCGGTCGCCGAGTCCACGGCGTACACGTACGGGCCGTCGTCGCTGTCGTTGTGCGTCCAGTACACCCCCGGGTGCAGCCGGCTGGCCGCGAGCCCGCTCGACTCCCTGATCCGCGGGTCGGAGATGGTGAACCCGGACGCCCCGGGCGACTCCGCCGCGGCGGCGGCGCCCGGCAGCAGGGCGAGGCAGCCGGCCAGGGCGGCGGCGGGGACGGCGGTCGACGGCAACATGCGCATGACCCCAGCCTGCCAGCCCGGACGGCGTGTCCGGCATCACAGGGGCGCCCGGCACGTGATCCGCGATGATGACCGGATGCGTTTCATGTTCGTCGGCGATTCCATGACCATCGGACGCGCCGGCGACTACACCTGGCGCTACCGGATGTGGCAGCACCTGGGCGCCGCCCTCGGCGGGCCCTTCGAGATCGTCGGCCCGCGCACCGCGCTGTACGACGACGGCGCCGCCGGGGCGCCCGCCGCCGATCCGGCCGGCTGTCAGGCGTACGCCGGCCCGGACTTCCCCGGGGAGGCCCGCCGCCACCTGGCCGGATGGGGCGAGGGCTGGCAGCACATGGCGCCCCTGATCGGCCCCGCGGCCGGTGCCGCCGGTGCGGACGTCCTGCTCGTCTCCCTCGGCCTGATCGACCTCGGCTTCTACACCCGCGCCGACCAGACCGCCGAGAACGTGCGCCGGTTCGTCGCCGCGGCCCGCGCGGCCCGTCCGGCCGTGCGGATGGTGCTGCTGCCGGTCATACCGAACGTCCGCGCCCGGCAGGACGCCCCGTTCGCCGCCGAGGTGGCCCGCTTCAACGAGCTGCTGGCGAAGGCCGTGGCCGACCTGACGACCGACGCCTCGCCGATCCTGCTGGCCGCGCGCCCGGCCTCCTACGACATCGACCACGACACCTACGACGGCACGCACCCCAACGCCTCCGGGGAGCACCGCATCGCCGGCGAGTTCGCGGCCGTCCTCCACCAGGCCTGGGGCATCGGCGGCCCCTACCGCCCCGCCCCGCAGCCGTAACGGGCCCCTGGCGGGGCCGACTTGCCCGGAGCCCCCGCGGTACGGCGTACGGACGCCGCCGCCCGGGGCGGGGCGGCGGCGTCCGCGGTACGGCGCGGGGACGCGCCTACCAGGCGAACGCCTCCGGGGAGGCCCCCGGGCCGGGGAAGATCTCGTCCAGGGCCGTCAGGAGCTCCTCGCTCAGCTCCAGTTCCAGCGCGCGCAGGGCACTCTCCAACTGCTCGGCGGTGCGGGGGCCGACGATCGGACCGGTGACCCCGGGGCGCGTCAGCAGCCAGGCCAGCGCCGTCTCGCCGGGCTCCAGGCCGTGCTTGTCGAGCAGGTCCTCGTACGCCTGCACCTGTGCCCGTACGGACGTGCTGGCCAGCGCGTCGGCGGAGCGCCCGGAGGCGCGGCGGCCGCCCTGGACCTCCTTCTTGATCACACCGCCCAGCAGGCCGCCGTGCAGCGGGGACCACGGGATGACCCCGAGCCCGTACTCGCGGGCGGCGGGGACGACCTCCATCTCGGCCCGGCGCTCGGCCAGGTTGTACAGGCACTGCTCGCTGACCAGGCCGACGCCGCCGCGGCGGGCGGCGGTCTCGTTGGCCTGCGCGATCTTGTACCCGGGGAAGTTCGACGACCCCGCGTACAGCACCTTGCCCTGCTGGATCAGGACCTCGACCGCCTGCCAGATCTCCTCGAAGGGGGTCCGGCGGTCGATGTGGTGGAACTGGTAGAGGTCGATGTAGTCGGTCTGGAGCCGCTTCAGGCTGGCCTCGACGGCCCGCCGGATGTTCAGGGCCGACAGCCGGTCGTGGTTGGGCCACGGGTCCCCGTCGCCGGCCATGTTCCCGTACACCTTCGTGGCCAGGACCGTCTTGTCCCGGCGGCCGCCGCCCTGGGCGAACCAGGTGCCGATGATCTCCTCGGTGCGGCCCTTGTTCTCGCCCCAGCCGTAGACGTTGGCGGTGTCCACGAAGTTCAGGCCCGCGCCGAGGGCGGCGTCGAGAATGCCGTGGCTGGCGGATTCGTCTGTCTGGGGACCGAAGTTCATCGTGCCGAGAACGAGTCGGCTGACCTTGAGTCCCGTGCGTCCGAGCTGCGTGTACTTCATGGGACGCAAGCCAACTGCTTCGAGTCCACTCCAGGCAAGGGCACCTCGCGAACCCGCGGCTCCCGAGGTGCGGGCAGGGCGGGGCCCGGCCGGGGCACGGGAGGGCCCGGAAGGGACGCGGGCGGGCCGGGAGGCGGCGCGGGCGGGCTACTGGCCGACGGCCGCCGCCACGGCCACGACGACGAACATCAGCACGAGCACACCCGCCATGACGCGGTTTCTGGTCTTGGGATCCACCCGTCGAGCCTAACCCGGCCCGCCGGGCGGCCCCGCACGGCCCCCGGCGGCCGCATCCCGGGCGGCCCCGCACGCCGGGCGGGTGCGGTCCGGCGGCGGCCGTCAGCGGCCGGTCAGCGGCCAGGCACCCACGGTCTCGTAGCGGGGCTGCTCGCCCGGCACCCCGCCGGCGGGGAGGTTGCTGCGGACCAGGCTGAGGGTGTCGGCCGGCCAGGGGGCGCCCTCGAAGCCGGCGAGCGCGTCGAGGTACGGGCCCAGGGGGGTGGAGGCGTGGCGGCTGCGGGCCAGGGTGAGGTGCGGGGTGTAGCGGTGGTGCTGCTCCATCGGCACGCCGGCCCGCCGGGCGGCGGCGTCGGCCCGTTCGGCGAGCAGCCGCAGCGCGTCCAGCCCGCCGGCGGCCCCGGCCCACAGGGCCCGGTCGCCGAAGTGCCCGGAGCCGTGCAGCCGCAGGGTGAAGGGCGCGGTGCGGTGGGCTGCGCGCTCCAGCCGGGCGTGCAGGTCCGGGAGCACCTCCTCCCGTACCTCCCCCATGAAGGCGAGCGTGAAGTGCCAGCCGGACTCCGCGGTCCAGGTCAGCCGGTCGTCACGCAGCGGCCGTACGGCCTGTGCCAGCTCGGCGACGGCCGCCGGCGGCGGCAGTACGGCGGCGAACAGTCTCATCCCCCGACCCTACCGGCGCCGCCGCCCGCGCCCCGGACCCGTCAGGCGGCCGTGACCAGTTCGCGCCGGCGCGGCGACGGGACGAAGGCCACGCCGCGCCGGTCGACCCGCAGCCGGAGGTTGCCGACGCGGGCCAGCACCACGGCGATCGCCACGGAGGCGATCAGCGAGATCACCCCGCCCGCCGCCATCCCGATCCGGGCGCCGTACGTGTCCGTGATCCAGCCCAGCAGCGGGGCGCCCAGCGGGGTCCCGCCAGTGAAGACCATCATGAACAGGGCCATGACCCGGCCCCGCATCTCGGGGTCGGTGGCCATCTGCACGCTGGAGTTGGCGGTGACGTTGACCGTCAGGCCGAAGACGCCGATCGGCACCAGCAGCGCGGCGAACAGCCAGAGGCCGGGCGCGAACGCCGTCACGGTCAGCAGCGCGGCGAACAGCACGGCCGCGGCCACCAGGAGCCGGAGCCGGGAGTGTCCGCGCCGGGCCGCGAGCAGCGCCCCCGCGAGGGAGCCGGCGGCGATCAGGGTGTTGAAGAGCCCGTACGTGCCCGCGTCCCCGTGGAAGACCTCGCTGACGAACGCCGACAGCCAGATCGGGAAGTTGAACCCGAAGGTGCCGATGAAGCCGACCAGCACGATCGGCCAGACCAGCTCGGGGCGCCCGGCGACGTACCGCAGTCCTTCGCGCAGCTGCCCCTTGGCGCGGGGCCTGGGCTCGACGGGGTGGAGTTCGCCGGTGCGCATCAGCAGCAGTCCGGCGATCGGCGCGGCGAAGGACAGCCCGTTCAGCAGGAAGGCCCAGCCGGAGCCGACGGCGGTGATCAGCACACCGGCGATCGCCGGGCCGACCAGTCGCGCGGACTGGAAGTTGGCCGAGTTCAGGCTGACCGCGTTGGCGACCTGGTCCTTGCCGACCATCTCGGGGACGAAGGTCTGGCGGGCCGGGTTGTCGACGACGGTCACGAGGCCGAGCAGGAAGGCGGCGAGGTAGACGTGCCAGACCTGGACCTGTCCCGCGAGGGTGAGGACGGCGAGCGCGACACCCGTGAGGCCCATGGCGCTCTGGGTGGCGAGCAGCAGCGGGCGCTTCGGCAGCCGGTCGGCGAGGACGCCGCCGTAGAGGCCGAACAGCAGCATCGGCAGGAACTGCAGGGCGATGGTCACGCCGACCGCGGAGGCCGATCCGGTCAGGGACAGGACCAGCCAGTCCTGGGCGATGCGCTGCATCCAGGTGCCCGTGTTGGAGACCACCTGGCCGGTCGCGAAGAGCCGGTAGTTGCGGATCTTCAGCGAGCTGAACATGGAGTTCTTGACCGCGGGTGCGGTGGGTGCCGCGGCGGCGGGTGCTCCGTCAGCGGATGCTCCGGCGGCGGCCACGGGGGCGGCGCCGTCGGCAGTAGGGGGGGTGGATATGTGGCCGGGTGCGGAGTCTGCTCCGGTTCCCGTACTCAAAAGCGTTCGCCTCCTGGCGTCGTTCCTACAGGTGGGCGAGCTTCTCCAGGACGGGTGCGGCCTCGCGCAGCTTGGCCCACTCGTCCTCGGTCAGCTCGGCCGCGAGCCCGGCCAGGAAGGCGTTGCGCTTGCGGCGGCTCTCTTCGAGCATCGCCTCGGCTTCCTCGGTCTGGCGGACCACCTTCTGGCGGCGGTCGTCGGGGTGCGGCTCCAGCGTGACCAGTCCCTTGGCCTCCAGGAGCGCGACGATGCGTGTCATCGACGGCGGCTGGACGTGCTCCCGCCGGGCCAGCTCGCCCGGGGTGGCGTGGCCGCACCGGGCGAGGGTGCCGAGTACCGACATCTCGGTCGGGCTCAGCGACTCGTCGACGCGCTGGTGCTTGAGGCGCCGACCCAGTCGCATGACGGCGGAGCGGAGATCGTTCACGGCGGCAGCGTCGTCGCCATGGGAGAGGTCATGCATGTCCTTAGAGTAACTCATTACTCTCGCTAAAGAACACCCATGGTGTTTCGTCACTCGTACGAGTGAGTGGGCGGCGGAAAGTGACACGCGTCCACGTCCTGTGCCCCGACTCTTTCGGCATGGGGACACATGTGCTCAGCATGCGCATAGACGGGGAGCTCCTCGAGAGGCTCCGGATCCATGCCGCCAAACGCGGAATGAGCGTCCAGGACTATGTGGTCCGGACGCTCATTCGCGACGACTTCGACGAGCGCTTCAAGGCGGCCGTCGACGAGACGGAGAAGTTCTACGGGCTCACCTGATCAGGTGGGTCGGCCCGGCCCGACCGGGGTCCGGTCAGGTGAGGCCGAGGGCCGGCATCGCGTAGTAGAAGACGAACACCGTGGCCACGACGTACATGGCCACCGGGACACCGCGGCCCCGGCCGGTCGCCAGCCGCAGCACGCAGAAGCTCACGAAGCCGATGCCGATGCCGTTGGTGATCGAGTAGGTGAAGGGCATCATCACCATGGCCAGGAAGGCCGGGACGGCGATGGTGAAGTCGCTCCAGTCGATGTCCCGCACCGAGCCCGCCAGGATCAGGAAGCCCACCGCCAGCAGCGCGGGGGTCGCGGCCTGGGACGGGACCATGGTCGCGAGCGGCGTGAGGAACAGCGCCACGGCGAAGAGGCCGCCCGTCACGACGTTCGCCAGTCCCGTACGGGCGCCCTCGCCGACGCCGGCCGTGGACTCCACGAAGCAGGTGGTCGCGGAGGACGAGGTCGCGCCGCCCGAGGCGACGGCGAGGCCGTCGACCAGCAGGACCCGGTTGATGCCGGGGAAGGTGCCGTCCTTCTCGATCAGCTTCGCCTCGTCGCCGACGCCGAGGATCGTGCCCATGGCGTCGAAGAAGCAGGACAGCAGGACGGTGAAGACGAACAGGATGCCGGTCAGCATCCCGACCTTCCCGAAGCCGCCGAACAGGCTGACCTGGCCGACCAGCCCGAAGTCGGGCGCGGCCACGGGGTTGCCGGGCCACTCGGGAACGGTCAGGCCCCACGCCTCGGCCGGCAGGCTCGTGACGAGCTGGACGGCCACCGCGGCGACGGTCATGGCGACGATGGAGATCAGGATCGCGCCCGGGACCTTGCGGATGATCAGCGCGAGGGTCAGCAGCGTTCCGACGATGAAGATCAGGACCGGCCAGCCGTGCAGGTGGCCGTCGCTGCCGAGCTGGAGCGGGACCGTGGTGTGCGCGGCGTCCGGGATGCGGGAGACGAAGCCCGAGTCGACGAGGCCGATCAGCATGATGAACAGGCCGATGCCGATGGCGATGCCCTTGCGCAGGCCCAGCGGGACGGCGTTCATCACCCGCTCGCGCAGACCGGTGGCGACGAGCAGCATCACCACGAAGCCGGCCAGGACCACCATGCCCATGGCGTCGGGCCAGCTCATGCGCGGGGCGAGCTGGAGGGCGACCACGGTGTTCACGCCGAGGCCGGCGGCCAGTGCGATCGGGACGTTGCCGATGACACCCATGAGGAGGGTGGAGAAGGCGGCCGTCAGGACGGTGGCGGTGACGAGCTGGCCGCCGTCGAGCTGGTTGCCGTACATGTCCTTCGCGCTGCCCAGGATGATCGGGTTGAGCACGATGATGTAGGCCATCGCGAAGAACGTCGCGAGACCGCCGCGGACCTCGCGGGCCACGGTCGAGCCGCGCGCGGAGATCTTGAAGTAGCGGTCCAGGCCGGTCTCGCGGGAGGGGGGCTCCGGGGCGGTGGGCGTGGGGGCGGGGGCCGGGGTGCTCATACGGTCCTCATTGGGTGGTTCATACGAAGAAAATGGGCCACGCCCACATCGTTTCAGTATGAACACATGAACGAAGGGGCGTCTATCTCCGCGCGTAGACCCTGCGCCACCCGGCCTAGACTTGCCGCATGGCGAAATGGACAGCGCGGCACGAGGCGCCCGAACCCCTGGAGGGTCCGGTCGTCGCCACCGTCACCGGCGGCACGATCATCTGGTTCGCCCTCTTCCTCGTCCAGCTCCCCTTCTACGGGTGGTTCGCGGACCGCGGCCAGCTGTGGTGGGTGTGGACCTGCGCGGCCGGTGGCCTCCTCGGCCTGATCGGCATCTGGTACGTCCGCGGCCGCGAGGCGGCCCTGAAGCGCCATGCGCAGGCCGGGGCCGCCGCACAGGACGGGCCCGCCGGTGCCGCCGCACAGGACGGGTCCGCCGGGGGCGACGTGCCGGGCGGACCGGCCGCCGCGGGCTGACCGCCGCGGGCCGGCCGCCGGGGCCGGCCGTCTCCGCCGACGGGCGGCCCGGGGGCGACCAGGGGACGATTCGGGTCATCCCCAAGTCGGATCTTCGGCCCGCTCGGCGGGTGCGGCGTTCTCACGCCCCTTACCGTCGAGAGCATGACGCAGCGGGCGAGGATCGAATCCGATGGACCGGAGCCGGGCGGCCCGCCCGCCGGGACCGCCATCGACGCAGGGGCCGAGCTGGATCCCGTACACCCGATGCGGCCGCCCGCCCCGAGATTCAAGCCGGGCGGACTGAGCACCGCCGAAGTCGCCGAACGGGTCGCCAGCGGCGACGTCAACGACGTCCCGGTCCGCTCCTCGCGCTCCGCCACCGAGATCGTCCGCGCCAACGTCTTCACCCGCTTCAACGCGATCATCGGCGTGCTGTGGGTGGTCATGTTCTTCGTCGCGCCTATCCAGGACAGCCTCTTCGGCTTCGTGATCATCGCGAACACCGGCATCGGCATCATCCAGGAGCTCCGCGCCAAGAAGACCCTCGACGGCCTCGCCGTCATCGGCGAGACCAAGCCCAGTGTCCGCCGCGACGGCCGGACCGCCGAGATCTCCACCTCCGAGATCGTCCTCGGCGACGTCATCGAGCTCGGCCCGGGCGACAAGGTCGTCGTCGACGGATCCGTCGGCGAGGCCGACGGGCTGGAGATCGACGAGTCCCTGCTCACCGGCGAGGCCGACCCGGTCCTGAAGAAGCCCGGCGAGCCGGTCATGTCCGGGTCCTTCGTCGTCGCGGGCGGCGGCGCGTTCACCGCCACGAAGGTCGGCCGCGAGGCCTACGCCGCCCAGTTGGCCGAAGAGGCCTCCCGCTTCACGCTCGTCCACTCCGAGCTGCGCTCCGGCATCTCCACCATCCTCAAGTACGTCACCTGGATGATGATCCCGACCTCGATCGGCCTCATCATCAGCCAGCTGATCGTCAAGGACAACAACCTCAAGGACTCCATCGCCCGGACCGTCGGCGGCATCGTTCCGATGATCCCCGAGGGGCTCGTGCTCCTCACCTCCGTCGCCTTCGCGATCGGTGTCATCCGGCTCGGCCGCAAGCAGTGCCTGGTGCAGGAGCTGCCCGCCATCGAGGGCCTCGCCCGGGTGGACGTCGTCTGCCTCGACAAGACCGGCACCCTCACCGAGGGCGGCATGGACGTCACCGAGCTCCGCCCGCTCGGCGGCGCGGACCCGGCGTACGTCAAGAAGGTCCTCGGCGCCCTCGGCGAGTCCGACCCGCGCCCCAACGCCAGCCTCCAGGCCATCATCGACGCCTACCCCGACAGCGCCGAGTGGCGCTGCACCGAGTCCCTGCCGTTCTCCTCCGCCCGCAAGTACAGCGGCGCCAGCGTCAGCGAGGGCGACGGCGAGAACAACACCTGGCTGCTGGGCGCCCCCGACGTGCTCCTCCCGGCGGGCGACCCGGCCCTCGACGAGATCAACGGCCTCAACGAGCAGGGCCTGCGGGTCCTGCTCCTCGCCCGCTCCGGCCGCGAGCTCGACGACGCGGCCGTCGCCACCGGCGTCCGGCCCACCGCCCTGATCGTCCTGGAACAGCGGCTGCGGCCCGACGCCGCCGACACGCTGCGCTACTTCGAGGACCAGGGCGTCAAGGCGAAGGTGATCTCCGGCGACAACGCCGTCTCGGTCGGCGCGGTCGCCGGCAAGCTGGGGCTGCCGGGCGCGGAGAACACCGTCGACGCCCGCAGCCTCCCCACCGACCGGGAGGAGATGGCGAAGGCCCTCGACGAGAACGCCGTCTTCGGCCGCGTCACCCCGCAGCAGAAGCGGGACATGGTCGCCGCCCTCCAGTCCCGGGGCCACACGGTCGCCATGACGGGCGACGGGGTCAACGACGTGCTCGCGCTCAAGGACGCCGACATCGGCGTCTCGATGGGATCGGGCTCGGAGGCCACCCGCGCGGTCGCGCAGATCGTGCTGCTGAACAACAGCTTCTCCACCCTCCCCTCGGTGGTCGCCGAGGGCCGTCGGGTCATCGGCAACATCACCCGCGTGGCGACGCTCTTCCTCACGAAGACGGTCTACTCGGTGCTGCTGGCGGTCCTCGTGGTCGTCTCGCAGGTCGAGTACCCCTTCCTGCCGCGCCACCTGACCCTGCTGTCCACCCTCACGATCGGCGTCCCGGCCTTCTTCCTCGCCCTGGCGCCGAACAAGGAGCGGGCCAAACCGCACTTCGTGAAACGCGTGATGCGCTACGCGATCCCGGGCGGCGCCATCGCGGGGACGGCCACGTTCGTGACGTACCTGGTCGCCCGCTCCTACTACACCGGCCCGGACGCCCTCAAGGCGGAGACCAGCGCGGCGACGCTGGCCCTGTTCCTGACGTCGATGTGGGTCCTGGCGATCATCGCCCGTCCGTACACGTGGTGGCGGGTCGGCCTGGTCGGCGTGATGGGCCTGGCGTTCCTGATCGTCCTCGTCGTGCCGTGGCTCCAGGACTTCTTCCAGCTCAAGCTGGTGGGCGCCACGATGCCGTGGATCGCGGTCGCGATCGCGGCCGCCGCGGCGACCCTGATCGAGTTCACCTTCCGCTGGGTCGACCGCAGGTTCCCCGCCTAGGCCGTCTCCCGCGGTGTTCCCTCGTGGGGGCCGGGGGAGACGGGGTGGGGCGGGTCAGTCGAACCAGCGGTCGCGGGCCAGTTCCGCCGTGCGGGACTCGTCCTCCAGCAGGGCCGCCACCTCGAAGCGGCGGGGCCACTGGCCCGCCGCCCAGGCCAGGCCCGCCGCCACGCCCTCCAGCGTGGCCGCGTGCACGGTGCCGTCGGGGGTGCGGCGCCAGTCCAGTTCGGTGCCGCCCGCGATCAGCTCCTCGTGTTCCAGGTAGCCCGCGGGGGTGGCCGGGCCGAGCAGGACCCGTACCGACTCCGGTACGTCGTGCTCCTCGCCGGGCGTGCTCACCTCCGCCGGGACCGTCTCCGAGAGCCGGCGCACCTGGAGCAGCTCCGCCAGGTCCGCCGCCCGGGCCGGGGCGACCGGCAGCAGCGGCAGGCCCGCCGTCAGCGGCAGCAGGTCCGGGGCGTCGGCGATGACGGCGTCGGCCGCGTCGACCACCCGGACCTCGCCGTCCACCACCGCGCGCAGCTCGTCCGGCAGGGTGACCTGCTCGGGGTCCAGGTCCGCCAGCGCCCCGTACAGGCCGTGCAGCTGCCGGTCGGTCACCTCGCGGTCCGGGTCGGCCAGGCGGGCCAGGAGCTCGGCCGCGCCGCCGGGCTCCTCCAGCAGGGCGGGCACGGTCGTGCGTACGCCGAGGGCCCGCAGCACCTGCTCGTCCTCGAAGCCGGTGGCGTCCGCCGGGGTGTAGAGCCCCGCGAGCAGCGGGTCGCCGCCCGCCGAGCGCAGGCCCGCGGGACGGCGGCCGTCGAGCACCGGGTGGTCGCGCAGCCACCAGGCGGTGTACGGGCGCACCGACTGCGTGGTGCCGTCCGGGAGCAGGATCCGTACGGGCTGGGTCAGCGCGTCGCGCAGCGGCGGCCGCGCGAGCATCGCGAGGGCCTGCGGCCAGCAGTCGTCGTCGACGAGGTCCAGGTCCCGCACGGCGACCAGTTCGGTCGCCACCGGCGGCACCGGGGTGTCGGGCAGCTGGTCCAGTACGTCCTCGCACCACACGTCCACGGCGTCCAGCAGGCCGGCGTCGTCGGGCTCGGCGAAGTCGCCGTCGCGGGGCTCCAGTTCGTCGGGGTCCAGGACGACGTCGGTGGCGCGCACCAGCTGGAACTCCGCCAGCACCCCGCAGGCGGTGAGCGGGCCCGCGCCCCACCGGTCCACCAGGTCCGCGTCCACGTACGGCACTTCGTCCTCGCGGATCACCGAGGCCAGCGGTGAGCCCGGCAGCAGCAGTTCGCCCGCCGGGGTCGGCTCGCCGTCCTCGTCGGGCAGGGCGAGCGCGCCGAGCCAGGGCTCGTCGCCCGCAGCCAGGTCGGCGTCGCGGACCAGGCCGAGGACCACCTCGGCCAGCTCGTCGGCGTCCAGCGCGTCGGCGTCCTCGTCCCAGATGTCCCCGGCGTCCAGCGAGGCGGCGACGGCCGCCCGCACCTGCGGGGTCGTCAGGACCGCCCGCGGGGTGGCCGGGAGGGCGCCGAGCTTCTCCAGCAGCGGGTGCGCGGCGTCCGGGTGGGCCACCTTCAGGCCGAGGCGCGCCAGGCTGTCGGGGGTGTCCGCGCCGGGCAGCAGGATGTGCCGGGGGCCGATCGCGGTGCGGCCGTCGGCCAGCGGGACGGGCAGTCCGGACAGCCGGTCGGGGTCCACCCCGGCGAGGCTGTCGTAGAGCCGGTGCCACCAGTCGGGGGTGCGTTCGATGCCGGCGATCCGCTCGATCGCGTCGCCCAGCGGGAGCCGGCCCACGCCCAGGGTGCGCAGCTCGGCGCGCCGCTCCAGGCCCGCGGGGAGCAGGGTCGGCAGGACCTCGGCGAGGACCCGTACGGTGTCGGCGCCCGCGCCCTCCACCACCTCGGCCTCGAAGGGGCGCAGGGCGGCCCGCGCGTCGGCCCCGTCGTCCTGCCCCGCCCGGTCCTCGTCGGGGCCGGGCGGTACGGCGGGGGCGAGGAAGGCCGTACGGGGGAGGCGGCGCAGGACGGCGGCGCGCAGCGCGCCGTCGAGCTCGCCCTTGCCGAGCGGGCCGGGGACGAGGTCGACGAGGGCGGTGGTCACCGGCTCCCAGGTGCCGAGGAGTTCGGCGTAGGCGTCGGCCGCGCGCTCCACGAGGAAGTCGGTCAGGGGTCCGGGCGCGGGGTGCCTGCGGGTGGTGTCCAGCGGCAGGGTCGCGATGAGCAGCGCGGGGATGCCGAGCGGCTCGTCGGTGGGGGTCGGGGCGTGCACGACGGGGGCGGTCGCGGGGCGCACGGGGGCGCCGTCGGCGTCGACGGGCACGGACCAGGACACCGCCCAGGTGGGCCGCAGCCGCTCCTCCACCGGGCGGTCGGCCAGCAGGGCGCGGTCGAGGGGGCCGCCGTGGCGGACGGTGCGCCAGCGGCTGGTGCCCGCCGCGGAGTCCTCGATGACGGCGTACGGGCCCTCGTCGCGGCGGTACAGGGTGCGGGCCCCGCCGGACGGGGTGTCGATGACGACCTCGCGCAGCCCGGGCAGGGTGAGCAGCAGCGCGTCGTCCACGGAGGCGAGCAGCCGCTCGACGAGGTCGGCGGCGGCCGCGTCGCGCAGCGGGAGCACCACGACGGTGTCGTAGCCCTCGGGCGCGGTTCCCTCGGCGGGCAGCGGCAGCCGCAGCAGCGGGACGTGGCCGTCGCGGCGGCGCAGCTCGTCGCCGAGGCCGGGGCTGCCGACGGCGGCCCCCTTGGCCAGCTCGCGGGCCTCGGCCAGCGACCAGCGGACCCCGCCGTGGCGGCCGAGGACCGCGGGCTCGTCGGAGACCGCGAGGACGGCCGCGAAGCCGACGCCGAACCGGCCGACGGGGTCGCCCGAGCCGGTGGACTCCCGTTTGGCGGAGGCGCGCAGGGTGCTCAGCGACTCCACGCCGGTGGCGTCCAGCGGGGCGCCGGTGTTGGCGACGGCCAGGACGCCGTACCCGTCCTCGCCGGCGTGCAGGGTGAGCCGCAGCCGGCCGGGTACCCCGGCGCGGGCCGCGGCGTCGGCGGCGTTCTGCGCGAGCTCGACGACGAGCCGGTCGCGGTAGCCGCCGAGCGCCAGGTCCTCCTCGGCGTTGGCGTCCTCCCGGAAGCGGGCGGGGCCGGCGCCCCAGGCGTCGAGCACCCCGCGCCGCAGCCGGGCCGTGCCGAAGGGGTCCACGCCGTTCCGGGCCGCCGTCACTCGCACGTTCACGCCGCTGCCTCCAAGCCGTACTGCATTCGGGAATGCCGAGCCCTGAAGGTATCGCGTACCGGGTCAGGCCTTGCCCGTGAGGTGCGCGAACACCACGACGTTGGCGTCCCAGTGGCGGTCCGCGGTGAGGTCGCCGCCGCAGGTGATGAGGCGCAGCTCGGCCTTCCCGTGGGTGTCCCCGTAGACCTTGTCGGTGGGGAAGGCGTCCTTCTTGAAGGTGTCGACCGCGTCGACGGCGAACACGGCGGTGGTGCCGTCGGTGCGGTGGATCTCGATCTTCTGGTCCTTCTTCAGCTTCTTGAGGCGGTAGAAGACGGCCTCGGGGGTCTGCGGGGTGTCCATGTGGCCGACGACGGCGGCCGCGCCCGCCTCCCCGGGGGTGGGTCCCTCCTTGTACCAGGCGGCGTCCTGCGGCTTGGCGAAGTCCGGTTCCCGCATGACGCCTTGGGCGTCCAGCCCGACGGTGTCGAGCGGGGCGTCCACCGACACGTCGGGGATCTTCACCCGGTCCGGCACGGACGGCGGGAGCGGGGCCGCGGCGCTCGCGGCGGCCGGGGCGTGGCCGGCGCCGTCGGCGGCTCCGGCCCTGCCCGCGGCGCAGCCGGTGGCGAGGACCGCGGCGAGGGCCGAGGCCCCCGCCAGGGCGGCCGTACGGCGCGCTCGGCCGGTGCGGCCGCCCTGGCGGAGCGTGGTGGGCTCAGGCATTGCTGGTCTCGGGGAGAAGACCGGCGGGGGCCTGGCCGGTGTTGACGGAGCCCTTGGGGGTCCTGTGCAGGCTCGGGTCCAGCGGCTTGACGTCGTGGCGCGGGGCCGGGCCGGCCTTGGCCTCGGTGGAGAACTTCACGACGTCGAACTCCTTGCCGCCCGCGAAGGCGTGCACGCCGTAGTAGCCGGACGTGACGCCCTTGGCGACGGTGGCGGTGCCGGTGAAGGTGCCCTTGCCGTCGCTCTCCAGGTTGACCCGGCCGCCGAAGGCGTCGGACTTCACGAAGGCGTTCTGCTCGGAGGTCCTGACGGTGACGACGACCTTGTCGCCGGGGCGGCCGAAGTCGGTCGACAGGTTCAGGGCGGAGGGCCGCGGGGTCGGCTCGGGGGACGGGGCGTCCGCGGTGACGCGCAGCTGCGCGGTGGCCTGGAGCTTGGCGCCGTCGGGGCCCGTGCCGGTCAGGGAGACGCCGTAGTCGCCCGCCTTGACGTCGGAGACCACGGCGGTGCCGCCGCGGCCGTCGGTCATCTGCACGTCGGCCAGGGCCTTGGAGGAGACGGAGAGGTGGGTCGAGCCGTCGGGGACGTCCATCTGGAAGCTGACGGAGGCGCCCGGCCTGGCGCTGGAGGCCGACAGCTTCAGGCCCGCGGCGGCCGCGCGGGCGTGGCCGCCGGTGGCGGGCCCGTCGGTGGCGCGGCCGTCGGCGGTGGGGCCGGCGGCGGTGGGGCTGGAACTGCCCGCGGGAGCCGGGGTGTCGGCCGCGAACGCGGTGGCGGCGCCGCCGAGGGCCATCGACGAGGCGAGGACGATCGCCGAGAGGGTGAGTGCCTTGCGCATGGGGTTTCCTCCTGAACGGGCCGGGGTTTTTCCCGGCACACCAGACATGAGGGACATCCTGGGCGCTTTGGTTGCGGCCCTCCGGAGGGGCGGGGGAAGGGCCTGCCGAAGGTCCCCCGACGGGAACCCGCAGGTCGCGGGCTGTGTGTGGTACTGCCGTTTACGGCGATTTTGCCCCCATTTTTGGGACGAAAGTCCCGGTGGATCCGATCGGATCGGACCGCAGCCGGGCCGCGACGGGAACGCCGGAGCCCCCGGCGACGGGACGTCACCGGGGGCTCCTGGAGCGGTCGGGCCGCGACAGCGGCTGCGGCTGCGGTTACAGCTTCTCGATCACGTAGTCGATGCACGCGGTCAGCGCCTGCACGTCCGCCGGGTCGATCGCCGGGAACATCGCGACGCGGAGCTGGTTGCGCCCGAGCTTGCGGTACGGCTCGGTGTCCACGACGCCGTTGGCGCGCAGCACCTTCGCGACCGCCGCCGCGTCGACGTCGTCCGCGAAGTCGATCGTGCCGATGACGGCGGACCGCTTGTCGGCGTCCACGACGAACGGGCTCGCGTACTTCGACGCCTCGGCCCAGCCGTACAGGTTGCGCGCGCTGGCCGCGGTGCGTCCGGTCGCGAACTCCAGGCCGCCCTGGCCGTTCAGCCACTCGAGCTGCTGGTTCAGCAGGAAGAGGGTGGACAGCGCCGGGGTGTTGTACGTCTGGTTCTTCAGCGAGTTGTCGATCGCCGTCGGCAGGGAGAAGAACTCCGGGATGTGCCGGCCCGAGGCGTGCACGCGGGCCGCGCGCTCCAGGGCCGCCGGGGAGAACGCCGCCAGCCACAGGCCGCCGTCCGAGGCGAAGGACTTCTGCGGGGCGAAGTAGTAGACGTCGGTCTCGGTGATGTCCACCGGCAGACCGCCGGCGCCCGAGGTCGCGTCCACCAGGACGAGTGAACCGGCGTCGGCGCCCGCGACGCGCTTGATCGGCGCCGCGACACCCGTCGAGGTCTCGTTGTGCGTGTACGCGTACACGTCCACGCCCGCCTCGGCCACCGGCTCCGGGTGGGTGCCCGGCTCCGAGGAGATCACGGACGGCGCGTCCAGCCACGGCGCGAGCTTCGCGGCCTTGGCGAACTTCGAGGAGAACTCACCGAAGGTGAGGTGCTGCGACTTCTGCTCGATCAGCCCGGCGGTCGCGATGTCCCAGAAGGCGGTGGAGCCGCCGTTGCCCAGGATCACCTCGTACCCCTCGGGGAGGGAGAAGAGGTCCCGGATCCCCTGACGCACCGAGCCGACCAGGTTCTTGACCGGGGCCTGGCGGTGAGAGGTTCCGAGCAGGGAGGTACCGGTGGCGGCGAGGGCGTCCAGCGCCTCGGTCCGCACCTTGGAGGGGCCCGCGCCGAAGCGTCCGTCGGCGGGCTTGATGTCAGCGGGAATCTGGATCTCGGCCACGAGCGGAGCGTATCGGGTACCGGTCCACCCCTCGGAGGCGCGTCCACCCGATGAGACGCGCCGGGACGGTGGCAGGCTGGGCGCCGTGACGTCTCCCGGGGAACTCGAACGGACATTGCGGGCGAACCTCCGCGGGGAGGTGGACTTCGGCGCGGCCGCGCGGGCCCTGGCGACCATGGACGCCTCGAACTACCGCCGCGTCCCGGTCGGCGTGGTCGCCCCGTACGACGCCGACGACGTGGCCGCCGCCCTGGGCGCGTGCGCCGCGGCCGGGGTCCCCGTCGTCCCGCGCGGCGGCGGAACCTCCGTCGCCGGCCAGGCCACCGGAACGGGCGTCGTGCTCGACCTGACCCGCCACATGAACGCCGTGGTGTCGGTGGACCCGGCCGCCCGCACCGCCGTCGTCCAGCCCGGCCTGGTGCTCGACCGGCTGCGGGACGCGGTCCGCCCGTACGGACTGACCTTCGGGCCGGACCCCTCCACCCACTCCCGCTGCACCCTCGGCGGCATGATCGGCAACAACGCCTGCGGGGCCCACTCCGTGGCCTGGGGTACCACCGCCGACAACGTCGCGGAGCTCGCGGTGACCGCGTACGGCGGCGCCTCCCACCGCCTCGGCACCGGCTGGGCCGGCGCCCCCGCGGGACTGCGCGAACTGGTCGCGGGACACCTCGCCGTGCTCCGCACCGGGCTGTACGGCCCGCACGGGGACTTCTCGCGCCGGATCTCCGGCTACGGCGGTCTCGACGCCCTCCTGCCCGAGCGGGGCACCGGGCTCGCCCGCGCCTTCTGCGGCAGCGAGGGCACGCTCGGGGTGGTCACGGAGGCGGTGGTGCGCCTGGTCGAACCCCCGGCCGCGCCCGTCCTGGCCGTCCTCGGGTACGCCGACGAGAGCGCGGCCGCGGAGGCCGCCGCGGGCCTGCTCCCGTACGGGCCGCTCACCCTGGAGGGCATGGCGCACGACCTCGTCGGGGCGGCCGCGGCCGGCCTCCCGCGGGGCGGCGCCTGGCTGTTCGCGGAGCTGCCGGACGAGGGCGCGGCGCGGGCCCTGCTGCGCGGCGCCGACGCCGTGGACGGGCGGGTGGTGACCGACCCGGCCGGGCAGCGGGCGCTGTGGGGGATCCGCGAGGACGCGGCGGGCACCGCGACGCGGCTGCCCGGGGGCGCGATGGCCTGGCCGGGCTGGGAGGACTGCGCGGTGCCGCCGGCCCGGCTGGGCGCGTACCTGCGGGAGTTCCGCGCCCTGCTGGCCGCGCACGGGCTGCGGGGATCCCCGTACGGGCACTTCGGCGAGGGCTGCGTGCACGTACGGATCGACTTCGACCTGGTGACCCGGGAGGGCGTGGCCCGCTTCCGGACCTTCTCGGAGGAGCTGGCGGATCTGGTCGTGGCCCACGGCGGCTCGCTGTCGGGGGAGCACGGCGACGGCCGGGCGCGGGCGGAGCTCCTGCCGAAGATGTACGGGCCGGACGCGATCGCCCTCTTCGGCGCTTACAAGGACGTGTGGGACCCGGCGGGCGGCATGAACCCGGGGATGCTGGTCCGGCCCGCCCGGCTGGACGAGGACCTCCGCTTCGCGGTGCTGCCGGACACCCCTTTCGCGCGGGAGGTCGCCCGGTGCGTGGGCGTCGCGAAGTGCCGCTCGACGGAGACCGGCGGGACGGCGGTGATGTGCCCGTCGTACCGGGTCACGGGCCAGGAGCGGCACTCCACGCGCGGCCGGGCGCGGCTGCTGCACGAGATGCTGGCCGGGGAGATCGTCACCGACGGCTGGCGCTCGGCGGAGGTCGCCGGGGCGCTGGACCTGTGCCTCGGCTGCAAGGGGTGCCTGAGCGACTGCCCGGTGGGCGTGGACATGGCGGCGTACAAGGCGGAGTTCCTGCACCGCCACTGGGCGGGCCGGATCCGCCCGCTCGCCCACTACACCCTGGGCGGCCTCCCCGGCTGGCTCCGCCTGATCGCCCGGCTGCGGCTGGCCACCGTCGTCAACGCGGCCGCCCGCCGCCTCCCGCTCCCGGGCCTCACCCGCGCCCGCCCCCTCCCCCCGGTCGCCCCCACCCCCTTCACCCACTGGTGGCGAACCCGCCCGACCCCACCCCCGCCACGAGCCGACGCCGCCGGGCCCGCCCCTTCGGCGCGCGACGGTGGCGCGGGGCCCGCCCCTTCGGCGCGCGACGGCGGCGCGGGGCCCGCCCCTTCGGCGCGCGACGGCGGCGCCGGGCCCGCCCCTTCGGCGCGCGATGGTGGCGCCGGGCCCGCCCCTTCAGCCTCGCCGGCGTTTGAGGCGCGCGTCCGGGCGGAGCCCGAAGGCCGCCCGCAGGGCACCGGTACCCCGGCCACCGGCCCCGCCCCCCGGGCCACCGGCCCGGGTACCGGCCCCGGCCGCCCGCAGGGCACCGGTACCCCGGCCACCGGCCCCGCCCCCCGGGTCACCGGCCCGGGTACCGGCCCCGGAACGCCGGTCACCCTGTGGCCCGACACCTTCACGGAGCACCTGGCCCCCGAGACCGGCCGGGCGGCCGTCCGTGTCCTGGAGGCGGCCGGGTTCGCCGTCACCGTCCCCCGCGGCCCGGTCTGCTGCGGCCTGACGTACGTCTCCACCGGCCGCCTCGACCGCGCCCGCACGGTCCTGCGCCGCACCCTGGACACCCTCGACGCCTCCGGCGGGACCGGCGGGACCGGCGGGACCGGCGGGCCCGCCGGAGGCCACCCCGTCCTCGTCCTGGAACCCAGCTGCGCCGCGGCCCTGCGCGGCGACCTCCCCGTCCTCCTCCCCGACGACCCCCGCGCCCACCGCCTCGCGGCAGCCGTCCGCACCTTCGCCGAGACCCTGGAGCAGTACGCCCCGGACTGGCGGCCGCCCCGGATCGACCGGCCGGTGGCCGGCCAGACCCACTGCCACCAGCACGCCGTGCTCGGCGACGCCGCCGACCGCCGGCTGCGCGAGCGGGCCGGCCTCACCGGCGAACTCAGCGGCGGCTGCTGCGGCCTGGCGGGGAACTTCGGCTTCGAGCCCGGCCATCACGAGGTATCGGTCGCGTGCGCCGAGGAGCAGCTGCTGCCGTCCTTGCGCGGGGCGCCGGAGCGCGCGCTGGTCCAGGCGGACGGGTTCTCCTGCCGCACCCAGATCGCCCAGCTCGGCGGAGTCCGGGCCCGACACCTGGCGGAGCTCCTGGACGAGGCGCTCTGAGGCGTCCCTCCACGGCAGCTCCAGTACCGCGCGGTAAGGAAAAACCCGCGAGGACACTCCTTACCGAACCCCTTACTCTGGAGAGATGACCGCCGCCTCCGAACCGGCCGCCCCCACCGCGGCCCCCACCCTCCCCGCATCCACATCCGCATCCGCCGCCGCAGCCCCGGCCGCGGCTCCGCAGGACTCCGCGGCGGCCCGGTTCGGTCCGGTCGCCCTGGTGGTCGCGGCGGGGGTCTCGGTGCAGTTCGGCGCCGCCCTCGCGGTCACGATCATGCCGAGGGCCGGCGCGGCGGGCGTGGTCACCCTGCGCCTCGCGGCCGCCGCCCTCGTGCTGCTGGTCCTGTGCCGGCCGAAGGTGCGCGGCTACTCCCGCGCCGACTGGGGCACGGTGCTCGCCTTCGGCGTCACCATGGCCGGCATGAACGGGCTCTTCTACCAGGCCGTGGACCGCATCCCGCTCGGTCCGGCCGTCACCCTGGAGGTCCTCGGCCCGCTCGCCCTCTCGGTGATCGTCTCCCGGCGCCTGGTGAACCTGCTGTGGGCGGGCCTCGCGCTCGGCGGAGTGGTCCTGCTGTCCGGCCACGGCGGCGGGGGCCTCGGCTTCGGCTCCCTCGATCCGGCGGGCGCCGCCTTCGCGCTCGGGGCGGGCGTGATGTGGGCGGCGTACATCGTCTTCAGCGCGCGCACCGGCCGCCGCTTCCCCCAGGCCGACGGCCTGGCCCTGGCGATGGCCGTGGCCGCGCTGCTGTCGTTGCCGCTCGGCGTGTTCGAGGCGGGTTCCGCCCTGCTGGTCCCGAGCACCCTCGCACTGGGCCTCGGGGTGGCCGTGCTGTCCTCCGTCCTCCCGTACACCCTGGAACTGCTCGCCCTGCGGCGGCTCCCGGCACCCACCTTCGCGATCCTGATGAGCCTGGAACCGGCGATCGCCGCCACCGCCGGCTTCCTGGTGCTGCACCAGGCGCTGTCCGCCGTGGACGCGCTGGCCATCGCCCTCGTGATCGCGGCCAGCATGGGCGCGGTCCGTTCCCAGACCCGCAAGCGGGCCCGCTGATGGACCCCCGCCTCGACGCCTACCTCGCCGGTGCCCCGGAGGCCCGCCGGGCGGCCCTGACCCGGCTGCGCGCCCTGTGCGCGGCCGAGCTGACCGGCTTCGAGGAGCAGATCGCGTACGGGATGCCGGTGTACGTGCGGCCGGGCGCGGAGGCCGGCGAGATCGCCTGGGCGAACCAGAAGCAGTACATCTCCTTCTACCTGCTGCGCACGGACGTCCGCGACGCCTTCGCGGACCGGCTGGCGGGACACGACATGGGCAAGGCCTGCCTGCGCTTCCGCAACCCCGCCGCGGTCGACTTCGACCTCGTACGGGACCTCCTGCGGGCCACCGCCGAGGCGCCCGGGGGACCGGTCTGCTGACACCGGCGGGAGCCCGGCGGCCTCATGCGTACCGGGCCGCCATCGCCGCCAGGGTGGACCGGACCCGGTCCCGCAGGGCCGTGGGGAGGAGGACCTCCGCGTCCGCGCCCAGCGACAGGAACTGCCCCTCGGCCTGCGCCGCCGACTCGATCGGCAGGGTCGCGCGCGTCCACCCGGTGAGCTCCGGGTCGGGCTCTCCCGTGGCGGCCAGCGCGCGGGCCTGGGCCCCCGTCAGCCGGGCGGCCGCGCGCGGGGAGAGGCGTACGACCGCCTCCTCGGGGTGGAGTCGCGCGTGGAAGTCGGCCTGGGTGCGCTGCCAGTGCGCGGCCAGGTCGAAGCCCTCCGGGGGCTCCGCCTCCTCGGCCGTCTCGGCGACCCGCAGGATCTGGTCCACCCGGTACGTGCGCGGCTCCCGCGCCCCGTCGGTCGCCCGTGCCCCGTCGGTCTCCCGCGCCCCCTCGGTCTCCCGTGCCCCGGCGGGCGACGCCACGAGATACCAGCGGCCCGCCTTGAGGACCAGCCCGTACGGGGCCAGCCGCCGCTCCACCTCCTGCGGGGCCTGCCACCGCCGGTAGCCGACCTCGATGACCCGGCCCCGCCACACCGCGTCGGCGACCCGGGCCAGGTAGGGGGTCTCCGCGTGCTCCGCGTACCAGCCGGGCGCGTCCAGGTGGAACCGCAGCCGCATCCGGTCCGCCTGGGCGCGCAGCTCCGGCGGCAGGGCCGCCCGCAGTTTCAGCTGGGCCGCCGACACGGCCCGGCCGAGCCCCAGCTCCGCCGCCGGGCCCGGCATCCCGGTCAGGAACAGGGCCTCCGCCTCGCCCGTGCTGAGGCCGGTCAGCCGGGTGCGGTAGCCGGCGAGCAGCTGGTAGCCGCCGCTGTGGCCGGCGTCCCCGTACAGCGGTACGCCCGCCGCGCCCAGGGCCTCCGCGTCGCGGTAGACGGTGCGTACGGACACCTCCAGCTCGCGCGCGAGCTCGGCGGCGGTCATCCTGCCGCGGGTCTGGAGCAGCAGCAGGATCGACAGCAGCCGGTCGGCCTTCATCGGGACGCTCGGGACGCTCGGGACTTCACTGACACAGGATGTCAGGGGAGCGCTCCTACGGTTCCCCCGTATCGCAACGGACCCAAGGGAGCGCACCGCATGAACGACTTCGACTTCCTCGTCGGCAGCTGGGACGTCGCCAACCGCAGGCGCACCGACTTCCTCGACGCGGACAGCCCGTGGGAGGAGTTCCCGGCGGTCTCGCACATCTCCCGGCACTTCGGCGGCGGCGCGAGCTTCGACGAGATCGCCTTCCCGACGACGGGCTCCGCCGGCCTGACGCTGCGGCTCTTCGACCGCGAGCGGGAGGAGTGGTCGCTGTACTGGGCGAGCGGGCGCACCGGCACCCTCTTCCCGCCCGTCGTCGGCCGGTTCGACGGCGACCGCGGGGTCTTCGAGGGGGAGGACACGCACGACGGCAAGGACGTCCGCGTGCGGTACGTGTGGTCCGGGACGGCGCCCGGTTCCGCGCCGCGCTGGGAGCAGGCCTTCTCGCTCGACGGGGGCGCGACCTGGCTGGACAACTGGACGATGGACTTCACCCGTCGCCCCTAGGCCGTGGCGCGGCCCGCAGCGGCCCGCCCGCCCCGCCGGCACGGGGGTCCGGAGGGGCGGGCGGGCTGGACCCGGAAGGCTGGGCCGGAGGGACGGGCCGGCGGGACGGGCTCAGCCCAGCGGCAGGTCCAGGTAGGACGGCGTCGCCTCCGGGGAGGTGAACGACAGGGTCGCGCGCGGCAGGTTGGCGTCGCCGTAGAAGGGGTCGCGGGCGTCGATCACCAGCATCAGCCGGTGGCCCGGCGGGACGTCGTACGCCGTCGCCTGGAGGTCGACGTCCGCGCTGATCAGGCTGTCGGGAGCCGAGTCCAGGTCGGTGTACGGGGCGTGCGTGACGAGGTGGGCCGTGCCGTCGGGCGCCAGGTCGAGCAGGTACGCGACGAAGGTGGAACTCGGGTTCGCCGAACGGTAGGTGACGCGCAACCTCGGTGTGCCGCGCAGCCGGGTGGTGTCCTCGGCCGGGGCCGACGCCCACACCGCGGCGACGGTGCGGTCGATGTCGGCCGTCGGGTAGACCTTCGGGCGGCCGGCGATCTCGGCGTACCCGGAGGTGACGACGGCGTCGGCGACGGTGGCCGGGGTGTCGACCCCGCACAGCACGCCGGCCGTCCAGCCGGCCTCCGGCTCCCCGGCGAGTTCCCCGCCGCCCGCCAGGTGCAGCCGGTGTACCCGCTCGGTGAGGGAGTGCCAGGTGGGGCGCGGTTCCAGGGCCTTGCTCCACATCACCTCGCTGATCACCTGGCCCTCGTCGGCGATGCCGTTGTCGATGCCCCGGAGGTGGTGGTCGAACCAGCGGTGGGCGTCCGTCCAGATCCGGTTGGGCAGGCCGAGCATGCCCGTCATCTCGGGGCCGGAGTGGTCCCCGATGGACAGGGCGAGGCGCTTGGGGCCGGTCAGTTCGTTGAACATCTTGAGCGTCTGGTTGGCGGGGAAGAGGGTCTCGTGCCAGGCGTGCGCGAAGTAGACGGGCACCTGACGGCGGTTGAGCTCCTTGATGTGGCTGAAGGGCGAGCGGATCTCGGCCCACTGCAGGGTGCCCTGGATGTCGCGGTTGCCGAGGACGTTGTCGAAGACGGTGCGCGTCTGCGGGCTAAGCCGCGCCTTCGCCGCCGCGCCGAGCAGGGCCCGCACGGCCGCGACGTGGCGGGTGGAGTTCTCGTAGAACGCCTCCCCGAGGTCGCCCCAGCTGCTTAGCGCGACCACGGCGTCGACGCGGGTGTCGTGCGCGGCGACGAGCTGGCTGATGCCGGAGCCGTACGAGTCCCCGAGGAAGCCGATCTTCGTCACCGGGCCGGAGGACCGCTCGATGAGGTGGTCCAGGGCCCGGCTGCCGTCGGCGACGTCGAGCGGGCCCGCCACGTCGACCTGGCCCTCGGAGGCGGCGAAGCCGCGGGTGGTGTAGGCGAGGACGTCGTAGCCGCGGGCCGCGAAGAGGGTGGCCTGGACGGCGTACGTGAGCCAGCCCAGGTCGGTCCAGGGCGACGGCATCACGATCACGGGCCGGGGTCCGGACCCGGTGTGCCGCCAGAGCGCGGCGTCGAGCCGGTCCCCGTCGGCGCCGGTCACCTTGCCGCGGGTGAAGACGGCCACGGAGCGGGCTTCGGCGACCTCGGCCGCGCGGGCCGGGGCGAGGCCTGTGAGGTCGCCGCTCTCCAGGGCGGTGACGAAGGCGCCGAGGGCGGTCGCGTCGAGTTCGGGATAGAGGGAGGACGGGACGGGAGCGTCGGAGGAGGCGGGGCGGGCGGAGGCGGCTGGAGTCACGTCGGTTCATCCTCTTCGTCGAGTTTCGTCGAGTTCGTCGAGTGACATGAACGTGGTGTGCTCGCCCGGGCCCGGAGCGGAACGTCCAGTATCGACGGGACATCCGGTGACGTATCGCGAGTTTCCGGCTTACGGCCTGAATTGCCCCCGCGCCCCCGCCGGACGGCGCGCCCCGGGACCAGCGCGCGCCGCGCGACACGCCAAGTCCGTTCGTGGGAAGCAGGGTTGGGGTGCGTGGCGGGAACGTGCCACCCCTCCATAAAATCATGCAAGCGTGCTTGATTGTTTTCACGGAGACTGCCAGTCTTCCCCTCACGCCGAGAGGGGAGCGCACCGTGCCCGATCCGTCCGCCGTCGCCGTCTTCACCGATCTCTCCGAGGAGGGTGGTGAACTGGACGCCCTGGTAGGGCAGTTGCCCGAAGCCGACTGGGCCCGCCCCACCCCCGCGCCGGGCTGGGGCATCGCCCACCAGATCGCCCACCTGCACTGGACCGACCGGGCGTCCCTGCTCTCCCTCACCGACGCCGACGGCTTCGCCGGGATGGTCGAGGCGGCCCTGAAGGCCCCCGACTCCTTCGTCGACGAGGGCGCGCGGGAGGGCGCGGCCCTGCCGCCCGCCGAGCTGCTCGCCCGCTGGCGGGCCGGTCGCACCGCCCTCGACGCGGCGCTCGCCGGGGCCTCACCCGACGCCCGCTTCCCCTGGTACGGGCCGCCGATGAAGGCCGCTTCGATGGCGAGCGCCCGGCTGATGGAGACCTGGGCGCACGGCCAGGACGTGGCCGACGCCCTCGGGGTGCACCGGACCCCGACGGGCCGACTGCGGCACGTCGCCCGGATCGGCGTACGGGCCCGCGACTACGCCTACGCGGTGCGCGGACTGCCCTCACCGGACGGGGAGTTCCGGGTGGAGCTGACGGCGCCGGGCGCCGAGGGCGTGTGGGCGTACGGCCCGGCCGGCGCCCCGCAGCGGATCACCGGCCCGGCGCTCGACTTCTGCCTGCTCGTCACCCAGCGCGCCCACCGCGCCGACCTGGCCCTGACGGCCAGCGGCCCCGACGCGGACCGCTGGCTGGACATCGCGCAGGCCTTCGCCGGCCCGGCGGGCCCCGGACGCGCCCCGCGGGACGCCCGGTGACGCGCCGGCCGCTGCGGATCGGCAACGCCTCGGGCTTCTACGGGGACCGCGCCGGCGCCGTGCGCGAGATGCTCACCGGTGGCCCGCTGGACGTGCTGACCGGGGACTACCTCGCCGAGCTGACGATGCTGATCCTGGGCCGCGACCGGCTGAAGAACCCGGATCTGGGCTACGCCAAGACCTTCCTGCGCCAGTTGGAGGAGGGTCTCGGGCTCGCCCTGGAGCGGGGGGTGCGGATCGTCGCGAACGCGGGCGGCCTCAATCCGGCCGGGCTCGCCGACGCCGTACGGGAACTCGCGGTGAAGGCGGGCGTCCCCGTCGCGGTCGCGCACGTCGAGGGCGACGACCTGATGCCGTACCAGGAGGGGGCGCTGACGGCGAACGCCTACCTCGGCGGCGCCGGGATCACGGCCTGCCTGCGGGCCGGGGCCGACGTGGTCGTCACCGGCCGGGTCACGGACGCGGCCCTGGTCAGCGGCTCGGCGGCCTGGTGGTTCGACTGGGCCCCGGACGCGTACGACCGGCTGGCGGGGGCGGTGGTCGCGGGCCACGTCCTGGAGTGCGGCACCCAGGCCACCGGCGGGAACTACTCCTTCTTCGCGCGGCACGACGTCCGCCATCCCGGCTTCCCGCTGGCGGAGGTCGCCGAGGACGGCTCCGCCGTCATCACCAAGCACCCGGGCACGGGCGGGGCCGTCACCACCGGCACGGTCACGGCCCAGCTCCTCTACGAGACCCAGGGCGTGCGCTACCTGGGCCCCGACGTCACCGCGCGGCTCGACACGGTCCGGCTGTCCGAGGACGGACCCGACCGGGTCCGCGTCTCGGGCGTCCTCGGCGAGCCGCCGCCGGACACCCTCAAGGTGGGCGTGACCCGGATCGGCGGCTGGCGCAACGAGGTGGTCTTCGTCCTGACCGGCCTCGACGTCGAGCAGAAGGCGGCCCTGGTCCGGTCCCAGCTCGCCCCGTCCCTGGCCGGGGTGGCATCGGCGCAGTGGACCCTGGCCCGCACGGACCACGAGGACGCCCCGACGGAGGAGACCGCCAGCGCCCTGCTGCGCCTGGTCGTCCGCGACCCGTCCCCGGACCGGGTCGGCCGCGCCCTGACCTCGGCGGCGATCGAGCTGGCCCTCGCCAGCTACCCGGGTTTCCACGTGACGGCCCCGCCGGGCCCCGCTCAGCCGTACGGGACCTTCACCTCGGCCCTGGTCCCGGCCGCGACCGTCCCCCACACCGCGGTCCTCCCCGACACCACCCGCCTCCCGATCCCGGCACCCCCTCCACCCCCACCGGGGGAGCCCGCGCGGCTTCGCCCCCTGCCGGGAGAGCTCGCGGCACTTCCTGCCCGCTCGGCTGGCTCCGCCGGCCCCCCCACCCTTCCGGCGGGGCCCGCGCCCCTTCCAGCCCCGCCGGCGTTGGAGGCGCGGGGGCCGGGGGGCGGAGCCCCCGAAGGGGTCCGGGGCGGAGCTCCGGTTTCAGGAAGGGGCGGGGTGGGGGAAAGCCCCGCAGGGCCACACCAGCACCGGGACGAGCACCAGGCCCGGGACCAGGGGCAGGACCGGGACCAGGACCGGGGGCAGCACCGGGCCCGGGACGTGCGGACCACCCGCGCCCCCTTGGGGGCACTGGCCGGGGCCCGCAGCGGCGACAAGGGCGGCGACGCCAACGTCGGCGTATGGGTCGAGTCGGCCCCCGCCTGGGACTGGTTGCTCGACGCCCTGACGGTGGACGCCTTCCGGGCGCTGCTCCCCGAGACCCGGGACCTCCCCGTCACCCGGCACGAACTGCCGCACCTGCGCGCCCTGAACTTCACCGTCACCGGCATCCTCGGCGCCGGCGTCGCCTCCGGCCACCGCTTCGACCCCCAGGCCAAGGCCCTCGGCGAATGGCTCCGCGCCCGCCACCTCGACATCCCGACCCACCTCCTCCCGGCGCAGCCCGCACCCCCGGCCGGGAGCCCCGCCCCACCACCCCCGCCGCCGCCCGCCCGGGGCCCCGCCCAGGGCCCCGCTCCCGACCCGGAGGTCGGAACATGACCCGCCTCGGCACCACCGTCGACCCGCACGCCCCCGAGCACGCGCAGGCCCGTACCGCCGCCCTCGAACGCCTCGCCGCGCTCGACGCCGAGCACGCCAAGGCCCTCCAGGGCGGCGGCGAGAAGTACACCGCCCGCCACAAGACCCGCGGCAAGCTCCTCGCCCGCGAACGCGTCGAGCTGCTCCTCGACCCGGACACCGCGTTCCTGGAGCTGTCCCCGCTGGCGGCCTGGGGCAGCGACTACCCGGTCGGTGCCTCGATGGTCACCGGCATCGGCACCGTCGAGGGCGTCGAGTGCCTGGTCACGGCCAACGACCCGACCGTCCGCGGCGGCGCCAGCAACCCCTGGACCCTGAAGAAGGCCCTGCGGGCCAACGAGATCGCCCGGCAGAACCGGCTGCCCTGCATCAGCCTCGTGGAGTCCGGCGGCGCCGACCTCCCCTCGCAGAAGGAGATCTTCATCCCGGGCGGGGCGATCTTCCGGGACATCACCCGGCTGTCCGCCGACGGCATCCCCACCGTCGCCGTCGTCTTCGGCAACTCCACCGCCGGGGGCGCGTACATCCCCGGCATGTCCGACCACACCATCATGATCAAGGACCGCTCCAAGGTGTTCCTCGGCGGTCCGCCCCTGGTCAAGATGGCGACCGGTGAGGAGAGCGACGACGAGTCCCTCGGCGGAGCCGACATGCACGCACGGACCTCCGGACTCGCCGACTACTACGCCCTCGACGAGCACGACGCCATCCGCCAGGCCCGCCGCGTCGTGGCCCGCCTGTGCCACCGCAAGCCGCACCCGGATCCGCCCGGCGCGCAGGACCCGCTGTACGACCCGGAGGAGCTCCTCGGGATCGTCCCGCCCGACCTGAAGACCCCGTTCGACCCCCGCGAGGTCGTCGCGCGGATCGTCGACGCCTCCGACTTCGACGAGTTCAAGCCCCTGTACGGGACCAGCCTGGTCACCGGCTGGGCCACCCTCCACGGCTACCCGGTCGGCATCCTCGCCAACGCGCAGGGCGTGCTGTTCAGCGCGGAGTCACAGAAGGCCGCCCAGTTCATCCAGCTCGCGAACCAGCGCGACATCCCCCTCCTCTTCCTGCACAACACCACCGGCTACATGGTCGGCAAGGAGTACGAGCAGGGCGGCATCATCAAACACGGCTCCATGATGATCAACGCGGTCTCCAACTCCCGCGTTCCGCACCTCTCCGTCCTGATCGGCGCGAGCTACGGCGCCGGCCACTACGGCATGTGCGGCCGCGCCTACGAGCCCCGGTTCCTGTTCGCCTGGCCCAGCGCCAAGTCGGCCGTCATGGGGCCCCAGCAGCTCGCCGGGGTGCTCTCCATCGTGTCCCGGCAGTCCGCCGCGGCCAAGGGGCAGCCGTACGACGAGGAGGCCGACGCCGGGATGCGCGCCTTCGTGGAGGCGCAGATCGAGTCCGAGTCCCTGCCGATGTTCCTGTCCGGGCGGCTGTACGACGACGGGGTCATCGACCCCCGCGACACCCGCACCATCCTCGGCCTGTGCCTGTCGGCTGTCCACAACGCCCCCGTCGAGGGCGCCCGTGGCGGCTTCGGCATCTTCCGGATGTGAGCGCCCCCATGACAGACCAGCCCGTGACCGTGACCGGCAAGCCCCTCACCTCCCTCCTCGTCGCCAACCGCGGCGAGATCGCCGTACGCGTCTTCCGCACCGCCCGCGCCCTCGGTCTCGCCACCGTCGCGGTCCACTCCGACCCCGACGAGCAGGCCCTGCACGTCCGCGAGGCCGACGCGGCCGTCCGGCTGCCGGGTGCCGCTCCCGCGGACACCTACCTGCGCGGCGACCTCGTCATCAAGGCCGCCCTGGCCGCCGGGGCGGACGCCGTCCACCCCGGTTACGGCTTCCTCTCCGAGAACGCCGGCTTCGCCCGCGAGGTGCGGGCCGCCGGCCTGACCTGGGTCGGCCCCCCGCCCGCCGCCATCGAGGCCATGGCCTCCAAGACCCGGGCCAAGGAGCTGATGCGCGCCGCCGGCGTCCCACTCCTGGAACCCGTCGACCCGGACACCGCCACCCCCGCGGACCTGCCCCTCCTGCTCAAGGCCGCGGCCGGCGGCGGAGGCCGCGGCATGCGCGTGGTCCGCGCCCTCGACGAGCTGCCGGAAGCCCTCGCGGGCGCCCGTGCCGAAGCCGCCTCCGCCTTCGGCGACGCGGAGGTCTTCGCCGAGCCGTACGTCGAGCGGGGCCGCCACGTCGAGGTGCAGGTCCTCGCCGACGCGCACGGCACCGTCTGGGCGCTCGGCACCCGCGACTGCTCCCTCCAGCGCCGCCACCAGAAGGTCATCGAGGAGGCGCCCGCGCCCGGCCTGCCCGAGCCGCTGCGCACCACCCTCCACGAGGCCGCCGTGGCCGCGGCCCGGGCCGTCTCCTACCAGGGCGCGGGCACCGTCGAGTTCCTCGTCACCGCCGACGGGCGGCCGTACTTCCTGGAGATGAACACCCGCCTCCAGGTCGAGCACCCGGTCACCGAGGCCGTCTTCGGCCTCGACCTCGTCGCCCTCCAGCTGCGGATCGCCGAGGGCGCGGCCCTGCCCCTGACCCCGCCCGAGCCCGCCGGGCACGCCGTCGAGGCCCGCCTGTACGCCGAGGACCCGGCCCGGGACTGGCGGCCGCAGACCGGTGTCCTGCACACCCTCGCCGTCCCCGGCAGCGTCCGCGTGGACACCGGCTTCGGCGACGGTGACACCGTCTCCGTCCACTACGACCCGATGCTCGCCAAGGTCGTCGCCCACGCCCCCACCCGCGCCGAGGCGGTCCGCACCCTGGCGCACGCGCTCGCCGCCGCCCGGATCCACGGGCTCACCACCAACCGCGAGCTCCTCGTACGGTCCTTGCGCCACCCGGAGTTCGCCGCGGGCCGGCTCGACACCGGCTTCTACGAGCGCCACCTCGCCGCCCTCACCGCGGGGGAACCGGACCCCTCCCTGGCCGCCCTGGCCGCGGCCCTGGCGGCGGCCGCCCCCGCCCCGGGAGCCCCGCTCGCCCGCCGCCTCGGCGGCTGGCGCAACGTCCGCTCCCAGCCCCAGACCCGCCGCTACACCGCGTCCGGCACCGAGTACGAGGTCCAGTACCAGCCGGTGAACCACCCGGGCGTCCGGGTCCTGGCGGCCACACCGGAGCTCGTCACCCTCGAAGTCGAGGGGATCCGGCGCCTGTTCCACGTGAAACAGAAATCGAACGAGGTCTACGTCGACTCCGCCCTCGGCTCCCACACCCTCACCCCCGTCCCCCGGTTCGCGGACCCCCAGGACCGCACCGAACCGGGTTCCCTGCTCGCCCCCATGCCCGGCACCGTCGTCCGCGTCGCCGAGGGCCTGGCCCCCGGCAGCCATGTCGCGGCCGGGCAGCCCCTGCTCTGGCTGGAGGCGATGAAGATGGAACACCGCATCCTCGCGCCCGCCTCCGGCACGCTCACCGCGCTCCACGCCGCCACCGGCCAACAGGTCGAGTTCGGCGCCCTGCTCGCCGTAGTCCAGGAGGAACCGCAAGCATGAGCTCCGTCATAGAGACCCAGGAACACCGGGACCTGCGCACCGCGGTCGCCGCCCTCGGCCGCAAGTACGGCCGCGACCACCTCGCCCGCGTCACCCGCGAGGGCGGCCACCCGGACGAGCTGTGGGCGGACGCCGCCGCCCTCGGCTACCTCGGGGTCAACCTCCCCGAGGAGTACGGCGGCGGAGGCGGCGGCATCGCCGAACTCTCCATCGTCCTGGAGGAACTCGGGGCGGCGGGCTGCCCGCTCCTGATGATGGTGGTCTCGCCCGCCATCTGCGGCACGGTCATCTCCCGCTTCGGGACCGAGGCCCAGAAGCGGGACTGGCTCCCCGGCCTCGCCGACGGCAGCCGCACCATGGCCTTCGGCATCACCGAACCGGACGCCGGCTCCAACTCCCACCGCATCACCACCACGGCCCGCCGCGACGGCGACGCGTGGGTCCTCACCGGCCGCAAGGTCTTCATCTCCGGCGTGGACATCGCGGACGCCACCCTCATCGTCGGCCGCACCGAGGACGCGCGCAGCGGCCGCCTCAAGCCGTGCCTGTTCATCGTCCCGCGGGACGCCCCCGGGTTCTCCCGCTCCCTCATCGACATGGAGATCCAGGCCGCCGAGAAGCAGTGGGAACTCACCCTGGACGACGTCCGGCTGCCCGCCGACGCCCTGATCGGTGACGAGGACGCCGGCCTGCTCCAGCTCTTCGCCGGCCTCAACCCCGAGCGCATCATGACCGCCGCGTTCGCGATCGGCATGGGCCGCTACGCCCTCGCCAAGGCCGTCGACTACGCCGGGACCCGCCAGGTCTGGAAGGACCCCATCGGGGCCCACCAGGCCATCGCCCACCCCTTGGCGGCGTCCCACATCGAGCTGGAACTCGCCCGGCTGATGATGCAGAAGGCCGCCGCGCTGTACGACGCGGGGGACGACATGGGCGCGGGGGAGGCCGCGAACATGGCCAAGTACGCGGCCGCCGAGGCCTGCGTCCGGGCGGTGGACCAGTCCGTCCACACCCTCGGCGGCAACGGCCTCACCCGCGAATACGGCCTCGCGTCCCTGATCACCGCCTCCCGCGTGGCCCGCATCGCCCCGGTCAGCCGGGAGATGATCCTCAACTTCATCTCCCACCAGACCCTGGGCCTCCCCAAGTCCTACTGACCCCGGCGAGGCTGTAGTTGCCCGCCCTGAGTCGTACGTGCCGCCACCAGAACGGAACGCGCGCCTGAGACAGCGACGGGACGGGACGGATGTGCGGCCAAGGGCGGGGACGGGGTGGGGGGTTGGCCGGGACGTAGAACGTGATGTGTGGCGCGACGGGCTCGTACAGCCCGGTCGGGGCCGGACGCCATAAATCATGCAGTCCCGGCCGACCCCCCACCCCGGCCCCGCCCCCCGAGCCGACCCCCCCACCCCGGCACCGCCCCGGCACCCCCCGCCGAGCCGCCGCCAGGCCCCCGGCACCCGGCCCCCGCCGAACCGCCGGCGGCACCCCGCATACCCTCCCCCCAGAGGACCCCGCCCACCCGGCCCCACCGACCCCCTCCGGAGGAGACATGGCCCCCCTCGTGCACGCCGCCCAGGCGACCGGCGTCACCACCCTCACCCTCGACTCCCCGGCCAACCGCAACGCCCTCTCCGCCGGCCTCGTCGGAGAACTCCGCGCGGCCCTGGCCGCCGCCGCAGCGGACCCGGCGGTCAGGGCCGTCGTCCTCACCCACACCGGCACCACCTTCTGCGCGGGCGCCGACCTCAAGTCCCCCTGTGACCCGGGCGACTTCCTCGCCCTGCTCCGGGAGGTCGCCGGGCTGCCCAAGCCCGTCCTCGCCCGCGTGACGGGTCACGTCCGGGCCGGGGGACTCGGCCTGCTGGGCGCCTGCGACATCGCCGCTGCCGGGCCGCTGTCCTCGTACGCCTTCACCGAGACCCACCTCGGCCTCGCCCCCGCCGTCATCTCCATGTCGCTGCTGCCCCGGCTCGACCCGCGGGCCGCCGCGCGCTACTTCCTCACCGCCGAGCGGTTCGACGCCGCCGAGGCCGCCCGCATCGGCCTGCTCACCCTGCATGCCGAGGACGTCGACGAGGCCCTCGCCCCGGTCCTCGCCGGGCTGCGCAAGGCTTCCCCGCAGGGCCTGGCGGCCACCAAGGCGCTCACCGCCGCCGCCGTACGGGAGACCCTGGACCGTGACGGCGCCCGCCTGGCGGAGCTCTCCGCGGGGCTGTTCGCCTCCGCCGAGGCCCGCGAGGGCATCACCGCCCGCTTCGAGCGCCGGGACCCGTCATGGGCACTGTGACCGGCCCCAAGCAGGCGCGCAGCCGCGTCACCCGCCGCCACCTCCTGGACGCGGCCGTCTCCTGCCTCGCCGAGCAGGGCTGGGCGGGATCCACCGTCGCCGTCGTGGCCGAGCGGGCCGGGGTCTCGCGCGGTGCGGCCCAGTACCACTTCCCGACCCGCGAGGACCTGTTCACCGCGGCCGTCGAGTACGTCGCCGAGGAACGCTCCACGGCCCTGCGCGACTTGTTCCACGCGGGCCCGGCCGCCCGGCCGGAGGTCGTGGCGGCCCTGGTGGACATGTACACCGGGATCCTGTTCCGGGCCGCCCTGCAGTTGTGGGTGGCCGCCTCCAACGAGGAGCAGCTGCACCCCCGCGTCTCGGAACTGGAGGCCAGGGTCGGCCGCGAGACCCACCGGATCGCCGTCGAGCTGCTGCGCGCGGACGAGTCGGTCCCGGGTGTGCGGGAGACCGTACAGGGCCTGCTCGACATGGCGCGCGGCCTGGGCCTGGCCAACGTCCTGACCGACGACACGGCCCGCCGCGCCCGCGTGGTCGCCCAGTGGTCCCGGATCGTGGACACCGCCCTGTCCTGACCCCTCCCGCGGCCCGCACGCGCGAGGGCGCCGCACCCCCGAGGGGGTACGGCGCCCGGGACGCGCGGAGCGGCGGTCAGGCGGTCGCGGCGATGTCCGCGTACCCCTCGATCTCGCGGGGGTCGCGCCCGCCCGGCCCGATGTAGCGGGCCGACGGGCGCACCAGGCGGCCCGTGCGCTTCTGCTCCAGGATGTGCGCCGACCAGCCGGCCGTACGGGCGCACGTGAACATCGAGGTGAACATGTGCGCCGGCACCTCCGCGAAGTCCAGCATGATCGCGGCCCAGAACTCCACGTTCGTGGCGAGCACCCGGTCGGGCCGGCGGGCGTGCAGCTCCTCCAGCGCGGCCTTCTCCAGGGCGGCGGCCACCTCGTAGCGCGGGGCGTCCAGCTCCTGGGCGGTACGGCGCAGGACGCGGGCGCGCGGGTCCTCGGCGCGGTAGACGCGGTGCCCGAAGCCCATCAGCCGCTCGCCCTTGTCCAGGGCCTTCTTCACGTACGCCACGGCGTCGCCGGTGCGCTCGATCTCCTCGATCATGCCGAGCACGCGGGACGGCGCCCCGCCGTGCAGCGGTCCGGACATCGCGCCCACGGCGCCGGACAGGGCCGCGGCCACGTCCGCCCCGGTGGAGGCGATGACGCGCGCGGTGAACGTGGAGGCGTTCATCCCGTGCTCGGCGGCCGAGGTCCAGTACGCGTCGACGGCCTTGACGTGGCGCGGGTCCGGCTCGCCCCGCCAGCGGATCATGAACCGCTCGACGACGGACTCGGCCTTGTCGATCTCCCGCTGGGGGACCATCGGCAGGCCCTGGCCGCGGGCGGACTGGGCGACGTACGAGAGCGCCATGACGGCCGCCCGCGCGAGGTCGTCGCGGGCGGTCCGCTCGTCGATGTCGAGCAGCGGTTTCAGGCCCCAGACGGGGGCGAGCATGGCGAGCGCCGACTGCACGTCGACACGGATGTCTCCGGAGTGGACCGGGATGGGGAAGGGCTCGGCGACCGGCAGGCCGGGGTTGAACGCGCCGTCGACCAGCAGGCCCCACACGTTCCCGAAGGAGACGTGCCCGACGAGGTCCTCGATGTCGACCCCCCGGTAGCGGAGCGAACCGCCTTCCTTGTCCGGTTCGGCGATCTCGGTCTCGAACGCGACGACCCCTTCGAGCCCGGGTACGAAATCGGACATCAGGCGGCTCCTCAGATAGTGCGGATACGCGCGGCTCGCGCCGTATCCGCGGTCCGGCGCGGTCATCCCCGTTGATGCCCGGCAGGGCCGATGGTCACCCGTGCGGGAGTCCTCGGACCGGCCCCAAGATTTTGTCCGTTCCCGCGGGACTGCGGAAGCGTGACATACGGCACACCCCCGGCGGGCCCACTGCGGCAGGATGGCCCGCGTGACCGATCAGGACCTTGACCCCGCCGTCATGCGCAAGCAGTACCGCTCCGAGATCGTCGACGAGCAGAGCCTCGCCGGTGATCCCATGGCGCAGTTCGCCCGGTGGTTCCAGCAGGCTGCCGACGCGCACGTCTTCGAACCCAACGCCATGGTCGTCTCGACGGCGACCCCCGACGGCCGCCCCAGCTCGCGCACGGTGCTGCTGAAGCAGTTCGACGAGCGGGGGTTCGTCTTCTTCACCAACTACGGATCCCGCAAGGGCCGCGAACTGGCGGACAACCCGCACGTCGCGCTGCTCTTCCCCTGGCACCCCATCGCCCGCCAGGTCGTCGTCACCGGCACCGCGGCCCGGACCGGCCGCGACGAGACGGCGGCGTACTTCCGTTCCCGCCCGCACGGCTCCCAGCTGGGCGCCTGGGCGAGCGAGCAGTCCAGCGTGATCGCCTCGCGCGCGGAGCTGGACCGCCGCTACGCGGAGCTCGCCGCCCGCTACCCGGAGGGCGAGCAGGTCCCGGTCCCGCCCCAGTGGGGCGGCCTGCGGGTCACCCCGGACGCGGTGGAGTTCTGGCAGGGCCACGAGAACCGGCTGCACGACCGCCTGCGCTACGTCCGCGACGGGGCGGCCGGCGCGACCTGGCACGTCGAGCGCCTGTGCCCGTAGCGGCCCGCATCCGCCGTGGCGTCCCGGGAACGCAGGCGACCCGCGGGCTCGGGATCCTCTCCTGCAGTGAGAGAAGCCGGCCGGACGTGCCGGCGAGCCCGCGGGTCGGGTGACTGCTGTGGATTGGCGCCTGGCGATCCCGCCGGGCACCGCACTGGGTGCGTGCGACGACGGGCGCTTAGCCCGCAGTCACCTCACGCGTCCGGTTTCCGTACATTTCGGTAACCACCTCCCTTCTGTGTGGCACGAGCCTAGAAGTCCGTCCGGCGGGGCACAACCGTTTATTTCCCGGAGCGTTCCGGCGCGCCACCCGGGGGCGAAACGGATCATTACGGGGTAATCGGGGGAATGCCGTGTGGGATGCGTCACGTTCCAGTTGAATGATCCGACGAGCCGCACACGCGAACACCCGCGGGGGGTGCCAGGTGAGTGCTTCCGGGCGTGACGAGACCACCGACGACCTGCTCGCAGCCCTGCTCGACGGGATGGACGCCGCGCTGTGCGCGTTCGACTCGGACGGCGTGGTCACCCACTGGAACCGCGAGGCCGAGCGGATCCTGGGCTGGTCCGCCGCCGAGGCCGTCGGCCGCAAGGGCTTCGCGGGGTGGGCGGCGCGGGCCGCCGACGCGCAGGACGTGCAGGACCGGCTCATGGCCGCCCAGGACGGTCCGGGCCGGCAGGTCCACGAGTTCGCGCTGCTGACCAAGGACGGCGGCCGCGTCCTCGTACGGACCCAGTCCGCCGGCGTACCGGGCGCCGACGGCCGGCCCGCCGGGGTGTACTGCGCCTTCAGCGAGGTGCACACCCAGATCGACCTGGAGCGGTCCATCGCGCTCAGCGAGGCCCTCATGGAGGACGCCTCGTGGGGCGTCGTGCTCGTCGACGTCGACCTGCGGCCCGCCGTGGTCAACGCGCACGCCGCGCGCGCCTTCGCCGCCGGCCGCACCGCCCTCCTCGGGCGGCCACTCGGGGAACTCCTCGCCCAGGGCGTGGAGGAACTGGAGGGCGCCCTCCAGCACGTGCTCGCCGAAGGCGCGCCGCCCGCCCCCGTCGAGCTGTGGGTGACGGTGCGCACGGCCGAGGGGCCGCTCCGGCGCTGCTGGCGGTGCGGGTTCCTGCGCCTGGCCTCGCCGCTCGCGGAGGAGCCGGTGCCGCTGGGCGTCGGCTGGCTGTTCCAGGACGTCACCGAGGCCCGCCAGGCCCAGCTGGACACCGCGCAGCTGCGCTTCCGGTCCCACCAGCTGCACCGCGCGGGCCGGGTCGCCGCCGAGTGCGAGGACCCGGCCGAAGCGGCCGCCGTACGCCTGGACTTCGCCCTCGCGGGCTTCGCCGACCACGTGCTGCTCGACGTGCTCGACCCCTCCGCCGCCCCCGGGCGGCGCAGGCTGCTGCGAGCCGCCGCGTCGCCGCCTGCGCTGCCGGGACCGGGATCGATCCCCGTGCCGTACGCGTCCGGGCACCCGGCGCTGCAGGCGCTGGACCGGGTCGGCTCCGTACGGGCCTCGGCCCCGCGCGGCGCCGAGGACGCGGCCTGGGCGCGGACCCGCCGGTGGCCCGAGGACGCGGCACACGCGCTGTGCGCGGTGCTGCGCAGCCGGGGCCGGACGCTGGGGGCGCTGACCTTCCTGCGCGGACCCTCGCGCCCGGCCTTCGAGCGTGAGGACGCGGCGTACGCGGAGGAGGTTGCGGGCCGCGTCGCGGCCGACCTGGACCTCTCCTCCCCGAACACCCCGCCGGACTCCCGGGGCACCCCCTAGCGCCGGCCCTGGCCGACCTGCGAGGGGGACGGCAGGCTCCACAGGTGGTCCGGGGTGATCACCTCGGTCACGGCCTTGCCGAGCGTGGTGCTGTACGAGCCGCCCTGGTCCATGTCGGAGTTGACCATGATCACCATCGTGGTCCTGTCCTGCGGCAGTTGCGCGGCGATCGTCTCGTAGCCCGGCAGCTCGCCGTTGTGTCCGAGCCAGCCGTTGACGTCGGCGATGCCGAGGCCGTACGAGATCCCGGGGACGCCCACCGGCTCCGTGCGCATCCGCTGGGCCTGGGTGGCGGGGGTCAGCAGCCGGCCGTCGACGAGGGCCGGGACCCAGGCGTGCAGGTCGTCGAGGGTGGAGACGGCGGATCCGGCGGCCCACGCCCAGGAGGGGTTCCAGTCGGTGGCGTTGACGACGGCGCCGTTCGGGGAGAAGCCCGTGTACCCGTCGGCGTGCGGCTCGGGGAACTCGGTGCCGCTCGGCAGGGAGGTGTCCGTCAGCTTCAGCGGGTCGAAGACGTGGTGGCGGAGGTAGCCGTTCAGGGGCTGCCCGGACATCTCCTCCAGCAGGAGCCCGAGGAGGATCGTGTTGGTGTTGCTGTACTCCCACGTGGCGCCGGGCGCGAAGTTCGCGGGGTGCGCGAACGCGTAGCCGAGCAGCTGGCGCGGGGTGAACTCGCGGTGCGGGTCGGCGCGCAGGGCGGCGAGGAACTTCTCGTCCTCGGTGTAGTTGAAGAGGCCGCTGCGCATGGAGGCGAGCTGACGCAGGGTGATCCGCCCGCCCCCGGGCACGCCGTCGACGTACTTCGAGACCGGGTCGTCGAGGGAGATGCGCCCCTCGTCGACGAGCTGGAGGACGGCGGTGACGGTGAAGGTCTTGGTCACGCTGCCGATGCGCATGAAGAGGTCGGACTTCATGGGGGTGCCGGACTGCGTGTCGGCGGTGCCGAAGGCCCTCTCGTAGTCGCCGCGTCCGGGCATCCGGAGGCCGACGATCGCGCCGGGGATGTTGTCGCGCTTCATGGCCCCGACGATCGCCGCGTCGAGGCGGCGGACGGTTGCCGGGTCGAGTTCGCGTGGTACGCCGGCCGCGGCCGGCGGGGCCGGGGAGGCGGAGGCGGAGAACGCGGGGGGCGCCGGCGCCGCCGCCCGGGCGGGGGCCGCGGGGGCCGTGGCGGCGCCCGTGAGGAGCAGGAGCAGGGCCGCCGCCCCGGCCCGCAGGGCGCGCCGGCCGGTGTGCGGCCCGCGGCCCGTGTGCGGTCCGCGGGCGGCCGGGGGCTTCGTCGGGGCGGGCTTCGTCGTCGGGGTGGAGGGCATGCCGGGTCACCTCTGCTCACCGGGGCCCCGAGTGCCGTTCCACCATCGTAGGAACGGAACGCCGTGCCCGGCGACCGGTCGGGTGCCCGACCGGTCCCGGGGGCCCGGTCAGTGGCGGAAGAAGATCCGGTCGCCGTACTCCTGCATCACGCGGCCGTTCCACTCGTGGCCGCCGTCCACGTTGCCCGAGCGCAGCATCGGGGGCTCGATCCCGCGGGCGGCGAGTTCGCCGACCGCCGCCGCCATCACGGCCTGCATGATCGCGCTGGTCACGACGGTGGAGGCGGGGGCGAAGGGGGCGTCGATGCCGTCGAGGGTGAGCTCGGCGTCGCCGACGGCGATCTTGCTGTCGAGGACGACGTCGCAGTGGTCCTTCATGTACGTGCCGGAGGCGTGGCGGGACTTGGTCTCCGTCGCGTAGGCCACCGAGGTCAGCCCGATCACCTTGAGGCCGATCGCCCGGGCGTTGATCGCCATCTCGACGGGCAGCGCGTTCCGCCCGGAGAGGGAGATGATCACGAGTACGTCGCCCTCGGAGGCCGGGCTGCTGTCGAGGACGGCAGCGGCGAGGCCGTCGACCCGCTCCAGAGCGCTGCCCAGCGTCGCGGGCATGACGTCGATGCCGGCGGTGCCCGGGACGGCCAGGAAGTTCATCAGGGCCAGTCCGCCGGCCCGGTAGACGACGTCCTGGGCGGGCAGCGAGGAGTGTCCGGCGCCGAAGGCGAAGAGCCGGTTCCCGCCGGCCACGGCGTCGGCGACGAGGGCGCCGGCCTCGCTGATCCGCGCGGCCTCCTCGTCCCGTACCCGCTCCAGCAGACCGATGGCGGCGTCGAAGAACTGACCGGCCAGCTTGCTCTCGCTCATACGCCGATGGCCCTTCCGAGGTGGGGTGGGAGTGGGGGTGCGTCGGTGTCCGCCGCTCACCGTGCGGTCTGGACCAAGGGTGTGTCAATACGAACGTCAATCCCGGGCCGAAAGGCCTCGGGGGATGTCCCGGGATGTCCGGGGACGGGGTCCGGGAGATCACCCGGGAGGCCCTCGGGCGGTGCCCCGCGATCACCCCGGGAACGTCCGGGCGATCACCGGGGAGCCGCCCGCGGAGGCACCGGGGAGGCGGCTGCGGGCGTCGCGGCGATGTCCCGCAGGGCCCCTGACGCCCGGCACGGGACGGTTGTCGGCCGGATGCGTCAGAATTGGGGGCAGGGCCAGCGCACGCAATCCGAGGGGCACGAATGTCCGGACTGATCGATACCACGGAGATGTATCTCCGCACCATCCTCGAGCTGGAAGAGGAAGGCGTGGTCCCCATGCGCGCCCGTATCGCCGAGCGGCTCGATCAGAGCGGCCCGACGGTGAGCCAGACGGTGGCGCGGATGGAGCGCGACGGCCTGGTGGCCGTCGCCAGCGACCGGCACCTGGAGTTGACGGAGGAGGGGCGGCGGCTGGCGACGCGCGTGATGCGCAAGCACCGGCTCGCCGAGTGCCTGCTCGTCGACGTCATCGGCCTGGAGTGGGAGCAGGTGCACGCCGAGGCCTGTCGTTGGGAGCACGTGATGAGCGAGGCGGTGGAGCGGCGGGTGCTGGAGCTGCTGCGTCACCCCACCGAGTCGCCGTACGGGAATCCGATCCCGGGGCTGGAGGAGCTGGGCGAGAAGGCCGAGGCCGACCCCTTCCTGGAGGAGGGCATGGTCAGCCTGGCCGAGCTCGACCCGGGGACCGAGGGCAAGACCGTGGTCGTCCGCCGGATCGGCGAGCCGATCCAGACGGACGCCCAGCTGATGTACACGCTGCGGCGGGCGGGCGTGCAGCCCGGCTCGGTCGTCAGCGTGACGGAGTCCCCGGGCGGGGTGCTGGTGGGCAGCGGCGGCGAGGCGGCCGAGCTGGACCAGGAGATCGCCTCGCACGTGTTCGTCGCGAAGCGCTGATCAGGGCCGGCCGCTGCCGGACGGCGGGACGGATGTCGACCGGACGGACCTGGTTCCCGTGAGCGGGCGGTCCCGGTCAAGGCGGCGGTCCCGACGCCTCGCGGCGCCGGGACCGATCCTCCCCTTGTGACCTGGAGCCCCGAGCTCTCTAGGTCATCCCCTCGGACCGTCTTCCCCGATCGGCCCGCCTCCCTGCTGAAAGGATCTCCATCGGCAGGGGCGGCCAATCCTTGAGCAAGGTCACTCGAAAGAGGGGTGTTCTCGCCAGGACCCCCGTTTTCGAATACGGGTTCGATAGTCTGGCCGGGAGTGAAGGGGGTGCATCTGCGGTGGTACAGCGCATCGATGTGACAGGGGCCGACGGTGTGCGCCTGGCCGCCTGGGAATTCCGCGAACCGCACGCGGGGGGCGCGGAGCCCACGGCGGACCCGGGTGGGTACGGCGACGCCGCCGATGCCCCCGCAGCACCTCCCGTACCGCCCCGCGACGTGCCCGAGCGCCCCGGTGTCCTGTTATTGCACGGCCTGATGGGACGGGCCTTCCACTGGGCGGGTACCGCCCGCTGGCTCGCCGAGCGCCGCCGCGTGGTGGCCCTGGACCAGCGGGGGCACGGCCAGAGCGACCGCCCGCCCGCGGGCCCGGGGATGCTGACCTCGCTGGGCCGTGAGGCCTTCGTGGCCGACGCGGAGGCCGCCGTCGAGCAGCTCGGCCTCGCCCCGGTGACGCTGATCGGCCATTCCATGGGCGCGCTCACCGCGTGGCAGCTCGCGGCCCGCCGTCCGGACCTGGTCGGGGCCGTGGTCATCTGCGACATGCGGGCCTCGGCCCTCGGTGAGGCGTCGCAACAGGAGTGGGAGGACTGGTTCCACCGCTGGCCGCTCCCCTTCCCCACCCAGGACGCGGCCCGTCGCTGGTTCGGCGAGGACGACCCCCGCGTGGAGCGCCCCGACCCCGGCCGGGGCGCCTTCTTCGCCGAGGTCATGCACGAGGCCCAGGACGGCTGGCGCCCGCTGTTCTCCCGGCGCCAGATGCTGACGGCCCGTGAGACCTGGGTGCACGACGCCCACTGGGAGGAGCTGGCCCAGGTCCGCTGCCCGACCCTGGTGGTCCGCGGCCTCGACGGCGAGCTGGGCCGGGCCGAGGCCCAGGAGATGGTCCGGGTCCTCCCCGCCGGCCAGTACGCGGAGATCCCCGACGCGGGCCACTACCTGCACTACGACCAGCCGACGGCATGGCGCGCGGTCCTGGAACCGTTCCTGGACGGAGTCCGGGCCACTCAGAGCTGACGGCTCCTGACCGCGTCGAGCAACGCCCCCCAGGCAGCGGCCCCCACCCGCACGACGCGGGCCGAAGGGCCGCCGCCGGGGCGGTCGGCAACGAGGACGTGCCCTTGGCTGCCGGGGGCGGTGGCGACGTACACGCAGGAGTCGCCGGATGCGCAGCGGGAGGACCGCCGCCAGTCGTAGGGGTTCATGGCCTTCCTTCACATCTCGTCGGCGACGGCGCCGATGAACTCCCGTGACGTCTCGGGGTCGAGGGCAACGGTTTCCACCCGTTCGAACAGTACGCGGTAGTCGGCGAGTTGCCGTTCGTCGTCCAGGTACACCAGCCCGTGGGTCTGGTCGAGGTGGACGGTGTCGAGCGAGGGCACCGGCCCGGTTGCGTAATAGATCGACTGTCCGGAGCCGTGCAGCGCGCCCGCCGTGAAGGGGATGACCCGGATCGTCATGTGGTCGAGCTCGCTCATGGTGAGGAGGTGCGCGAGCTGCGCACGGGCGACTGTGCTGCCGCCCACGGGAATGCGCAGTGCGGCCTCGTGGATGAGGGCCCGGTACGGGATCGGGTGCTCGCCGAAGAGCACGGCCTGTCGTTTGAGGCGGAACGAGACCCTGTGCTCGATGTCCGGAGGGGTCAGGGCCTGGACCGCGTGCCGGAAGATCTCGCGGGCGTGCTCGGCGGTCTGGAGCAGCCCGGGGATGTGGGTGGTGACCGCACCGCCCAGGCCGTGTGCGTGATGCTCCAGCTCGGCCAGGTCCAGAAGCGAGCCCGGAAGGATCTCCCGGTATTCCTCCCACCAGCCGCGGCGGCGTTCGCCGGTCATCCCGACCAGCGCTTCGACGTACGACTCGTCCGCGCACCCGTAGAGGTCGGCCAGCGCACGGACCCGCTCGGGGCTGGCGCCGATCCGGCCCGCCTCCAGATTGCTGATCTGCGTCTGCCGGATACCCAGGTGTTTGGCGGCCTCGGTCGCGTTCAGACCGGACCCCTCGCGCAGTTTGCGCAGCTCGGTGCCGAAGCGCAGTTGACGCGCGGTGGGCATGCTCAACTCACCTTTCCCCGGCGGCTGTCACTCACACGAGTGGCGATGTAATCCATTACACGGAAGTCGCGAAACACGTTACGTGGAGCCGCTACTTTGGGCACCTGGCCACCGCCTGGAAGTACACCGCTCGACGGAGCGGCCTGGTCACCGGGCACCGCACGGATCCACCGCAGACGGTCCAACTCTCCTCCTCGATCGGAGACTTCTCGTGGACGCAACCGTAGCTCCGTCCTGGGCCTACACCCTTCAACTCCCGCACGATCCCCGCGCAGCGGGAATCGCCCGCTCCACCGTGCGGGCCGTGCTCCGCAGCCACGCCATGCCGGGGCCGGCGGACACCGCCGAGCTCCTGGCGAGCGAGCTGGTCGCCAACGCCTACCGGCACGCGCACGGCCCCTGCGCCCTGCGGCTGCGGGCGATGGCGGCGGACCGGGTCCGGGTCGGCGTCTGGGACACCAACCCGGCCATCCCGGCCCCCTTCGGCGGGGCCTGCGCACCCCCGGGGGCGCCCGACGCCGAGGACGGGCGCGGGCTGGTCCTCGTACGGCTGTACGCGGACCGGTACGGGGCGTACCGCCTGGACGGGGCGCACGCGGGCAAGCTGCTCTGGGCGGAGTGCGGGCCCGGCCGGTGAACCCGTCCCTCCGGCCGCGGCCATCTCCCGTGCCGTACGCACCAGTTGGGTCAGCCCCGTCGTCGTCCTCCAGCGCACCGGCGGACGCGCGACGCGCGACGCGGGGGTGCGGAAGGCAGACCGCCCGCCGCACCCCCGCGCTCCGTACGGTCAGCCCTTGCTCACCGCCAGCAGGATCTCCGGCAGCTTCCGCGCCACCGTCGGCGCCGCCAGCCGCAGCCCCGCCCAGGTCACGAGGGCGCCCCAGGCCACGCCCAGCGGGAGCACGGTCCAGGAGAGGCCGTGCTGGTCCGCCACGTTCAGGTAGACCGTCAGGGCGATCACGGGGGCGCAGATCAGCGCCGACACCACCATGCCGCCGAGGATGCCCATCCAGGCGAGCCCGCCCTGCCCCGGGGCGACGTTCTTGAAGGCGCCGTCCGTCGGGATCGAGTACGGGAAGAGGGCCGAGGCCAGCGCCCCCGTGCACAGCATCGAGCCCACCAGCGCCACCGCCAGCCCCAGGGCCGCCGGGAAGCTGCCCCAGTCGCCGAGCAGCGCGGCCGTGACCGCCGTGACCAGCGCCGTGTACGGGAGCGCCACCAGCCCCAGCGCGAACGCCCGGGCCCGCAGCTCCAGATAGGCGTCGCGCGGCGTCGAGATGGTCTGCGCGACCATCCAGAACGCGGAGGTGTCCTGCCCGAACTGGTTGTACATCTGAACGCCGAGCATGCCCGCGCCGAAACACGCGAGGTACACCGAGCCGGCGCCCTGGAGGGCGTTGACCACCGGGATGATCAGGCCGATCGCCAGCGCCGTCACCCAGGAGGCCTTGGTCTTCGGGTCGCGCACCACGTAGCGCAGGGTGCGCTGCACGGCCGCGCCCGTCCGGCCCTCCGGCAGCAGCGACCACAGGCCGCCCGCGCCGCGGTCCTTCACGGGCCGTGCGGCGGCGATCGTCGAACCGTCCGGGCTGACCATCAGCTGGGTCAGGCTGCGCTCCCAGAACCACATCAGCAGCGCCAGCGCGCCGACGGTGAGCGCCAGCTGGGCCGCCGCGACCCCGTAGGAGCCGTCGCTCACCGAGTCGACCATGCCGACGGCCGTCGCCGGGGGCAGCCACCGCACCACCGCCTCGACGGGCTCCAGCTGGGACAGGCCGCCCGCCTCGAAGAGGCGCTGGCTGGCGAAGTTGGCCAGCTGCGCGCCGACCGCGATCAACAGGCCGCTGAGCAGCGCCAGGTCGCGCCCCTTGCGGCTCGTCAGCAGCCGTACGTTCGCCGTGGCCACCGCCCTGGCCAGCGTCACGCAGCCGAGCAGCAGCAGCGGGGCGCCCACGACCGCGGCCGCCGCGCCCGCCGCGCCCCGCGCGACGGCGATGACCGAGCCGACCGCCAGGCACAGTGTGAACAGCGGCCCGATGCCGACGAGCGAGGAGGCGAGGAGGGCCCGTACGAGAGGACGCGGGCGCAGCGGCAGCATCACCAGCCGGCTCGGGTCGAGCGTTTCGTCCCCGGTGGGGAAGAACAGCGGCATGAAGGTCCAGCCGAGCGCCAGGACGGCGGCCAGCAGGACGACGACCGTGCCCGCGCGGGCGTGGCCGTGCAGCAGGGACAGGCCGAGGGTGGTGAAGAAGGCGACCACCAGGGCGAAGACCAGCGTGGTGATCCAGACGGCCTTGCGCTTCGAGGAGCCCCTCAGCCCGTTGCGCAGCAGCGACAGCTTGAGCCGGACGAAGACCGGGGTCAGGGAGGCGGGTGCGGAGGCGGCGGGCGCGGTGACGGCCGCCGTCGTGGCGGCGACGGGCGTGGTCATCGGGGACCCGCCCCGGAGCCGCCGCCGAGCCAGTCCAGGGAGTCGCCGGCCGCGTCGCGCCCGTGCGCGCCGACCAGTTCGAGGAAGGCGGCCTGCAGGGAGGGCGCGTCGCCCCGTACGTCGGCCAGCGGGCCCGCGGCCCGGATCCGGCCGGCGGCCATGACGGCCACCCAGTCGCAGAGCGACTCGACGAGCTCCATCACGTGGGAGGAGAAGACGACCGTGGCTCCCGACGCGGTGTAGCGCTCCAGGACCCCGCGGATGGTCTGCGCCGACACCGGGTCGACGCCCTCGAACGGCTCGTCCAGGAACAGGACTTCCGGGTTGTGCAGCAGTGCGGCCGCCAGGCCGATCTTCTTCCGCATGCCCGTCGAGTAGTCCACGACCAGCTTGTGCTGCGAGCCCGCGAGGTCGAGGATCTCCAGCAGCTGCGTGGCCCGCTTGTCGGTCTCGGCCCCCGGCAGCCCGCGCAGCCGGCCCATGTAGCCGAGCAGTTCCCGCCCGGAGAGCCGTTCGAAGAGGCGCAGGCCCTCCGGCAGGACGCCGATCCGGGACTTGACCTCGGCCGGATCCGCCCACACGTCGTGACCGGCGACGACGACCCGCCCCATGTCCGGGCGGAGCAGCCCGGTCACCATCGACAGCGTCGTCGTCTTGCCGGCGCCGTTGGGGCCGACCAGCCCGATGAACTGGCCCGCGGGCAGTTCCAGGTCGATCCCCGCGACCGCCACCTGCTCGCCGAACCGCTTCCAGAGGCCTTCCACCCGCACGGCGGACGGCGCGGATCGCGCCCCGTCCGTCCGCTGCGTTCCACCCGTCGCATCAGCCTGGTCCGGCATGCGCCCGCCTCTCGTTCCGTCCCCGTTGGTCGTTCTTTCCTCACCATAGGAGGACGGGGAGAGGCCCGGGCCGTTACTTATGTCATGAACCTGTGGGGACCGGCGCCGCCCTCACGCTCCCGTACGGGCCCGGGCCGCGGCAGCCTCGCGCCCGCAGGCGTACGCCAGCGCGTCGATCAGCTCCTCCGCATCCGGCAGCCATCGGTTCGCCGGGGTGGGCCGCCGCGCCCACTGGACCGAGCCGCGGCCCCCGAAGCGGGTGGGCGGGGCCGCCACGTACTCGCCCTCGCCGCGCGCGGTCAGGTCGAGCGAGGCCGGGGACCAGCCCAGCTTCCGTACGAGGTCCGGCACCTTGGCTCCGGCGCCCGGCAGGACGAAGAACAGCATCCGGTGGTCGGGGGTGAGGGCGACGGGCCCGATGGTGCGCTGCATCCGCTCCAGGCGCGCCAGCGCCAGGAAGCCGGCCGCGTCCGGCACGTCCAGCGCGTCGAACGTGCGGCCCGTCGGCATGAGGATCGAGGCCTCCGGGTGCTTGGCCCAGACCCGCCGCACCTGCACCGCGCTGCCGGTGGCCTGCGCAGCCCAGTCCTTCACCGCCGGGTGCGCGCCGGGGGCCGGGCAGTCCGCGGCGCCGCAGGAGCAGACCTCCCGCCCGTCTCCGGACTCCAGCCAGGTGCCGGCGAAGACGTCCCAGTGCCGTTCCTCCACGTACCGGACGGCATGGTCCAGCACCTGTTCGCCGCGCTGCTTGGGGATGGGTGCGGTCTCCGTGACTCCGATGGTCTCTTCCACGCCCATCACAACTCCGCGGGTCACCCGGGGTTACGGGCGTAAACCGGACGGTGGACGGAGCATCGATCCTGCATGCGGGGCGCATCGGAGCACGCACGGGGGCGCGTAGGAGGCCGGGGCGCGGGAGTTGGGTAGCGACACCACGCAGAGCGGAAGATTCCCCGCACTTCAGGCGGGAAGTGATCATTCCAGCGATCACCCGCGGTTACAGGGGGTTTTCATGGCAGCCAGGCCTCTCGTCGCCCGTCAGCCGAACGAACGGCTGCAGGCGCTCATCCAGGAAGCCGGGTGCTCCAACGCCGGGCTCGCCCGGCGCGTCAACATGTGCGGGGCGGAGCACGGTCTCGACCTCCGCTACGACAAGACCTCCGTGGCCCGCTGGCTGCGCGGCCAGCAGCCGCGCGGGCGGGCCCCCGGCATCATCGCGGAGGCGATCGGGCGCAAACTCGGCCGGACCGTCACCATCGACGAGATCGGCATGGCCAACGGCAAGAACCTCGCCTCGGGGATCGGCCTGCAGTTCTCCCCGACGGTCGTCGGCGCGATCGAGCAGGTCTGCGAACTGTGGCGCAGCGACGTGGGCCGCCGCGACTTCCTCGCGGGATCGAGTGTGGCGGCCTCCGCGCTGGTCGAGCCGAGCCGCGACTGGCTGATCACCGGAGCCGACGCGCAGGTGGCCCGCAGCGGAGGGTCGCGGGTCGGCATGTCCGACGTGGAGGCGGTGCGGGCGACCACCGAGGCGCTCAAGGAGCTCGACCACCGCTTCGGCAGCGGGCACGTCCGGCCGGTCGTCGTGCACTACCTCAACTCCGTGGTGTCCGGGCTGATCGGCGGCGCGTACAAGGAACCGGTGGGGCGCGCGCTGTTCGCGTCGGTGGCCCGGCTGACCGAACTCGCGGGCTACATGGCGGTGGACACCGGGCAGCCGGGGCTGGCCCAGCGCTACTACATCCAGGCGCTGCGCCTGGCCCAGGCGGCCGGCGACCGGGCGTACGGCGGGTACGTGCTGGCGGCGTCCATGAGTCATCTGGCCGCCGAGCTGGGCAACCCCCGGGAGATCGCGCAGCTCGCGCGGGCCGCGCAGGAGGGCACGCGGGGGCAGGTCACCCCGCGGGTGGAGGCGATGTTCTACGCGGCCGAGGCGCGCGGGCACGCGCTGCTCGGGGACGTCCGGGCGACGGCGGTGCTGTCGGGGCGGGCGGTGACGGCGCTGGAGCGTGCGGAACCGGAGTCGGGTGACGACCCGGTGTGGATCCGGCACTTCGACAGCGCGTACCTCGCGGACGAACTGGCCCACTGCCACCGGGACCTGGGCCAGGCGGAGGCCGCGGGCCGGCGTGCGGAGGAGGCGCTGCGGGGCCTGCCGGACGGCAAGGCGCGCCGGCGGGCGATCGGCCTGCTGCTGCTGGCGGCGGCGCAGGTCCAGCAACGGGAGGTGGAGGAGGCCTGCCGGACCGCCACGAGGGCGGCGGACCTGCTGGCGGGGCTCCGCTCGACCCGGGGCGAGGAGTACCTGGAGGACTTCCGCTCGCGGCTGGAGCCGTACGGGGAGGAGCCGTCGGTCCGCGAGTTCGGCGCCCGCCTGGAGGCCAGGGCCGCCTGACCGGCCGCGGGGGAGCCCGCGCGGGACCGCTCGGGGCCGCGCGGGACTGTCCGGGACCGCGCGGGACTGTCCGGGACTGCCCCGGGCCGCGGGGGACCATCCGGAACTCGGAGGCGGTCCCGGGCGGGTTGCCGGGCCGGATCCCGGGCGGCCTGACGGTAGCCCCGGGCGACCGGGTAGCGTGAGCCGACGGTTCCGTAGGTTCGGGCGAGTCGGATAAGGAGTCCCGGTGACGGAGAACGGACGAGGGGGCGCCCCCCAGCCGGGTGCCCCGTGGGGTCCGGACCCCGCCCACCCGGCGCAGCCGGACGGGCCCGAGGGGCACCCGCAGGCGGCTCCGGCCGGGCAGCAGCCCGCGTACGGACCGCCGCAGCCGGCCGGGTCCGCGTACGGCACCCCGCAGCCGGGCCGGCCGGAGCAGTCGGGCTACGGCACCCCGCACCCGGAGCAGGCGGCGTACGGCACCCCGCAGCCGGGCGGTCCCGCGTACGGGTATCCGCAGCCCGGGCAGGACCCGCAGGGCTATGCGGCGCCCGGATACGGCTACCCGCAGCCGGGGCCGGCGGCCGGGGCCGGGCACGTGGTGGGCCCGGGCTACGAGGGCCCGGGGGACCCGCACGGCTACGGCTACCCGCCCCTGCCCGAGGCGGTGACGCAGTACATCCCGCCGGTTCCGGCAGGTCCGGGTGGTCCGGGCGAGGACGCGACCCAGTACATCCCGCCGGTTCCGGCAGGTCCGGGCCAGGACGCGACCCAGTACATTCCGCCGGTGCCGGGCGGGCCCGCGCACGCCGAGGCG
>NZ_JBHXSY010000010.1:0-48357 GCF_042715295.1 Streptomyces sp. NPDC058701 | reverse complement strand
CCAGTACATTCCGCCGGTGCCGGGCGGGCCCGCGCACGCCGAGGCGGCGACGCAGTACATCGCGCCCGTTCCCGCCGCCGAGTTCGACGGCCTGTTCCGCGGGGGCGACGACTCCGCCGGGCACACGCAGCAACTGCCGTCCGTGCAGGAGCCGGTGCGGCGGCAGCCGCCGCGCCCGTACCCGCCGCGCGGGCAGGGACCCGTGCCGCACCCGCAGCAGGCACGGCAGCCGTACCGCCCCCACCCGGGCCAACCCCCGCACCCGCAGCAGCAGTTCGCCGGGCCGCCGCCGCCCCCGCCGCCGGAGGCCCCGCGCAGGGTCTCGCCCGCCGTCGTCGTCGCGGTCGTCGTCGGCCTGGCCGTCGCCGGTCTCGGCGTCGGCTCGCTGCTCGGCGACGACAAGCCGAAGAATAACGACCCGGGCGCGGTCCCGGCCGCGCCGAGCGCCGCCGGGGGTTCCGCCCCGGCCGCCGAGCCCCGGGTGGACCCGGGCAGCCCGCAGGCCGTCCAGCTGGACAAGCTCCTCGCCGACAGCAACGACAGCCGCGCCGCGGTGATCAAGGCCGTCGAGGACATCAAGGTCTGCAGCAACCTGGAGCAGGCCGCCGCCGACCTGCGCGACGCGGCCCGCCAGCGCGAGGAGCTCATCACGCGCCTCAAGGAGCTCAAGCTGGACCAGCTCCCGAACCACGTGAAGCTGAGCGCGGCCCTCACCAAGGCCTGGCAGTCCTCCGCGGCCGCCGACAACAGCTACGCGGCCTGGGCGCAGGACGTGGGCGGCGACAAGGGCTGCAAGGACGGCAAGGCCAAGAACACGGACAACGCCTCCGCGGGGAACAAGGCGAGCGGCGACGCGACGCGGTCCAAGGAGCAGGCCGCGACCCTGTGGAACACGATCGCGGCCAAGTACTCCCTCACGAAGCGCGACAAGTCGCAGCTCTGAGACCCCGGCCGGGGCGGGGAATCCGCCCCGGCCCGCTCCCGCCCGCTCCCGCCTGCCCCGGCCCGCTCCCGCCCGCCTCGCCCCCGGTCAGGCGGCCCGGGGGGCCTGTTCCAGCGTCGGGGTCATGTCCATGGACTGCTCGCCCTGCTGGGCGACCAGCCGGCCGGCCTGGACGATCTGGAAGCTGACCCGGCCGTTGACGATGCGGGGAAAACCGCCGACCGCCCGCATGTCCTGGTAGCGCCAGCTCAGTTCCGGGGTCAGGCCGCCGGTCGTGACGGACTGCGACTGGTTCAGGACGCGCGCGACCTTGCGGGCGGTGACCTTCTCGTCCGGCTTGAAGCGGTTCACGATCTCGCTCAGGACGGTGTACGCGATCCAGGTGGTCTGCGCGCCGCTGTCGGCGGCGTCGAGCCCGTCCGCGCCGAGGGAGTGCTCGGAGATCACCTTGCGCATCGGCTCCCACAGGGGATCGGTGGACACCGGGTACCAGCTGGTCAGGTACGCGCCCTCGAAGGGGCTCTCGCGACCGCCGGTACGGTCCACCAGCGACTGGCTGAGGCTGCCGAGCACCGAGGAGATCTGCGGGTTCTTCTTCTGGGCGTCGGCCCGGCGGAAGGCGTCGAAGAAGGTCTCCGTGCGCTCGCCGAGGACCGCGGTCACGCAGCCCCGCTCCTTGCCGCCGGTGGTGTTGGACAGGGCCTCGCGGGCCTGCGGGGCGAAGTCCGTCGCGTCCTCGGCGGCCCGGATGTCGGAGGCGTCGCCCATCTTGTTGGCGCGCAGCCCGGCGTTGAGCAGGACGGGCAGGGAGTCGCCCGCGAGGGTGTCGGGGCGGACCAGCGCGACCTGGCTGCAAGCGCGGCCGAGCTGGTGGCCGGCGCCGGCGAGGAGGACGGGCTGGCCGCCGTTGACGGGGTAGGAGAGCGTGGACTGGAACTCCTCGGAGGAGACCCCGTACCCGCCGATGAACGGGATGCCCTCGGCCTCCAGCGGGGCCATGAAGGCCCGCCCGTGCTGGCTGTAGGAGCCGACCACGGCGACGGCCTTCTCGGAGATGGCCTTGCGGGCGCAGTCGGCGGCGCCGGTGGGCGTGTTCTTCTCGTTGCAGGTCAGGACCCGCAGGGTGCGGCCGTTGACGCCGCCCTTGGAGTTCACCCAGCGCTCGTACGCCCGGGCCATGGCGGGCATTCCGGGCATGTTGGTCGCGCGGGTGCCCTCGGGTGCGAAGGTCATGACGGTGAGGGTGTCCCCGGATCCCCCGGAGCCCCCGGGTATCACCCCGCACCCGGCGACGAGACACGCACCCATCGCGGTGGCGAGGAGGATGCGGGAAAGCCTTGCTGCGCGGCGCCAGTCGGTCATGTCCACGCACCATTCCGCCCCACGGGGAACTGAAGTGTGAGGTGTACACAACATTCGGTGACGTCCAGGTGAATTGCCGGGGAAGCCGCCGGGTCCCGCGGCGCCGCAGGCGCCTCAAGATCGCGCTGAACAGGAACGTACGATCGAAAGCGTGACATTCGCCCAAGGTTCGAAGAACTCTTCCCGCCGCGGCGGCCGCTCCTCCACCATGGGCGGCATGCCCCTCAACGACATGCCGTGGTGGCGCTGGCGCAGCAACGTGCGCTCGGCGCTGCACATGCTCTCCGACCCGGTCTTCCACGAGGAGATCTGGCTCGCCGGCGCCGAAGGGTACGGGGACGTCACCGACGCCGTGTACCGGCTCGTGGAGGACACCTGGCTCGACAGCTGGTCGGCCGAGAAGTACATCGGCACGATCTTCCGGGACTCGCAGGAGGCGGCCCTGGTCGACCTCGCCGTGCTGCGGGTGCTGCGGATCCTGCACCAGGTCGGCCCCGACGCCCCCGTCTCCGCCTACCTGGAGCACCACGCGTGGCCCGAGGCGGTCCGCGCCGCGCGCGAGGCGCACGTACGGCTGGCCGCGGCGGACGGGGACGACCCCGACGGGCGCCCGCGCTCGCTCGAACTGCTGAGGATGGCGACCCGCGCGGTGTGAAAGGCTGTCGGGTCATGAGCGACCCGCAGCCCGAGGCCCCGGCCCAGCCCCTCCAGCAGTACGTCCTGACCGTGTCCTGCCCCGACAAGCAGGGCATCGTGCACGCCGTGTCGAGTTACCTCTTCATGACCGGCTGCAACATCGTGGACAGCCAGCAGTTCGGAGACCGGGGGACCGGGCTCTTCTTCATGCGGGTGCACTTCGAAGCCGAGCCCGCGGTGACCGTCGACAAGCTGCGCGCCAGCTTCGCCGCGATCGGGGACTCCTTCCGCATGGACTGGCAGATCCACCGCTCCGACGAGCGCATGCGGATCGTGCTGATGGTGTCCAAGTTCGGCCACTGCCTGAACGACCTGCTGTTCCGCTCCAGCATCGGCGCCCTGCCGGTGGAGATCGCGGCCGTGGTCTCCAACCACACGGACTTCGCGGAACTGGTCGGCTCGTACGACCTCCCGTTCGTGCACATCCCGGTGACGAAGGACACGAAGGCGGCCGCCGAGGCGGAGCTGCTGGAGCTGGTGCGGACGGAGAACGTCGAGCTGGTGGTGCTGGCCCGGTACATGCAGGTGCTGTCGGACACCCTGTGCAAGGAGCTGAGCGGGCGGATCATCAACATCCACCACTCGTTCCTGCCGAGCTTCAAGGGCGCGAAGCCGTACCACCAGGCGCACGCGCGCGGTGTGAAGCTGATCGGCGCGACCGCCCACTACGTCACCGCCGACCTGGACGAGGGCCCGATCATCGAGCAGGAGGTCGAGCGGGTGGGCCACGAGGTGACTCCGGACCAGCTGGTGGCGATCGGGCGCGACGTGGAGTGCCAGGCGCTGGCGCGCGCGGTGAAGTGGCACAGCGAGCACCGGGTGCTGCTGAACGGCGCGCGGACGGTGGTCTTCGCCTAGGCCGTCGGACCGCGTCGCGGGCGCCGGGCCGCTTCCGGACGCCGCCGCGGGCGTCCGGGCAGGGGGAGGGGCGGGGCCGCGGGGCCCCGCCGTCGACCTCCTGGCCGCGCCGCGGGCGTCAGGCGTCCGGGGCCTCCACGCCGCAGTACGACGCGAAGGCCGCCAGGATCTCGTCCTCCGAGATGCGGCCGTCGCCGTCGGTGTCCAGGGCGGTCGCCACCTGCTCGGCCTGCTCCGCCGGGGTGCCGAGCACGGTCAGCACCCGCGCCGTGGCCGACGGGGTCGCACCGGCGCCGTCCGGGTCCGCGACCGCGATCACGGCCCGCAGGAACGGCCGCGCGATCTCCGCGAACCGCTGCGGGCTGTCGCGCAGCCGCTTCGCCGCGCCGGTGATGAACTCCTCGCGGGACACCCGCTGGTCACCGTCGACGTCCGCGATGCCCGCCATGCCCTGCCAGAAGGCCTCGGCGCCGGCGAAGACCGCCTGGCCCTTGTCGGAGCGTGCGGTGGTACCGAATTCGGTCAGCACGGCCTTCGCGGCCGTGCTGAAGTCCTCCCGGTCGATATAGCCGGACCCGTCCTGGTCGAAGGTGGCGAATCGGGCGGCGATCTTGCGCTCGTATCGTGCGCTGTCCATGTTCGGCGTTCCGCCTTCACGTGTGCGATGGGGTTCAGATCAAGACAATGCAGGAGCGTACGGCCTACGTGGCCTGCGCGTTAAGCGAAGCGGTCAAGGAGGTGGCGACATCGAACCCGCGCACGGGGAGCGTGGCGGGGCGCGTACACCTGTACCCATGTCCCCATGCTCGTACCACCGTTCGCGCGGCGCCATGCCCTTATCACGCGCGGCGCATTTTTGTGGCGGGCTTCCCCCAAAACGGGCGCACAACGCCATGTGCCCACTACATTCGATGCGTCGACACACGGCTGGGGGCACGATGCCGAAGGACGCACCACCGCGCTGGGACCGCCGCATGCAGCAGCGCCTCGCCCGCGGTGAGGCGGCCGCGCTCGGGGAGCTGTACGACCGCTTCGCCTCCCTCGTGCACAGCCTGGCGCACCGGGTGCTGGGCGACGAGAAGGCCGCCGACCGGACCACCCGCGAGGTCTTCGCGTACATCTGGGAGAACCCCGACGCCTACGACCCCAAGCAGGGCTCCATGCGGTCGTGGGTCGCCCGGATCGCCCAGTGCCAGGCCGTGGCGCGGCTGCGGCAGGCGGAGCGGGGCCGCGGCTCGCACGAGGAACTGGAGCAGAAGGTGCGCAGTGCCAGCGCCGCAGCCCGCGCCGACTTCATCGTCACCTCCATGCCCGCGCCCCTGCGCGCGGCGCTGGAACTCGCGTACTTCAAGCGGCGCGACTACCGGCAGGCCGCCGCCGACCTCCAGATCAGCGAGGACGAGGCGCGGCGCCGGCTGCGGCTCGGGCTGCAGCTGCTGTCGACCGCCCACACCCTCCCGCTGGACGAAACGACCCTTCCCGGACACGGCCACCACACCCGTGGAACGCCCCGATGACCGGCCCCGCCGAGCGACCCGACGACGGGTACGGGCAGCCCGCGGGCCCCGCCCGGATACCGGGTCCGCGCGGCCCCGCCGACGACCTGGACCCGCTGTACGCGCCGCTGCCGGAGCCGCCCGCGCTCCGGGAGCCGCGCGGTGAACCGGCCCCGGACCCCGCCCCGGACCCCGCCCCGGACCCCGCACCGGACCCCGCACCGGCGGCTGTCCCGCCCCCCGTGCCGGCGGCCGTCCCGGACCCCTTCCCGCCCACGCACGCCGTGCTGAAGTCCCTGCTCGGGGCGTGGGCGCTGGCCGCCTGCTCCGCGGACGAGACGCAGGCCGTGGAGGAGCACCTCACCGAGTGCGCGCCCTGCGCGGAGGAGGCGCTGCGGCTGCGCGACGCGGTGGGCCTGCTGCACCCGGAGGAGACCCTCGACCTCAAGCCCTTGCTGCGGTCGCGGGTGCTGGAGGACTGCCTGGGCAAGCGGCCGGCCCGCATCCCGGTGCCGTCGTGGGCGAGCCCGTACGACACCGAGACGGCGCGGCTCGACGCGCTGCTCCAGGACTTCGGCGACTCGGAGTGGCACACCCCGGTACGGCTGAAGTGGTACGAGGAGGAGGGCCAACGCTCGCAGCGGACCACGGTGGCGGGGGTGATCGGGCACCTGATGACGGTGGACGGCATGGTCGCGACGGCCCTGGGGCTGGACGACCCGCTGGGTCCGGCCGCGCCGCCGGGCGCCGGCCCGGCCGCGCGGACGGAGCACTTCTGGGAGGCGTCGGGGCACCCGCCCACCCGGCAGGTCCGCGACCCGTGGCGGGAGCAGGGGCACACGCTGGTCCGTACGGTGTCCTTCGCCGGTGGGGGCGTGGCCGAACTGGCCGTGGACTACGGCGCCTTCGCGCTGCCGCTCGGGGACGCCTTCCTGGAGCGGGCCTTCGAGTGCTGGGTCCACGCGTGGGACATCGCCGAGGCGGTGGACTACCCGTACGAGGCCCCCTCCGGGCCGCACCTGCACCGCATGATCGACCTGGCGGCCCGGCTGCTGCCGGGGGCGCTGGCGCAGCGCCGCCGGTCGGGGCTGGCCGGACCGGCGCGCGGCCTGGTCGAGGCGGGCGCGCCGGGGCGGACGCTGCACCTGGAGATCGAGGGCGCGGGCGGCGGGGGCTGGGACATCGCGCTGGACTCGCCGGCCGCGAAGCCGTCGGCGGAGCGGACGGTGGCGGAGATCGCGCTGGACGGCGTCGAGTTCTGCCAGCTGGCCGCGGGTCACATCTCGCCGGAGGAGGCGGCCGCGGGGCAGCACGGCGACCGGGAGGCGATCCGCGACGTCCTGTTCGCGGCGGCCTCCCTGAGCCGGCTGTAGCCTCCCGGCGGGCGCGGGCGGGTACCGGGAAGGATGCCGGGGTGGGCACCCCACCCCGTCCCCGCTCCCCGGCGGTGGTCAGGCGTAGCGTTCGCGGAGGCGGTACTTGAGGACCTTGCGCAGGGCTTCGTTGCGGGGCAGGGACTCCAGGAGTTCCAGCTGCTCGGGGAGCTTGTGGGTCGCCAGGCCCTCTGCGCGCAGGTACGAGGTCAGCTGCGGCAGGGTCAGCGGGGCCGCACCCGGGGGCTGCTCCACCACGGCGCAGACGCGTTCGCCGCGCGCCGGGTCCGGGAGGCCGATGACCGCGACGTCGGCGACGCCGGGGAGCCGGTGCAGGAGGTCCTCGATCTCCTTCGCCGAGATGTTCTCGCCCTTGCGGATGATGACGTCCTTGCTGCGGCCGGTGAGGACCAGGTAGCCGTCCCGGGTCAGGTGCCCGAGGTCGCCGGTGATCAGGTAGCCGTCGGCGTCGAAGACCTCCGCGGACTGCTCCCGGTCGAGGTACCCGCGGCAGACGGCCTCGCCCTTGAGCCGGACCTCGCCGTCCGTGCCGGGGGGCAGCGGGGTGCCGTCGGCGGCGGTGATGCGGATGGACATGCCCGCCGGGGGGCGGCCCTCGGTGGTGGCCAGGTGGTCCGCCGTGTCGTCCGGCGCCCCCATGGTGATCATCGGGACCTCGGTCATGCCGTAGCCGTGGGTCAGCTGGCAGCCCATCTCCCGTACGACCGCGTGGTAGATCTCCGGCGGTTTCGGGGCGCCGCCGCCGGCCAGCAGGCGGAGGGTGGGGATGAGCTTCGTCGCGGGGTCCTTGCGCTGCTCCGTGAGGAACATGGAGTAGAAGGCCGTGGAGCCGCCGGCGACCGTGACGCCGTGGCGGCGGTAACCGGCGAGGGCGTCCGGCATGGCGAACTTCTCGAAGAGGACGGCCGGGAAGCCGTACAGCAGCAGCATGACGGTGTAGTCGGGCCCGGCTATGTGCGCGAACGGGAAGGCCATCGAGCCGACGTCGGCCGGGCTCAGGTGCAGGGCGTGGGCGAGGCAGGAGCCGCCGGCGATCAGGGACCGGTCGGTGTGCAGGACGCCCTTGGGGTCGGAGGTGGTGCCCGACGTCCAGTAGATCCAGCGGACGTCGGTGCCGGAGGCGGGCGGCGGGGGCAGGACGGCGGGGTCGCCGTCCGGGAGGTCGTCGTACGCCTCGAAGACCCCGCGGGCGCCGAGCCGTTCGGCCATCGCCCGGTAGTCGTGGCCGCGCCAGCGGCTCGGGACGGCGAAGAACTCGGCCTTGGACTCGCGGAGCGCGAAGCCGACCTCGCGGTCCCGGTAGAAGGGGATGACCGGGGACTGGACGGCTCCGATCCGGGCGAGGGCGACCGACAGCAGCACGGTCCCGATGCGGGTGGGGAGCTGCCAGGCGACGACCGTGCCCGGGCGCACGCCCATGCCGTACAGGCCGGCGGCGACGCGTTCGGAGCGGTCGCGGAGCTCGCCGAAGGTCAGCCGGCGGTCGTCGGCGGGGTCCTCGGCGGCCTCGACGAGGACGGTGGTGTGCGGGGTGAGCGCGGCCCGGCGGTCGACCAGCTCCCACAGGGTGCGGGACCGGCTCAGTTCTGTCGCGGTGTCCGGCATCCCAGACCTCCCTTAGCTGACGGATAGTCAGATCCAGCGGTGAGCGTAGAGCGCCGGCGCTTGTCGGTCCAGGGGTGGCGGGGCTAGCTTGTTTCTGACGATCCATCAGATTGGGGAGACCTGTGGAACTGCCTCGGATCATCAGCGTCGACGACCACGTGATCGAGCCCGCGCACCTGTTCGACGTCTGGCTGCCCGCCAAGTACCGCGACCGCGGCCCCAAGCCGCTCACCGCCGGCATCGGCGAGCTCCAGTACACGGGCGGCAAGTACGTCATCTCCATGGACCCCGACGGCCCGCCGACCGACTGGTGGATCTACGAGGACCTGAAGTTCCCGTACAAGCGCAACATCGCCGCCGTCGGCTTCGACCGCGACGACATGACCCTGGAGGGGATCACCCGCGAGGAGATGCGCCGCGGCTGCTGGGACCCCGCGGCGCGGCTGCTCGACATGGACCTCAACCACGTCGAGGCCTCGCTGTGCTTCCCGACCTTCCCGCGCTTCTGCGGGCAGACCTTCGCCGAGGCCCGCGACAAGGAGGTGGCGCTCGCCTGCGTGCGCGCCTACAACGACTGGATGGTCGAGGAGTGGTGCGGCGACAGCGGCGGCCGGCTGATCCCGCTGTGCATCATCCCGCTGTGGGACACCGACCTCGCGGTGGCCGAGATCCGGCGCAACGCGGCCCGCGGCGTGCGGGCCGTGACCTTCTCCGAGATACCGACCCACCTGGGGCTGCCGTCGATCCACTCCGGCTACTGGGATCCCTTCTTCGCCGTCTGCCAGGAGACCGGCACGGTGGTCAACATGCACATCGGGTCCAGCTCGCAGATGCCCGCCGCCTCCCCGGACGCGCCGCCCGCCGTCCAGGCCTCGCTCAGCTTCAACAACGCGATGGCCTCGATGATGGACTTCCTGTTCAGCGGCGTGCTGGTGAAGTTCCCGGCGCTCAAGCTCGCCTACAGCGAGGGCCAGATGGGCTGGATCCCGTACGCCCTGGAGCGCGCCGACGACGTCTGGCAGGAGCACCGGGCCTGGGGCGGGGTCCGCGACCTGATCCCCGAGCCCCCGTCCACGTACTACTACCGGCAGATGTTCTGCTGCTTCTTCCGCGACAAGCACGGGATCGCCTCGCTGGACGTGGTCGGCCGCGACAACGCCACCTTCGAGACCGACTACCCGCACGTCGACTCGACCTTCCCGCACACCAAGGAGGTCGCCCTCGACCACGTGAAGGGCCTCGACGAGGAGACCGTCTACAAGCTGATGCGCGGCAACGCCATCCGCATGCTCGGCCTCGACCTGGACCGCTGATGGACCTGACCTACACCGAGGAGGAGCAGGAGTTCCGGGCCCGGCTGCGCGCCTGGCTCGCCGTCGTGCTGCCCCGGCTGCCCGCCAAGCCGTCCCCCGACGACTGGCCGGGCCGCCGCGCCTACGACGGCGGCTGGCAGCGCCGGTTGCACGACGCCGGGTACGCGGGCCTGCACTGGCCGCTCGACGCCGGGGGCCGCGGGGCCACCCCGACCCAGCACCTGATCTTCCTGGAGGAGACCGAGCGGGCGGGCGCCCCGTACGTCGGCGCGAACTTCGTCGGCCTGCTCCACGCCGGCCCGACCATCGCCGCCGAGGGCACGGCGGAGCAGCGGGCGCGCTGGCTGCCGCCGGTGCTGCGGGGCGACGAGGTGTGGTGCCAGGGGTTCAGCGAACCGGACGCGGGCTCCGACCTGGCGTCCCTGCGGACGCGCGCGGTCCGGGACGGCGACGCGTACGTGGTCACCGGCTCGAAGGTGTGGACCTCGCACGCGGAGGTGGCCGACTGGTGCGAGCTGCTGGTGCGCACGGACCCGGACGCCCCCAGGCACCGGGGGATCTCCTGGCTCGCCATGCCGATGGACGCGCCCGGGGTGACGGTACGGCCGCTGCGGACGCTGGCCGGGTCCACCGAGTTCGCGGAGGTGTTCCTCGACGAGGTGCGGGTCCCCGTCGCCAACCGGGTCGGCGCCGAGAACGACGGCTGGCGGGTCACCATGGTCACGCTCTCCTTCGAGCGGGGCACCGCCTTCGTGGGCGAGGTCGTCGCCTGCCGCCGGACCCTGGGCGAGCTGGCCCGCAGGGCCAGGGCGAACGGCAGCTGGGACGACCCGGTGCTGCGGCGCAGGATGGGCCGGCTGTACGGGGAGTTCGGCGCGCTGTGGCGGCTCACGCAGTGGAACGTCAGCGAGGCGCAGTGCTCCGGCGGGGTCCCCGGCACCGGCGGCTCCGTCTTCAAGCTGGCGTACTCGCACGCCCGGCAGGAGCTGTACGACACGGCCGCGCAGGTGCTCGGGGCCGGGTCCCTCGTCCTGGACGAGGAGTGGACGCTGGACCGCCTCTCGTCGCTCTCGTACACGATCGCGGCGGGCACCTCGCAGATCCAGCGGAACATCGTCGCCGAGCGCATCCTCGGCCTTCCGAAGGGCCGGTGAGGGGCGTGCACTTCCAGCCGACCGAGGACCAGGAGGCCCTGCGCGCGGGCGTGCGCGACCTCCTGGCGGGGCGGTACGGGCGCGAGGCGCTGCGGGCGTCGGTGGACGGCGCGGCCGGGGGCGGTCCGCCGGGCGCGGGGCCGGGCGGGGCGGGTCCGGCCGGCGGGCCGGTGGTGGACCGGGGGCTGTGGCGGGAGCTGGGCGGGGCCGGGTTCTTCGCGCTGCGGCTCCCGGAGGCCGAGGGCGGGGTCGGGCTCGGGCTGCCGGAGGCGGTGCTCGCCTTCGAGGAGGCCGGGCGGGTCCTGCTGCCGGGGCCGCTGGTCGCCACGCACCTCGCCGCCGGGGTGGTCCCGGGGGCCGCGGCGGGGAAGGCCGTGGTCACCGCCTTCGACCTGGGCGGGGACCTGGTGGCGTACCTCGGGGAGGCGGACGCCGTCCTGGGGGCCGCCGGCGAGCCGGTGCCCGCCGGGGAACCGGTGCGCTCGGCGGACCCGCTGACCCCGCTGCACCGGGTGGCGGGGTACGGGGGCGGCGGCGCGTACGGGGGCGGCGGCGTCTCGGAGTACCGCGCGACGGGGGCGCTGCTGACGGCCGCGCTCCAGGTCGGGAGCGCGCTGCGGACGCTGGAGCTGGCGGTGCGGTACGCGGCGCAGCGGGAGCAGTTCGGCCAGCCGATCGGCGGGTTCCAGGCGGTCAAGCACCTGTGTGCGGGGATGCTGGTCCGGGCGGAGGTGGCCCGTACGGCGCTCTACGCGGCGGCGGTGACGGCGGACCCCGGGGAGATCGCGGCGGCCAAGCTCCTCGCTGACCGGGCGGCGGTCGAGGGCGCCCGGGACTGCCTGCAGGTGTACGGCGGGATGGGTTTCACCTGGGAGGCGGACGTGCACCTGCACCTGAAACGGGCGTGGGTGCGGGCCGAGCAGTGGCGCACCGCGGCCCAGGCGGAGGAACTGCTGGCGGAGGAGCTGCTGGCGTCGGGGCCGTAGCGTGCCGTGACGGAACGGCGCACGGAAAGCGCCGGGAGTACACGGTGAGTGCGCGGGGCAGGCGCGGGACGATGAAGGAAGGAACGGGAGAGACGGGGTGGGACGCATGTCCGATTACAGAGAGTTGATATCGGTTTGTGTCCTTCGCCCGACTCGTTACGGCCCGGAGTCGGGGGCCTGCTCCGGTACGCTCCCACGAATGCGAGCGGTAAAGCGCCGAGGGCGTCGCACAGTATGCACCACGCTTACTCCTTCGCGCGGGAATATGCCCGAAGCGCTTGTTGTGGTGACTGTACGTCAACCATGCTGCTCCGCAAGGGGATCACACTGGGTGATCCCGTCCTGTCGCGAGGCGAAGTGTCCGCCGGTTCGGATGGTGTGAGCGGTGCAGGTGCTTCAGGTTCAGCTGGAGGTAGGACCCGATCCCGCCGAGGTCGGCCGGGCCCGCCGGTGGGCCCGCTCCCGACTCGCGGGCTCGGGCATAGGGGACGACGAACCGCTCGCCGAGACGCTGATCCTGCTGATCTCCGAGCTGGTGACGAACGCGGTCGTGCACACGGGCTGTCCGGCCGTGCTGCGGATGCTCTTCGGGGAACCGGGAGTGCGGGTCGAGGTCGCGGACGCGAGCGACCGGGCCCCGGCACCCCGGCAGGCCGCCGGGGACGACACGGGCGGGCGGGGCCTGGAACTGGTGGACGGCCTGGCGGACCGCTGGGGCTGGCAGCGCGAGGGCGCGGGCAAACGGATCTGGTGCGAGATCGACCGCGCGGAGAAGGCGGCGGGGGACTGCGCCTCGGACGGACCGCCGAAACATCACCCCTCCGGGCGGGAACCGCGCGTGTACCTCTAACGAGGTGTTGACGATCCGTCACATGGTGATCACCCTGGTGGGGAGCGATTCGACGCGAGGGGACGCCAAGGGCACGCCTTGACGAGTGCGGATCGCGGGGTGGCGGCTGCCGTGCCGCGCTCGGGGCGTGCACGCGCGCCGCCGCCACCCGCAGTCCTCCGAACGGCTCAGCCGTCGGTGCAGATGACGTCGTACGGGCGGCCGATCCCCATGGTCAGCTTGATGGGGTCCGTGGTGCCGGAGGGGCACTCGGACTGTTCCTTGACGAGGCCGAGGACCTTCTGGGCGCCGGAGCCGCCGCAGGCGACCTCCTTGGCCTGGGAGGTCACGCAGTCTCCCTTGACCAGCTGGCCGCCGCCGGCCCCCGCGTCGCCGGGGTGGTCGTTGGACAGGTTGCGGCCGCAGACGGTGTTGGTGGGGATGCCGCTGGACTTGCCGCCGCCGTAGGAGATGCTCACCTGGATCATCAGGTCGGTGCCGGGCGGGCACTGGATCGAGCCGGGGAGGATGCTGGCCTCCTTGATGTCGATGGCCTTGAAGGAGGCGCCGGAGGCGGAGCAGTCCTGGCGCTTGTACCCGTCGGGGGCCTTGGCCGGGTCGGGCCCGCCGCAGTCGCCGACCTTCCACGCGCTGGAGGTGTCGGAGGAGGACTCGGGCGACCCGGGGTCCTTGGCGGTGGGCTTGGCGGACGGGGACGCCGGGGCGGAGGCGGATCCGGACGGCTTGCCGTCGTCCTCGCGGATCGTCTGCAGGGCGAAGTAGCCGCCGACGATGATCACGGCGAGGACGATGACGGTGGCGACGGTGCCGCCCGAGCGGCGCCGTGGGGCGGGCTGCGGCGGTGTCTGGTACGGGTTGGTCATCGGGCTTCTCCTGCGGGGACGGGGTGGGACGGGGTGGGACGGGGTGGGACGGGGTGGGACGGGTGACGCCCGTACGGGGACGCGTCATGTCCACCTCATGGTTCCCACCGGGTGCGGCCCGCGAGCGTCCGGGGTGCTCGCACCGTCGGGCGTGGTCACCGAGGACATCCGGTCCCCCGCGCCTCACGCGTGGCGCGGCGTGCACGTCCGCCGGCGCGGGGTGGGGAGGGCCCGCGCCGGGGACGGGGGGTCAGGCGACCGGCTGGGCCGTGAGGATGGTGAGGACCTGGTCCATCTCCGCGCGCCAGATGCGGTGGACGTTCATGCGCGTCGGCTTCGGGGTGTTCGGGAGCTGGAGGCGGAAGTAGCTCCAGAGGGTGTTCCGGTTGATGTCCGATACCAGGCCGGCCGCCTCGCCCGCGGGGATGGCGAAGGCTATCTCCTGCGGGCGGTTGCTCCACCGGCTGGCCTTGTGGACCACGACGGCCTGCTCGGTGACGGTGACGAAGTAGTACGTGAGGAAGGCCTGGCCGATGAGGCCGAGCATGGACATCAGCCACACGCTGGGACCGGCGATGACCTGGACGGTGACCACGGGGCGGTCGGCCGGGTTGATCTGGGCGATGGCTTCCGCCACCTGCTGCTGCATGGTGGCCTTCTTGACGGCCATGGGGGACTCCTGAGCGGTACCGCGAGGCCCCCGGCGGTCGGGGGCACCGCAGGGTACCGGCCCGTGCCGGGGCCCGCCGGGGCGGGCCGGCGTACGGGCGGAGGGTCGGCGGGGCGGGTCAGAGGACGGCCACCGGGGCCACCGGGGTGCCGACCGCGCCGACGAAGGGCTCGGGCATCGCGGAGAGCAGGAACGCGTACCGGCCCTCTTCTGCACAGGCTGTGGACAACTTTTCGAGATTCCAGTTCTGGCCCTGGTGCATGCCCATCTCGACCAGGTCGAGCGCGTGGACGGGGAGCCAGAGGTCCTCGTTCTCCGGGGGGAAGATCTCGAAGGTCAGGGTGTCGTTCGCGACGGCCGCCACGTCCCGGGCGTGGAACCACTCCGGGGTGCGGATCGACAGGCCCGGGGAGGGGAAACCGTACCCGTGCCTGTCGCCCGCCAGGTAGACCTGGACCTGGCCGGTGCGGACCAGGACGATGTCGCCCGCGCGGACGGTGACCCCGCCGAACTCCGCCGCCTCGGAGAGGTCTTCGGGCGTCACCGCGTGCCCGCCCGGGAGCCGGTCGAGGCCCTTCGCGCGGGCCACGTCCAGCAGCACCCCGCGCGAGACGACGGGCCCGGCCTTGTCGATGCCGCTGAACTCCGCGCGGCCGTGCGCGGTGATCGAGGAGGCCGGACGGCCGTTGTAGATCCGGCCCGAGTGGGACACGTGGGTGAGGGCGTCCCAGTGGGTGCCCGCCTGGAGGCCCATCGTCACCGCGTCGTCGCTGCAGGCCACCGTGCCGGGGCCGAAGATCTCCTGGTTGATCTGCACCATCGTGTGATGGGGGTTGATCCGGCCGGGGATCATGCCGACCTGTACGCCGTCCTCCTTCAGCGGCAGTGCCAGCGGGACGCGGCGGCCGGTGCGTATCTCGCCCGCGGCGGCCCGGACCACCTCGTCGGTGACGAGGTTCAGGGTGCCGATCTCGTCGTCGGCGCCCCAGCGGCCCCAGTTGTTGACGCGCTTGGCGATGTCGTGGAACTCGGGGGGCAGGGACATGGACCTCATCAGCTCCTTGCGAAGGCGGTGAACGCGGACCCCGACTGGGGCTTGTGCGGGGGCATCCGGCTGCCCATAGAATCTAACGGTCCGTCAGAAATCGCGGGAAGGGGCCGGACGTGGGGAACTTCTTGGCAGGCAGGACCGTCGCCGTCACCGGCGCCGGCCGGGGCATCGGGCGGGCCGTGGCACTCGCCGCGGCCGCCGAGGGCGCCAAGGTCGTCGTCAACGACTACGGGGTGGGGATCGGGGGCGGCGAGCCCGCCAGCGAGATCGCCGAGGGCGTCGTGAAGGAGATCGCCGCCGCGGGCGGGGAGGCCGTGGCCGTCGCCGACGACGTCTCCACCATGGCGGGCGGCCAGCGCGTCGTCGACACCGCGCTCGCCCGGTACGGGCGCCTCGACGGCGTCGTGTGCGTCGCCGGGATCCTGCGCGAGCGGATGCTCTTCAACATGTCCGAGGAGGAGTGGGACCCGGTGGTCGCCACCCACCTCAAGGGCACCTTCACCGTCTTCCGCGCCGCCTCCGCCGTCATGCGACGGCAGGGCTCGGGCACCCTGATCGGCTTCACCAGCGGCAACCACCAGGGCTCCGTCGCCCAGGCGAACTACAGCGCCGCCAAGGGCGGGATCATCTCGCTCGTCCGCTCCGCCGCCCTCGGGCTCGCCAAGTACGGGGTCACGGCCAACGCGGTCGCGCCCGTCGCCCGTACCCGCATGTCGGCGAACGTCCCCATGGAGCTCAAGGAGATCGGCGAGCCCGAGGACGTCGCCGCGCTCGTGACGTACCTGCTCAGCGACCGGGCCGTGGCCACCGGCGGCGAGCGGATCACCGGGCAGGTCTACACGATCGCCGGCCCGAAGATCGCCGTCTGGGCGCAGCCGCGCGAGCTGCGCGCCGGGTACGCCGAGGGCTCCTGGACGCCGGGGAAGATCGCCGACTTCCTGCCCGGGACGGTCGGCACCGACCCGATGCCCATGCTGGCCCAGCTGGAGGCCATGGCCAGGGCGGCGGCCGCCAAGGACCGCCCCAACGCGTAGGGAGCGCGATGGACTTCAGCTTCGACACCGAGGACGAGGAGCTGCGCGCCCGGGCCCGGGCCTGGCTCGCCGAGCATCTGACGGGCCCGTACGCGGGCGCGGTGGGACTCGGCGGGCCGGGCAGCGAGCACGAGGGGGTCGCGGAACGGCGCGCGTGGGAGCGCGAGCTGGGCCGCGGCGGCTGGATCGGGCAGGGCTGGGACGCCCCGGCCGGGGCCTACGGGCAGCAGCGACTCTCCCTGACCGGGCAGGTGGTGTGGGCCGAGGAGTACGCGGCGCTGCGCGCCCCCGGCCGGGTCGGCCACATCGGGGAGAACCTCCTGGCGCCCACCCTCCTCGCCTACGGCTCCCGGGAGCAGCGGGACCGCTTCCTGCCGGCCATCGCGCGGGGCGAGGAGCTGTGGTGCCAGGGCTACAGCGAGCCGGGCGCCGGCTCCGACCTCGCGGGCGTCCGCACCGCGGCGGTGCGCGACACCGGCGACGGGCTGTACCGCGTCAGCGGGCAGAAGATCTGGACCTCCCTGGCGCAGGACGCCGACTGGTGCTTCGTCCTGGCCCGCACGGAGGCCGGCTCGCGCCGCCACCGGGGGCTGTCGTTCCTGCTCGTACGGATGGACCAGCCCGGCCGCGTCGAGGTCCGGCCGATCCGGCAGCTGTCGGGGACCTCGGAGTTCAACGAGGTGTTCTTCGACGGGGCCGTGGCGGCGGAGCTGGTCGGCGGCGAAGGCGACGGCTGGACGGTGGCCATGGGGCTGCTCGCCCTGGAACGGGGCGTGTCGACGCTGGTCCAGCAGATCGGGTTCGCCGCCGAGCTGGAGCGGGTCGTGGCCGCGTACGCCGCCTCCGCGCAGGCCGGGGACCCGGTCCTGCGCGAGCGCCTCGTACGGCAGTGGGCCGAGCTGCGCGCCATGCGGTGGAACGCGCTGCGCACCCTGGGCGCCGAGGGCGGGCCGGGGGCGCCGAGCGTGGCGAAGCTGCTGTGGGGCGGCTGGCACCGGCGGCTCGGGGAGCTGGCGGTGGCGGTGCGCGGCGCGGCGGCCGCGGCGGGCCCGGGGGCCTGGGCGCCCGGGGTGCCGTACGAGCTCGGGCTCGACGAGGGGCAGCGCCTGTTCCTGTTCACGCGGGCCGACACCATCTACGGCGGCTCGGACGAGATCCAGCGGAACATCATCGCCGAGCGCGTGCTCGGCCTGCCTAAGGAGTCCAGGTGAGAGGCGTCGTGTTCGACGGCAAGCAGGCCCGGGTGGTCGACGACCTGGAGATACGCGATCCCGGGCCGGGGGAGGTGCTCGTCGCGATCGCGGCGGCCGGGCTCTGCCACAGCGACCTGTCGGTGATCGACGGGACCATTCCGTTCCCGCCGCCGGTGGTCCTGGGGCACGAGGGCGCGGGTGTCGTCGAGGCGGTCGGCGCGGGCGTCGCGCACGTGGTGCCGGGCGACCACGTGGCCCTGTCCACCCTGGCCAACTGCGGGGCGTGCGCGGATTGCGACCGGGGGCGGCCCACGATGTGCCGCAAGGCCATCGGGATGCCGGGACAGCCCTTCTCGCGGGGCGGGCGGCCGCTGTTCCAGTTCGCCTCGAACTCCGCGTTCGCGGAGCGCACCCTGGTCCGGGCCGTGCAGGCCGTCAAGATCCCCGACGACATCCCGCTGACGTCGGCGGCGCTGATCGGCTGCGGGGTGCTGACGGGTGTCGGCGCCGTGCTGAACCGGGCGAAGGTCGACCGCGGCGAGTCCGTGGTCGTCATCGGCACGGGCGGCATCGGGCTGAACGTCCTCCAGGGGGCCCGGATCGCGGGGGCCGCGACCGTCGTCGCGGTCGACGCGAACCCGGCGAAGGAGTCGGTGGCCCGGCGGTTCGGGGCCACCCACTTCATCGACGCCTCGGCCGTGCCCGACTCTTCGGCGGCGGTCCGGGAGGTCCTGCCGACCGGCGCGGACCACGTCTTCGAGTGCGTGGGGAACGTGAAGCTGATCCGCCAGGCGATCGATCTGCTCGACCGGCACGGGCAGGCGGTCCTGCTGGGGGTGCCCGGCTTCAAGGAGGAGGCGTCCTTCCTCGTCTCGTCGATGTACCTGGACAAGACGGTCATGGGCTGCCGGTACGGCTCCTCGCGCCCGCAGCGCGACATCGCCCTGTACGCCGAGCTCTACCGGCAGGGCAGGCTGCTGCTGGACGAACTCGTCACCGAGGTCTACCCGGTGGAGGACTTCGCGAAGGCCGCCGGCGACGCGCACCACGGGCGGGTGGCGCGCGGGGTGCTCACCTTCTGAGCCTCCCGGAAACGGCTCGGCTCCCCCGCCGACGGGTCTGAACCCGCCGGCGGGGGAGCCGTGCACCGCGTCACCGTCAGTCGAGGACGTCCGGGATCGGGTCGGTGTTGCTGCGCTGCAGTGCGGCGCCGGAGCCGGCGGCCGAACCGAGCGACCAGTCCATGAGCTTCATCGCGTCCGCGTAGCGCTCCTCGTCGTTCAGCAGGACGCCGATGACGGTCTTGCCGTTGCGGGTGCCGGAGAAGACGATGCACTTGCCCGCGGCCGTGCCGGTGCCGGTCTTGACGCCGATGGCGCCCGGGTAGGCGTAGCCGGTGGGACGCTCACGGATCAGCAGGTTGCTGTTGCCCCAGGTGGCGTCGGTGGAGGTGCCGCCGCTGCTGTAGGTCGTGGCCTTCACGAGCTGCGGGAAGACCTTGCCCTTCATGGCGTACCTGGTGAGCTTCGCCAGGTCGCGCGGGGTCGTCAGGTTGTTGCCGGTCGGCGAGATGCCGTCGAAGGAGTCGTACGTGGTCTTGGTCATGCCGAGCGACTTGGCCTTGGCGTTCATCTGCGCGATGAAGTCCGCCGTGCGGGCCGAGGTGGTCTCGCCCTTGCCGAAGGTGTCCGCGAGCGCGTAGGCGGCGTCGCAGCCCGACGGCAGCATCAGCCCGTACAGCAGCTGGCGGACCGTCGGGGTGGCGCCCACCTTCAGACGGGCCGTGCTCGCGCCCTCGCGGACGACGTAGTCCGCGTACTCCTGCTTGATGGTGACCTTCTTGTTGAGGTCCACACCGGAGGTCCTGAGCACGATCTGGGCGGTCATGATCTTCGTGGTGCTCGCGCCCTGACGCCGGGTGTCGGCGGCCTTGCTGGTGAGCGTCGCCCCGGTGGAGCCGTCGATCAGGATCGCGCCGGCGGCCGTGGTGGGAGGTGCGGCGACCGGAGCCGCCGACGAAGCCGGCGAGGCGGCGACCAGGAGGGCCCCGGTGACCACCGTGACGGCGACCGCGCCGCGGGTGCGGCGCATGAGGTTCAGTATCAAGTCAAATCCCCGTGTATCCGAAGAATTTCCGAAGGGGCGGGACGTTGAGGTGTCCCTGCCCTCCCGGGAGCTTACGTAGCGGATGCCCGGAGGAACATCGGGCCCCGGGGACGAAGTCCTCCCGGGGCGCGGCCGGTCGGGCCGGTCAGTCGCTGAAGCGGCCGAACCGGCCCCTGTGGAAGAGCAGGGGATCGCCCTCCCCGGCGGCGCCCATGGCCTCGACGCGGCCCACGACGATCAGGTGGTCCCCGCCGGTGTGGACGGCGTGGATCCGGCAGTCGATCCAGGCGGGCACGGCGTCCAGCAGGGGCGACCCGGTGACGGGGGCGGGCGCGTGGGTGACTCCGGCGAACTTGTCGGCGCCGCTGACGGCGAAGGAGCGGCACAGCGCGCCCTGTTCGGCGCCGAGGATGTTCACGCAGAACACCCCGGCGCGGGCGATCCGGGGCCAGGTCGTCGACGTGCGGGCCACCATGAAGGTCACCAGCGGAGGGTCGAGGGAGAGCGAGGCGAAGGACTGGCAGGCGAAGCCGGCCGGACCGTCCCCGCTGCCGCTTCCGCCTTCGCTCCCGCTCGCGTCTCCGTCGCCGTCGACGGCCGGAGCCGTGATGACGGTGACCCCGCTGGCGAAGTTGCCGAGGACGGCACGGAACTCGGCGGGGCTCACGGGCGCGCGCTCGTCCGCCCCGACCGCGCGCAGTTCGGGGCGCGGGTGGGCGTCGACGGGCTCGGGCCCCGCGCCCGGCCCGGCCGGGGCCGAGGCGGGGGAGCCGACTGATCTGAGGTATCGGACGACGGTGGCCGCCATCCCTGCATGTCCCATCACACGGCCGATTGAAGCTGACGGACCGTCAGATGGGAAGGGGTGCGGGCCTCGCACCGCCACCGGGGTACGGGCGCCGTCGCCGTGGGTGGGCGCGTCCGGGGGCCGGCGGACCCGCCTGCCCCGCGCCCCGCGCCCGGGGGCCGGTCCGCCGGGAGCGCCGCGGCGGGGCGGCCCGCGGCAGGAGCCCGCTCCGCGCCCGCGGGCCGGCCGCCGTACGGGTGAACACCCCGGCCGGGTGGCGGCCCGTACGCCCGCGCCGGCGCGGGGCTGGGCATCGTGGCAGCGACCGCGTACCGCCGCACTCCCGGAGGACCCCATGCTCGGCACCGACTTCCGTACCGGATCGCCCAACTGGCTCGACCTCGGCAGCCCCGACGTCCCGGCGGCCGCCGCCTTCTACGGAGCCGTGTTCGGCTGGCGCTTCGCCCCCGCCGGCCCCGACACCGGCGGCTACGGCTTCTTCCAGCTCGACGGCAGGACCGTCGCCGCGATCGGGCCGCTCACCGAGGAGGGTGCCTCGTCCGCCTGGATGCTCCACTTCATGACCCCCGACGTCCGGGCCACCGCCGCGGCGGTGCGGGAGGGCGGCGGGACGGTCCGGATGGAGCCGATGGACGTCATGGGGGAGGGGTGGCTGGGGCAGTTCACCGATCCGCAGGGAGCCCAGTTCGCCTGCTGGCAGCCCGGCCGGACCGCGGGCTTCGACCTCGCCTCGGCCGACAACACGCTGGTCTGGGCGGAGCTCCACGTACCGGACCCGGTCGCGGACATCGGCTTCTACGCCGGGCTCTTCGGCTGGCGCCACGCCGAGATGGACGCGCCGGGCATGACGTACCGGGTGCTGAGCATCGCCGACGGGGACCAGGAGGACGGCTCCTTCGGCGGGGCCGCGCCGCTGGCGGACGGCGGCGCCGAGCAGGCGCGCTGGGTGCCGTACTTCAACGTCCCGGACGTCGACGCCACCACCGCGCTGGTGGAGCGCAACGGCGGGTCCGTGCTGATGCCGGGCGCGGACGTGCCCGAGGTCGGGCGGATCGCGTGGGCCGCCGACCCGGCGGGGGCCGTGTTCGCGCTGCTGAAGCCGGACCCCTCCCAGCGGTAGCGGCCCGGGGCGGGCCGGGGACCGGGGGCCGGGCCCCCGGTCTAACGGCCCCGGTACGTCGGCGTGCGGCGCTCCACGAAGGAGGCGACGCCCTCGTTCGCGTCGGCCGTCGTCATGGTGATCTCCTGAGCGGTGGCCTCGGCGGCCAGTGCGGCCGCCCGGTCACCGTCGAGGGAGGCGTTGACCAGCTGTTTGGTCAGGGCCAGGGCGCGCGTCGGGCCCTGGGCGAGGCGCTCCGCCCAGGCGCGGGCCGTCTTCTCCAGCTCGCCGGCCGGGACGACCTTGTTGACCAGGCCCAGCCGCTCGGCCTCGGCCGCCGGGACGGCGTCGCCGAAGAACATCAGCTCCTTGGCCTTCTGCGGCCCGATCAGACGGGGCAGCAGGTACGCGCCGCCGCCGTCGGGGACCAGGCCGCGGCGGACGAACACCTCGATGAATCGGGCCGGTTCGGCGGCGATCACCAGGTCGCATGCGAGCGCGAGGTGGGCGCCGATGCCGGCGGCGGTGCCGTTGACGGCGGCGATGACGGGCTTCTCGCAGTCGAGGACCGCCGTGATCAGGCGCTGCGCCCCGAGCCGGATCATGCGGGCCACGTCACCGGCGACGTGCTCGCCGGCGGCCGGGGCGCCGCGGAGGTCGGCTCCGGCGCAGAACCCCTTGCCGGTGGCGGTGAGGACGACGGCGCGCACGCCGGGGTCGGCGGAGGCCGCGCCGAGCAGCGTGATGACGCGCTCGCGCTGGTCCCGGGTGACGGCGTTCATGGCCTCGGGACGGTTGAGGGTGATCCAGGAGACGCCGTTCTCCGTGCGGTGCAGGATCTCTTGGGACATGGGTGACTTCCGTTCGGGGCCGGCGGGGCGGGTGGGCCGGGGGTCAGCGGCAGATGGCCAGGGCGTCCAGTGCCACCGCCCCCTGCCCGCGCGGGAGCACCATCAGCGGGTTGATGTCCAGCTCGGACAGGTCGTCTCCCAGCTCCAGGGCCATCCGCTGGATCCGCAGGATCACCTCCACCAGGGCGTCCACGTCGGCCGGCGGGGCGCCCCGGACCCCCTCCAGCAGGGCGTGCCCGCGCAGTTCCGTGAGCATGGCGCGGGCCTGGTCCTCGCCGAAGGGCGGGACGCGGACCGCCGCGTCGTGCAGGACCTCCACCAGGACCCCGCCGAGGCCGACGGTGACGGTGGGGCCGAACAGGTCGTCCTGGGTGACGCCGACGACCATCTCCACGCCGCGCTCGATCATCTGGCAGACGAGGATGCCGTCCAGGGGGACGTCCTCGTAGCGGGCGATGTCCGTCAGCTCCCGGTACGCGTCGCGGATCTGGCTCGCGGACGTCAGGGCGACCTTGACGAGGCCGAGCTCGGTCTTGTGGGCGAGCTGCGGGCCCGACGCCTTCATGACGACGGGGTACCCGACCAGCCCGGCGGCCCGGACGGCCGCCGCCGCGCTCGTCACGAGCTGCTCCCGCGGCACCCGGATCCCGTACGCCCGCAGCAACTGCTTCGCCGCGTGCTCGCTGAGCTGCTGGCCGGGGCGCATCAGGGCCTGGGCCTTGCGGAAGGAGGGGGAGGGGGTGCGGGGGGCCTCGTCGAAGGGGGAGCGGTAGGCGGCGGTGAAGCGGTGGTGGCCGAGGTAGGCCCGTACGGCGGTGATGCAGTTGCCGAAGGTGCGGAAGGTGGCCACGCGGGAGGAGCCGAGGAGGGTGGTGCGGTAGGCGTCCTCGGTGCCGACGGGGGAGCCCCAGATCACGCAGACGAGCTTGTCGGTGGCCTCGGCGGCGTCCACCAGGTCCTGGGCGAGCCGGTCGCTCATCGGCGGGAAGGGGCCGGTGATCGGACAGATCAGCACGCCGACGGCCGGGTCGGCGAGGATCGCGTCGATGATCTTGCGGCCGCGCCAGTCGCCGACCGGGTGGCCGCCGTTGTCGACGGGGTTGGCGACGTTCAGGTACTCCGGTATCCACTGGTGGAGCTCGTCCTGCTTGGCCGGGGCGAGGGTGGGCAGCGTGAGGCCCGCCTCGGTGGCGAGGTCGGAGAAGTGGGCGCCGGTGCCGCCGGAGATGGAGTACACGACGACCCCGTCGGCCTGCGGTCGGCGGGCTCGGGCCAGCAGGGCGGCGGTGTCCTGGAGCTCGTCCAGGCCGTCGACGCGGATGACGCCGAACTGCCGCATGGCGGCGTCCACGACCGTGTCGGCGCCGGTCAGCTTCCCGGTGTGGGAGGCGGCCATCCGGGCGCCGGTCTCGGTGCGGCCGACCTTGACGGCGACGACGGGTACGCCGGCCCGCGCGGCCCGGTCCGCGGCGAGGAGGAAGGACCGGCCGTCCTTGAGGCCCTCGACGTAGCAGGCGATGGCTCCGACCTCGGGCTGCTCGGCGAAGTAGGAGATGAAGTCGGAGGTCTCCAGGTCCGCCTCGTTGCCGGTCGGCGCCCAGTGGGAGAGGCGGATGCCCAGCTCCTGGAGGGTGTAGACGGGGCGCCCCTGGTGGCCGGACTGGGTGATGAGGGCGATGGCGGGCCCGTCGAGGTCCTGGCGGAACTCCTCGAAGGCGTTGAGGTTCGTGTTGGGGCCGAGCAGGCGCAGGCCCGAGCGCCGTACGGCGGCCGCCAGCCGGTCCTGGGCGGCGGCGCCCGCGTCGCCGGTCTCCGCGAAGCCGGAGGCGAAGGCGACGGCGAACCTCACTTTCGTCTCGGCCAGTTCCTCGATGACGGGGACCGGGTCGGCGACGAGGAGGACGGCGAGGTCCACCTGCTCGGGCAGGTCGGCCACGGAGGCGTGGCAGGGGAGGCCGAACACGGTCGTCCTGGTCGGGTGGACGGGATGGAGCCGGGCGCCGACGCGCTCCGCCCAGGCGATGAGCTGGCGGGTGATCCCGGTGTTCGGTCTGCCCTCGGCGTCCGAGGCGCCGACGACGGCCACCGACTCGGGCCGGAAGAACCGGTCCAGGTCGGGGACGTCGGAGTGCAGGGGCCGCCCGCTGACGTCCAGCGCGACCGCGTCCTCGGCGGACGGCGCCGCCGAGGAGTGGACGGCCGCCCTGGGGGTCTCCCCGCAGGCCTCGACACGTGCGCGGAAGTCGGTGGTGAGGGTGCCGTGAGTAGATCCAAGCATCGTTCCGCCCGCTCCTGCTCGATGAACCTCAATAACTGACGCGTAGTCAGATTACTGAACTGACGTGTCGTCAGGAACAGGCCTGCGCAGGAAAGTGGTGGAGGTGGTGTGTGGAACGGTGTCAGACGCCCTCGCGCCGGGTCCAGAGTGCGGTTCCGGCCGGGGCGCACGGTTCCGGCCGGGGGCGGGTCGGGGTGCGGTTCCGGCCGGGTCGCCGTCCGGTTCGGGGTGCGGTCGGTCGGGGTGCGGTCGCGGTCGCGGCCGGGGTGCGGTCGCGGTCGGGTGCCGGTCAGGTGCGCAGGTGCCGGGCCACGGCCTTGGCGATCCGGTCGGCGTCCAGGGCCATCTCCCGGAAGGCCCCGCTGATGGGGTTGGTGAACCCGGTGAAGTACAGGCCGGGCGCCCCGTCCGCCGTGCGTCCGCCGCTGGTACGGGGCCGGCCGTGCTCGTCGAGCACCCCCAGGTGGCCGACGGTGCCCTCCAGGGCGCGCCGGTAGCCGGTGGCCGCGACCACCGCGTCCGGGGCGATCCGCGAGCCGTCGGCGAGCACGACCTCGCCGCCGTCGAAGGAGTCCACGGCGGCGACCGGCTCGACCGCGCCCCGGCGGACCGCGTCGATCAGGCCGACGTCCTGCACGGGGATGGCCCCCTGCCGGACCCTGCTGTACAGGCCGGTGGAGGGGCGGGGGAGGCCGTGCGCCGACAGGTCCGGGACGGAGACCCGCGCGACGAGCGCGCCCAGCCGGTCGACGAGCCGGACGGGCAGCCGGCGTACGAGGATCCCCGTGCGCTGGGCCGGCCAGCCGGCGGTGGAGCGGCGCACGATGTGCGGGGCGGTGCGCACGGCGAGCCGCACGCGGGCGGCGCCGCCCTCGGCGAGGTCGACGGCTATCTCGGCGCCGGTGTTGCCCACGCCGACGACGAGCACGTCCTGCCCGGCGTACGGGGCGGGGTTGCGGTACTCGGCGGCATGCAGCAGCCGCCCGGTGTAGCCGTCCCGGCCGGGCCACTCGGGCAGGGCGGGGGTGTGGTTGAAGCCGGTGGCGACGACCACGGCCGCGGCCGTGAGCACCCGGCCTCCGCTGGCGTGCAGGGTCCAGCCGTCGTGGCCCCCGTCCTCGCCGGCGGCCGGTTCCACGCGGGTCACCTCGACGCCGGTGACCAGTTCCAGTTCGTGGAACTCGGCGTACTTCTCCAGGTACCGCACGACGTCGTCGCGCGCGACCCACCGTCCGAAGCGGCGCGGCATGGCCAGGCCCGGCAGGGCGGAGAGGCGGCGCGTGGTGTGCAGGCGGAGCCGGTCGTAATGGCCCCGCCAGGAGGAGCCGACCGCGTCGGACCTCTCGACGACGACGGTGCGGACCCCGCGGGCGCGCAGCGCGGCGGCGGCGGCGAGGCCGCCGGGGCCTGCGCCGATGACGTACACGGGGCGCGGCTGGGTGGTCATGTCGGGGGGTGTGGGGGGTCCGGGCATGAGGAGTGATCGTATCGCCACGCTGGGTTGATGGGTCTCGGACGAGGAGGGAATCGATTGCGGATCGATCACGGAAGGGGGTCCGGGGGCGGGCGGGGTGTGGCCGGGGTGCGGCCGGGGCCTTGCGGGAACGCTCCGGATCAGCTGAACTGACGTACCGTCAGATCTTACGTCGGCGGGGCCGGCGGGGCCGGCGTGCTCGTCGGGCTCGTCGGGCTCGTCGGGTTTGTCGTGCTCGTCGTGGTGGAGGGGTGGAGGCTGCCGATGCAGACCATCTGGCTCAGCGGGGCCGAATGGCTCGCCGTGCTCCGGATAGGCCTCGGCCTGTGGTGGCTGGAGAGCTGGCGACACAAGGACAAGAAGGGCTGGTTCGAGCGCGGGACCGGTATCGCGTGGGCCGCCGACGTCGCGGGCAAGCACCGCTGGGGGTTCGTCAAGGGCGGGTTCGAGAAGGTGGTGCGGCCGCGCCCGAAGGCGATGGCGTACCTCGTCGTCTACGCCGAACTCGCCCTGGGGCTGGGCCTGGTGTTCGGGTTCCTCACGCCGGTCGCCCTGGTCGGAGGCCTGCTGCTGAACCTGCTGTACCTGGTGCTGATGATCCACGACTGGGCCGAGCAGGGCCAGAACGCCATGATGGCGCTCATCTCCCTCGTCGCGCTGTTCGCCATGGGCTGGCAGGCCTGGTCCCTGGACGCCGCGCTCGGACTCTTCCTGTGACCGCCCGGTACGACCTTCCGGAGGCGGACGACTTCACCCGCCCCTACTGGGACGCGTCGGCCCGGGGGCGGCTGCTGCTGCGGCGCTGCGCGGACTGCGGACGGGCGCACCACTACCCGCGCGAGTTCTGCCCGTTCTGCTGGGCCGGGGAGGACCGGGTGGCGTGGGAGGCGGCGAGCGGCCGCGCGACCCTCTACACCTGGTCGGTGATCCACCGCAACGACCTCCCGCCGTTCGGGGAGCGCGTCCCGTACACGGCGGCCGTGGTCGACCTGGCGGAGGGGCCGCGCATGATGACGGAGGTCGTCGGCTGCGAGCCGGCGGACCTGGCGATCGGCATGCCGCTGACGGTGACCTTCCGCGAGGCGGCGGACGGAGTGGCGGTGGCGGTGTTCCGCCGGGCGGCGGCGGAGTAGACGGGGCGGGGACGGGGCCGGCGGGGGGCGGGGGCGGGGCGGCGGCCGGGGTCGTACGGCCACCCGTGCCCGTGCCGTGCCTGCGCCGAGCCCGTGCCGCTCCCGCCCCCCCCGTGGCCGTTACGGCCAGAGCAGGTCGCGGGTCCAGGTGCCGTCCGGGGTCTGGCGGTACCGGAGGCGGGTGTGGCGGCGGGCGGCGTCGCCCTGGAAGAACTCGACCTCGACGGGGGCCAGGACGTACCGGGTCCACGTGGGCGCCGGAGCGTCCGGTTCGGCCCCGGCCCGCTCCCAGGCGGCCTCCGACGCCCGCACCAGCTCCTCCGTCGAGCCGAGGACCTCGCTCTGCCGGCCGGTCAGCGCGGCGGCCAGCGCACCGCGCGAGCGGACCGCCAGATCGGCCCGGCTCTCCTGCGGGCCGCAGGCGGTGACCCGGCCCCGGAGGCGGATCTGGCGGGCCACGGCGGGCCAGTAGAACCCCAGCGCGGCCTCCGGGCAGCCGGCCAGCTGCTGGCCCTTCGTGCTGGTGGCGTGCGTGGCGAAGTGCCAGCCGCGGGCGTCGGCGTCGTGCAGCATCAGCGTCCGCACGTCGGGCCGGCCCTGCGCGTCGACCGTCGCCAGGCTCATCGTGTGCGGCTCCGGCTGCCCGGCCCTGGCGGCGTCCGTGAACCACGCGCGGAACAACGGCAGCGGCTCGGCCGGCGCCGTTGCGGGGTCGAACGCGGGGAGCGGGCCGTCCCACACGCGCAGGGAGTGCAGGGTGGTGCGGAACTCTGCGCCGCCGGTCTCTTCGCTGCCCGTCTCACCAGTCATTCCCCCAGGCTAGGGCGTCGTCCCCGCCGGGTCCTGCCGGGCCGGGCGGGCGCGTTGCCGTGCCCGGGAGAGCGTCGCCAGGGCCACCACGGTAAGAAGGGCCAGGGATGAGAAGGCCGCTGCCACAGTCCCCACAACCGCCGCGCCGCCGTCGACGTCGCTCTGGCGGGCGACCACCTGGGGATCGTCCGCCCGGTAGCGGACGGTGAGTCGTGTGCCGACCGGGGACTTTCCGCCGCCACTGCCCGCCGGGAGGGCGGCCACCACGGTGCGCCCGCCGGCCTCGAATTCGACCTCGCACCGGCCCAGGATGCACGAGCCGCCCGTGCGGAGCGTTGCGCGGGCCTGTACGCCGTCGTGGAGCGAGCGCAGGTGCCTGGCGTTGGGAAGCGCCACCATTCCCGCGTACGCGCCCAAGAGCAGAGCGAGCAGCGTGACGACGGACGCGCGTGACCTGAAGCCACCTCCGGCGGTGCCGGTCGTGCCGGTCGTTCGTGTGTGCGCTGAGCCGTCCATGGCTGCCGCCTTCCGTACCGGTTGGGGTGGAAGGGGGCGCGCCGCGTCGTGCGGGGGCGCCGGACTCGCTTCCGTACCGCTGGAAACGCTATGCGGTGCTCCGGTGCGGGCGCATGTGCCGATGTCGGCACCCCGGGGGCCGGGCCCGCTGCCCGCCGTCGGCAACGATGGGCGGCGGGCGGCGGGGGACAGTCGGGGCGCCCCGAATCGTCGCCGTAGGCACGGCCCTTGGTCACGGTTTGGCCGAAAAGCATCCGCTCCGAGCCTCCGTTCATATGATGTGCCTCCTTCGAACGGCTTCTGGTGGGGGTACCGATGGTCAGAGATGGAAGACGGCGTACGAACGGCCCCGTCCGGCGGGCGCTGGTCGCCCTGCTCGTGGCGGGTGTGGCGGTCGCCTGCGGACCGGCCGACGGCGGGGCTCCCGCCGTGACGCCCCCGCCGGTTTCCTCGCCGGCGGCCCCGACCGCGAGCCCGACGCCGACACCCACGCCCACACCGACGCCCGAGGCGGCGTCCCCGACGCCCTCCCCGACGGCGTCCGCCGCCCCGGCGGCCGTGCCGAGTCCCTCGCCCACCCGGGCGGCCGCCCCGCGCGCCGCCGACCCGAAGCCGCCCGCCACCACCCAGGCGCCCCGGCCCACGACGAAGCCGGCGCCCCGGCCGACGACGCAGGCGCCGACCCGGCCGGCCACCGCCGAGTGCGAGATCGTCTCCAACGCCGGCAACTGTTACAACGCGGGCCAGTTCTGCCGCAAGGCCGACCTGGGCCGGTCCACGCACGCGGGGAACGGGCGGCTGATCCACTGCCGCTTGGACGGCAGCCAGCCGCGCTGGCAGTACTGACGGCATCGGCCGCCGGTAGTCGGTAGTCGGAGGCCGGCCTAGCGGCCCAGCAGGATCGTTCCCGAGGAGCAGAACCAGCCGCCCGTGCCCGAGGCCAGGGCGACCTCGGGCAGTCGGCCGCCGGCCTTCACGACCTGGCCGGCGCCCGCCTCGCCGCGCAGTTGGCGGACCGCCCCGACCAGCAGGAACAGCCCGCGCATGCCCGGATGGCAGGCGGAGAGGCCGCCGCCGTCGGTGTTGACCGGGAGTTCGCCGTCGCGCAGCAGGCGGCCCTTCTCGACGAAGGCGCCGCCCTCGCCCTTGGCGCAGAAGCCGAGGTCCTCCAGGGTCACCAGGGTCATGTACGTGAACGCGTCGTAGATCTCGGCGAGGTCCACGTCCGCCGGGGTCAGGCCCGCCCGCTCGAAGGCCAGGCGGCCGGAGACCGCCGCCGGGGAGACGGTGAAGTCCTGCCATTCGGACATGGTCGTGTGGGAGACCGAGGTGCCCGCGCCCAGGACCCAGACGGGGGCCTTCGCGGTGTCCGGTACGTAGTCCTCCGCCGCCAGCAGGACGGCGCAGCCGCCGTCCGAGCGGATGCAGCAGTGCAGTTTGGTGAACGGGTCGGCGATCATCTCGCCGGACAGCACCTCGTCCACGGTGATCGGGTCGCGGAACATCGCGTGCGGGTTCGCGGCGGCGTTCGCCCGGGCCTGCACGGCCACCGAGGCGAGCTGTTCCAGCGTGGTGCCGTACTCGTGCATGTGGCGGCGGGCGGCCATCGCGTACTTGGAGATCAGCGTGTGGCCGTACGGGACCTCGAACTGCAGCGGTCCCCGCGCCCCGAAGGAGAGGTTCGCGGTCCGGCGGCGGGCCTTGATGTCCGCGCGGGCGGTGGATCCGTACACCAGCAGGACGGCGTTGGCGTGTCCGGCGGCGATCGCGTCCGCGGCGTGGGCCGCCATGACCTCCCAGGTGGAGCCGCCGACCGAGGTGGAGTCGACCCAGGTGGGACGCAGGCCCAGGTACTCGGCCACCTCCACCGGGGCGAGGGTGCCGAGGCCGGCCGAGGCGAAGCCGTCGATGACGGAGCGGTTCAGCCCGGAGTCGGCCAGGGCGCGGCGCGCGGCCTGGGCGTGCAGGGCGTACGGGGTGGGGCCGTCCACCCGCCCGCAGTCCGAGAGGGCGACGCCGACGACCGCGACCCGGCGGCGCGGTGCGGGGGAGGGCAGGGGGCGGGGCTGTCCCGTCGGTCCAGGCATGGGGAAGACGGTATATCTGACGCTGCGTCAGACGCCAGCCCCCGTCCGCCCGGGCCCGGACCGACCGGCCTCGGTCGCGCGGCCCTCGTGGCCGCCGGGCTCGTCCGGGCGCGGGACGGCCGCTGACCCCGTCCGGCCGGCGCCGCCCGTGCGGGAACGCCCCGTGCGGGAACGCCCCGGTGTCCGCCCCCTGTGCATCTGGCGTCCGTCGCCCTAACATGACGGCCCGTCAGATACGGGGAGGAGCCCGACGATGGATGCCGCCTTCACCGCGGAGCAGGAAGCGATGCGCCGTACCCTGCGCGAAATCCTGGGCAAACGCTGTGGCCCGGACGAGGTCAAGGCCGCCGTCCGCACCGCCGCCGGACACGACCGCGAGCTGTGGCAGCAGCTCGCCCAGCGGCTCGGGCTGCCCGGCCTCGCCGTCTCCGAGGAGTACGGCGGCGTCGGCTGTACGCCCGCCGACCTGGCCCTGGCCTGCGAGGAGGCCGGGCGGGTGCTGCTGCCCTCGCCGCTGTTCGCCACCGCCGCGCTCTCCGTACCGCTGATCACCGTGCTCGGCACCGGGGCCCAGCGCGGCGAGCTGCTGCCGCCGCTCGCCGCGGGCGGGCTGACGGCCGCCCTCGCCGTCCCCGGCCCGGTGCTCGCCACGGCCCTCGGGCTGACCGGCGACAACACCGCCGGCGAGTGGGCCGGCGGCGGCCGGGCGGGCGGGGTCCAGGCCCGCGCCGACGCCGACGGCGGCTGGCGGCTGTACGGGGAGGCGGCCCAGGTGCTCGACGGCCACAGCGCGTCGGTGCTGCTGGTCGCCGCCCACACCGGCGGTTTCGCGCGCGCCCGGACGCTGCTGTTCCTCGTACGGGAGGACGCGCCCGGCCTCGTGCGGCAACGGCAGGCCGTACTCGACGAGACCCGGCCGCAGGCCGCCGTCCAGCTGAGGGACGTCCCGGCGCAGCTGCTCGGCGACGAGGGGGCCGACGTCGCGGCTGCCCTCGCCGCCACCGGGCGCACGGCCGCCGCCGTGCTCGCCGCCGAGGCGGTCGGCGCGGCCGGCCAGGCCCTCGCCCGGACCGTGGAGTACGTGTGCGGGCGCGAGCAGTTCGGCCGGGCGATCGGTTCCTTCCAGGCGGTCAAGCACCGGCTCGCCGACCTCTACGTCCAGGTGCAGGCGGCGCGCTCGGCCGCCTACTACGCCGCCTGGGACCCGGCGCAGGGCGGACTCGCACTCGCCCAGGCCCTGGAGGCCCTGCGGGTGACCGCGGGCGAGTCCATTCAGCTGCACGGCGGCATCGGCTTCACCTGGGAGCACGACGCGCACCTGTACTTCAAGCGGGCGGCGGCCGACGAGCTGCTGTTCGGCCCGGTGCACCGGCTGCGGGCGCACGCGGCGCACCGCGCCGGTCTCTTCACCCCGCCCGCGGGGGCGGCACCCGAGAAGGAGAAGGTGGCCGTCTGATGGCTGTGGAACCCGGAGTCGGCGTCAAGCTGATGCAGAAGGTCTCCTCGACCAGGCTGTTCGCCAAGGTCGCACCGCACTTCATCCCCGCCGTGGACAAGGCGGTGCACAAGCTGACCCGCGGCAGGGTCATCCTCAGCGCGCAGATGCTGCCGGGCGTGATTCTCACGGCCAAGGGGGCCAAGACGGGCGCGCCGCGGATCACCCCGCTGGCCTGCATGCCGGAGGACGGCGGGGCGACCTGGCTGCTGATCGGGTCCAACTTTGGCCGGCCCGGGCACCCGGCGTGGACCGGGAACCTGCTCAAGCACCCGGACGCGGACGTGAGTTGGAAGGGCCAGGACATCGCGGTACGGGCCCGGCTGCTGACGGGGGAGGAGCGGGCGGAGGCGTGGCGGGCCGCCCTGGTGTTCTGGCCGCCGTACGCGGCGTACCAGGCGCGCATCGAGCGCGAGATCCGGCTGTTCCGCCTGGAGCGTCGCTGATCACAGGCGCACGGCGGCACGAGACCGCCCCGGGACGGCGGACCCTGGAGGGGTCCGCCGTTACTTGGTGGGCTTCTTGCCCGTGATGCCGAGGTGGACGAGCAGCGCCAGGTTCGGCTTGAGCTCGGTCTGCTTGACGCCCCAGGTCTGGAACCCCTTCTGGTGCGAGGCGACCGCGGCCAGCATCGCGACGAGGGAGCCGGCCATCGCCGCGGGGCTGACGTCCTTGTCGACCTTGCCCTTGGCCTGGAGGTCCTTCACCGATTCCGTCAGGGAGTTGGTGACGGAGTTCAGGATCTTCATGCGGATCTTGTAGAAGCGCTTGTCGCCCTCGGCCGCGCCGAGGTCGACGACCCGCAGGATCGCGTCGTTGCGCCGCCAGAAGTCCAGGAAGCCCTCGACCAGTTCCTCCGCCGCCGACCACCCGGCCTTGCCGACCCAGGTGCGGCCCTCGACGAGCGACGTCAACTGGGCGCCCTCGGTGGCCATGTGCTCGGCGATCTCCAGGACGGCGCCCTCGACGTCCGGGAAGTACTGGTAGAAGGTCGCGGGGGAGGTGCCGGCCTTGCGGGCGACGTCGATCACCTTGACGTCGCGGTACGGCGAGGAGCTGAGCATCTCGCTGAGGCAGTCGAGCAGCTTCTGCCGCGTCGCCTGGCCGCGCCGGCCGGCGACACGCCCGTCGACGGTGCGTACTTGTCCTGTCATGCCGTCAGCTTACCGAGGGGTGATCGGGGCGCTATTCGGCCGCCTGCAAATGGGGTGACGAGGCCTCCGGCCAGGGCGGGAGCGGGTCCTGAGAGGCCGTGGGGCCGGGTTTCGGCCTGTGGCGGCGGCCCCGGGCGGCCGCGGTGGCCCCGCGTCGCCCGTGCCGGTTCGTACGGGCCCTGCACACAGCCCGGCCGCCCCCGTCCGTCCCCGCCCGCCCCCGCATGCAGCCCGGCCCGCCCTCCGTGCGCCCGGTCCTGCGCGCAGGACCGGCGCCCGCCGGTCACCCGGGGGTGTCCCCCGAATAGTCTTATCAACAGGCTGTGGACAAGTTTTCGGGCTGACCATGGCGGGGAGGGGCGAAAAGGGCACGAACCGCCGCACAACGGAAGGAACCGGGCTCATGGCCGCATTCGCGGAAGGCGCACCCTGCTGGGTCGACGCCTCGCTTCCGGACGTCGAGGCGGGCAAGCGCTTCTACGGTGAGCTCTTCGGGTGGACGTTCGCCGACGACGGCGGAGCCCGGTACGGCCACTACACGCAGGCCTACAGCCGCGGCCGCAACGTCGCCGCCCTCGCCCCCAAGCCCGACGGCCGCATGCCCACCGTCTGGGGGATCTACCTGTACACGACCGACGCCCACGCCTGTGCCCAGCGCATCCGCGCCGCCGGCGGCCAGATGGTGATGGACCCGATGCCCGTCGGCCCGTACGGGACCGCCGCCCTGGCCGCCGACCCCGGCGGCGCCGTCTTCGGGCTGTGGCAGCCGGGCACCCACCACGGCTTCGACGCGCAGCAGGAGCCGTACACGTACTGCTGGACCGAGGTCTACACGCGGGCCCGCGACGCCGTGGACGTCTTCTACGCCAAGGTCTTCGGCTACGTCCCCGAGGACCAGGACGACGCCGGCGTCGAGTACCGCATCTGGTCCCCGCCCGGCAGCGCCCCCGGCACGCAGACCGCCGTGATGGGGCGCAGCCTGATCACCGACGCCTTCCCGGAGGTCATGCCGGCGCACTTCCTCGCCTACTTCGCCGTACCGGACTGCGACGCGTCCGTGGCCGCGGTGCAGCGGCTGGGCGGCCGGGTCACCGCCGATCCGTTCGACACGCCGTACGGGAGGATCGCGGTCGTCGCCGACGATCAGGGGGCGGTCTTCGGGCTGCTCTCCGAGCCGCGGACCCGGCACGCGGGCTAGCCACGCGGCGTCCCGGGACCCGTCCCGGGGCCGGACCGGGCGCGGGCCTGACAGAATCGGTGGTGCGCGACCCCGGGCGGCGCCCGGGGGTGAGACGCTGCACGGGGCCCGGCCCCGGGCCGGGCTCGCGCGCGCTGGTGGAAGCGGACCCGGCGAGGGCCCGTACGGGGAAGTGTGGAGGCCAGTGGTGGAGCAGCTGACGCAGCACGACCCGAGACGGATCGGCCCCTTCGAGGTGCTGGGACGGCTCGGCGCCGGCGGCATGGGGCTGGTCTATCTCGCGCGGTCCGCGTCCGGACGGCGGGTCGCGATCAAGACGGTGCGCACCGAGCTCGCCGAGGACCAGCTGTTCCGGGTGCGCTTCACGCGCGAGGTCGAGGCCGCCCGCGCCGTCTCCGGCTTCTACACCGCCGCCGTCGTCGACGCCGACCCGCGCGCCGCCGTGCCGTGGCTGGCCACCGCCTACGTCCCGGCGCCCTCCCTGGAGGAGATCGTCAACGAGTGCGGGCCGATGCCCGCCCAGGGCGTGCGCTGGCTCGCCGCCGGGATCGCCGAGGCGCTCCAGTCCATCCACGGCGCGGGCCTCGTCCACCGCGACCTCAAGCCGTCGAACGTGCTCGTCGTCGAGGACGGGCCGCGCGTGATCGACTTCGGCATCGCGAGCGGCGTCTCCAACACCCGGCTGACGATGACGAACGTCGCCGTCGGCACCCCGGCGTACATGTCGCCGGAGCAGGCGAAGGACTCGCGCAGCGTCCGGGGCGCCAGCGACGTGTTCTCGCTCGGTTCCACCCTCGTCTTCGCCGCGACCGGGCACCCGCCGTACCACGGGGCGAACCCGGTGGAGACGGTCTTCATGCTGCTGCGCGAGGGCCCCAACCTGGAGGGCCTCCCCGACGAGCTGCGCCCGCTCATCGACTCCTGCATGCAGATGGACGCCACGCAGCGGCCGACCCCCGCCGACCTCCAGGCGCAGCTCGCCCCGCACCTCTTCGACGGCGGTGACGACAGCGGCACCGCCTCGGCGTGGCTGCCCGAGCGGGTCGTCGCGATGATCGAGGCCCGCCGGTCGGGTAACCGCACGCCCCCCGCCGCCGTGGTCCGGGCCCCCGCGCCCCGCCCCGGCGGCTCCCGCGGCCCGGACTCCGGGGCCGCCACGCACCGCCGGCCGCGCGGCGCCGAGCCGTGGGTGGACCCGCGCACCGGGCACGCCGTCCCGCAGCGCCCCCACCACCCGCCGATGGCCCCGGTGCCGTCCGGCGAGCCCGTACGGCTCGGCGGGTCCCCGGTGCCGATCGGGCCCGGGCCGCGCGCGACCGCGGTGGCCCCCGCCCCGCACGCCGGCGCCGCGGACTCGGCCACCGGCTGGATCCGCCCGCCCGGCGGCTCCCCCGCCGCCCCCTCCGTGGTGGGCGCCGTGCCGAACCCCGGTCCGGCCCCGGACAGCGGCCGCTGGCGCCCGTGGCGCTTCCGCATGTCCAACGAGGTGTGGGGCACCCCCACCGTGGCGGGCGACCTGCTGTACGTGACCTCCTTCGAGGTCCACGCCCTGGACGTGGCCAGCGGCCGCCGCCAGTTCAAGACCCGCGACGTGGCCTGGTCCATGGCCGTCTCCGACGGCCGCATCCACGCCTCCGACGGCCCCTCCCTGTACGCGCTCGACGCCACCGACGGCTCCGAGCGGTGGCGGCTGTCCACCGAGGCCTGGGTGTACGCCCTCAGCGCGGAGCGCGGCACCGTCGTCACCGCCACGCGCGGCGGCGGCGTACAGGGCTGGGAGGCGTCCACCGGGCAGCGGCTGTGGGAGCTGTCCGGCGCCCAGACCGACTTCGAGACCCCGGAGGCGGCCCCCGTCCTCCACGACGGCACCGTGTACGTCTGGCAGGACGCCCGGCTGCGCGCCGTGGACGCCCGCAGCGGCCGCGAGTCCTGGTCGTACCCCGTCGGCGACGCGGCCGCCTGCGGGAACGTGCCCGTACGGGTCACCCCCGCCCCCGACGGCAACGTCTACGTCAGCGCCGGCACCCGGGTGCTGTCCGTGGACCGGTCCTCGGGGCGGGTCCGCTGGCACTTCGAGGCCCCGGCAGTGTTCCTGGCCGCCCCCGCGTTCGCGCCGGGGCCCGCGGTGACCGGCGGCGGCGTCTACCTCGCCGACTACCTCGGCACCGTCTACGCCCTCGACGCGGCCACCGGCAAGGACCGCTGGCGGATCGCGACGGAGGCGCGGTCCTCCGCGGACCCGGTGCTGGTGGCGAACGGCAACGTGCACCTCGGGGCGGGCAGCGCGCTGTACACCCTCGACGCGGTCACCGGCACCCCGAAGTGGCGCTTCGCGGCGGGTGGCGAGATCACCGGCCTCCCGGCGGTCGCGGACGGCCGGGTGCACTTCGGATCGGCCGACCACTGCCTCTACACACTGGACGCGGCGGGCGGCCAGCTCCGCTGGAAACTGGCCACGGGCGGCGAGATCACGGGCGCCCCGGTGGCGGAGGCGGGCGTGGTCTACGCGTGCAGCAAGGACCGCTGTGTGTACGCCCTGGACGCGGCGAAGGGCACCGGAACCCGTACGGCGGGCTGAGGCGACTCGGCCCCTCCCGGTAGCGGAACGCACCGGGAGTGACAGGATGGACCCCATGAGCAACGTTTTCTTCGACATCACCATCAACGGCGCCCCCGCGGGCCGCATCGTCTTCAACCTCTTCGACGAGGTCGTCCCGAAGACCGCGCGCAACTTCCGCGAGCTGGCCACCGGCCAGAACGGCTACGGCTACGCGGGCTCCGGCTTCCACCGCGTCATCCCCCAGTTCATGCTGCAGGGCGGTGACTTCACCAACCACAACGGCACCGGCGGCAAGAGCATCTACGGCGAGAAGTTCGAGGACGAGAACTTCACGCTGAAGCACGACCGCCCGTACCTGCTGTCGATGGCGAACGCCGGCCGCAACACCAACGGCTCGCAGTTCTTCATCACCACCGTCGTCACCTCCTGGCTCGACAACAAGCACGTCGTCTTCGGCGAGGTCGTCGAGGGCCAGGCGCTGGTCGACCAGATCGAGGCCCTGGGCTCCCAGTCCGGTGCCCCCAAGGGCAAGGTCGAGATCGCGGCCTCGGGCGTCGTCGACGCCGCCTGACCCCCGCACCCACGTGCCGGCCGGCCCCGCCCCCTCCGGGGGTGCGGGGCCGCCGCCGTTTGTGGGGCTACGACTGCTGGTCCCTGGGGGGTCTCGGGCCCCAGCCGGTGGGGCCCGAGGGGTTATCGGGGTCTGCGGGGCCCGTGGGTTCCGGCGGGTAGGTCCCGGCCTGGTCCTGGTGGGACGGGGGGTACGACCGCGGGTCCTGGTGGGACGGCGGGTACGCCCGCGGGTCCTGGTGGGGCGGCGGGTACGGGTCCGGGTCCTGGTGGGCGGGCGGGTACGGGGATCCGTACGCTGCCTCGTCCCGGTCGGCGGGGGCGTCCGTGCGGCGACGGCGCCGGGCGGGGCGGCCGCTCATCACGGCGGCGCCCAGCAGCAGCAGCGCGCCTCCGCCGAAGGCGTTGGCGAGGCCGTCCCCCAGGCCCGGTCCGTCACCGCCGACCGAGAGGCCGTCCGCGGCCTGGCCCTGGCGGACCATCCACAGCACGGCGAACCCGAGGACGACGACCCCCGCCAGCCCCATGAGCAGCCGCGACCGGAGCACGACCGCGACCAGCGCGAGGAGGGCGGCGAACAGGAAGGGCAGCAGGATCGACCCGAACAGCGAGGCCCCGTCCTCGGTGATGCCGGCGCGGGAGAACAGCTGCTCGACGCGGTAGTCGCGCCCCTGGCGGCTGCCGTACCAGGCACGGAACGGGCTCCAGACGGCGGCGGCCGCGCCGATCAGCCCCAGCAGCGAACCCAGTGTGTTGCGGATCATGCCAGGCCCTTCCGGAGAGCGGCCCCGTCCCGACGCTACGCCCGGGTACCCGCCGCCGCACGCGGGCGGAGCCGGGCGCCGGAGGATGCGGAGACACCGGTGGGACCGGTCTGCGCCGGGCGGCCGGCTGCTAGCGTGACCCGCTGTTGTCCAGGGGGAGGGGTGGGGCCATGGTGGCCGTACGTCGTTTGCGGTTCACGGCCGTGCTCATCGCCGTCGTCTTCGCGCTGACCGGTTTCTCGTCGACCGGCGGGAGCGGAAGCAGCGGGAAGAGCGGGAAGAGCAAGAGCAGCGGTGGTGGCTGCTCCAGTTCCAAGAGCAGCAAGAAGAAGACGCACAGCGGGAGCGGAAGCGGCGGCAGCTCTGCGAGCACCACGCCGTCCGCGAGCCCGACCGGCGACCCGGCCACGGCCGTGGTCGTGTCCTGCGCCGGCGCGACCCCGCCGGTCTCCACCGTCAGGGTGACCTCCCGGCTCGACCGCAGGGCCACCTTCGAGGTGGAGCTGTACCGGGAGACCGCCTCCGGCTCCGTACTGGAGGCGAGCACCGCCCGGGTGACCCTGGAGGCGCGCGCGACCGGCACGGTCGACGTCGCACTCAAGGAGCCGGCGCGGGCCGCCGAGGTCAAGACCTGCCGGACCGGCCCGGTCTCCGTCGTGTCCTCCTCGGCGTCCGCGACGACCAGCCCCGCGCCGACCTCGTCCTCGGGCGGCTCCACGAGCGGGTCCACGAGTGGGTCCACGTCGAAGCCCAAGCCGAAGGCCACCAAGCGGCGCTCCTGAGCCCGGACGGGCGGGCAGACCGATCCCACCCGGCCCGGCCCGCTCCGGGGGTCAGCGCAGCCGGTACTCCCCTCCCGGCCGCCGGGAGGCGAACAGTTCCGCCTGCCGTTCCGGCGCCAGGTTGCCGAGCGCGATCAGCGCCGGGGCCTGGTCCAGGGCCTGCCGGAGCGCGGCCCGCTTCGCGGACCACAGCGCCCGTACGGTGCCCTGCACGGCCTCCGTCGGAAAACCGGCCAGGGTCTGCGCCGCCCGGAGCGCCGCCGGGAGCAGTTCCTCGGGCGCCGTCAGCTCCGAGACGAGGCCGATCCCGTACGCCCGCCCGGCGGAGAGCCGTTCGGCCGTGCCCATCAGGGACATCCGGGCGGCCTCCCCGAAGGGCATCCGCTGCGCCATGTAGACGGCCTCGTACGCGCTGACCATGCCGTAGGCGGTGTGCGGGTCGAAGAACGTCGCGCTCTCGGAGGCGATGATGAACTCCGATTCGCCCAGCAGGTAGAAGGCTCCGCCGCACGCCATGCCGTTGACGGCGGCGACCACGGGTTTCCACAGGTCGCCCGCCTTGGGGCCGATCGCCACCAGCGGATCGTCCACCGAGTACGGGGACCCCGGCTGCGGCACGACCGCGTCCCGGTCGATCCCGGTGCAGAACGCGGCCGTCCCCGCGCCCGTCAGCACGACCGCCCGGACCGCGTCGTCGAAGCGGAACTCCTGCCATACCGCAGTCAGTTCTGCGGCCGTCTCGAGGTCGATGGCGTTGTGCCGGCGCTCCCGGTCCAGGGTGACGACCGCGACCCCGGTGGACGCCTCGCGCTCCACCCGCAGCGTCACGGCTTCTCCAGGACCCAGCGCGGCACGGCCATCCCGCCCGTCTCGGTGAACACCACCTGCACGCGGGCCCCGATGCGCAGCCGCGCCGGGTCCACCGAGTCCAGCGGGGCGTCGGCGGAGGTGACGAGGTTGCCGGCCAGCCGGATGTGCGGGGCGTCGGCGAGCTCCACGAGGATCACGTTGTACGGTGCCTGCGCGGCGTACGCGGGCAGCAGCGGCGGGTACGGGCGCACGTAGGACCAGATGCGGCCGCGGCCGCTCATCGGACGCCACTCGCTCGCGAAGGACCGGCAGCGCGGGCAGCAGGGGCGGGGCGGGAAGCGGAGCCTGCCGCAGTCGGCGCAGGCCTGGACGCGGAGCTCGCCCCGGGCGGCGTGCTCCCAGAAGGGCGCGCCGTCCTCGTCGGGCACGGGGAGCAGCAGCGCGTCGGCGGCCGGAGCGGCCGGGCCGGCCGAGTCCGCCGGGGTGCTCACGGGCGCGGTCGCGGGGGTGGTCTGGGGTGCGGTCTGCGGCGCGGTCATGGGTCGGCTCCTCAGGCTCTCAGCAGGATCGCGGACGTCGGGACACCCTCGCCCGCCGTCACCAGGCAGGTCGCGGCGTCCGGCACCTGGGCGGTGGAGGTGCCGCGCAGTTGCTTGACGCCCTCGTTGATCAGGTTGAAGCCGTGGACGTACGCCTCGCTCAGACCGCCGCCCCCGGTGTTGATCGGGAGCCGGCCGCCCCTCTCCAGCGCGCCGCCCTCGGTGAAGGCGGCGCCCTCGCCGCGCCCGCAGAAGCCGTAGCCCTCCAGGGAGAGCGGGATGAGCGGGGTGAAGGCGTCGTAGATCTGGGCGACGTCCACGTCCTGCGGGCCGAAGTCGGCCTGCTTCCACAGGTGCCGGGCGGCCGTCCAGGCGGGCCCGGTCAGCGGGTCGTCGTTCCAGTAGTTGACCATCCCGTGGTGCTGGGCGGGCAGGCCCTGGGCGGCGGAGTGGACGTAGACGGGCTTCTGGCGGCAGTCCCGGGCGCGTTCGGCGGAGACGATCACGCAAGCCAGCGCGCCGTCGGTCTCCAGGCAGTTGTCGAAGAGGCAGAGCGGGTCGCTGATCATGCGGGAGGTCATGTACATCTCGCGGGTCAGCGGGCGCTCGTACATCATCGCGGCCGGGTTCTCGTTGGCCCGGTTGCGGCAGGCCATCGCCACGTTGAAGAGGTGGTCGCGGGTGGCGCCGTACTCGTGCATGTAGCGGCGGGCCAGCATGCCGATCTCGTCGGCGGGGCGCAGCAGGCCGAAGGGCCGGGTCCACTGCCCGGGGGTGGGCAGCTGGACGGCGGTGTTCTTCCAGGGGCGCGGTCCGGAGCCGCGCTTGCGCGAGCGCCAGGCGACGCCCACGGAGGCCTGGCCGGTGGAGACGGCGGCCGCGAGGTGTCCGACGGTGGCGCAGGAACCGCCGCCGCCGTAGCCGATCTTGGAGAAGAAGGTGACGTCGCCGGCGCCGATGGACTTGGCCACCTCGACCTCGTCGGTCTCCTCCATGGTGTACGAGGAGAAGGCGTCGACCTCGGCGGGATCTATGCCCGCGTCGGCCAGTGCCGCCAGAATGGCCCGGCAGGCCAGTTCCTTCTCGGACTGCGGCAGTCGTCTGGCAAAGGCGGTCTGGCCGATGCCGACTATCGCCGTAGCGTCCTTGAGCGTTGCCGCCATCGCCACCTCCGGGTGCGCCAGTACTGACAGCCGCGAAGGGTACAGCTAATCTGACGGATAGTCAGCTACTGGTTGTCGGGGAGGGCGGACGATGGACGAGGGCGCGAACGAAGAGCTGCACGGGGGCGCGCGCGATGGCCTGCGCGAAGACCGGTACGAGGGCCGGCACGAGGGCCGTTCCGAAGGTCCGGACGTGGCCCCGCGCGCATCCGCCGATCCGGGCCCCGGCGCTCCCCTGACCGGGGCGCCCGGGCTCACCGCGGGCCCGGACGACGGCGCCGGCGGCCCGGGCGGGTGCACCGACGGCCGGGGCGGGTACGCGGGGCATCCGGACGGGGGCGCCACGGGCCCGGCCGGGTACGGAGTCGGCCCGGGCGGGGGCGCCACGGGCCCGGCCGGGTACGGAGTCGGCCCGGCCGGGGGTGCCACGGGTCCGGACGGGTACGGAGTCGGCCCGGCCGGGTGCGCCGCCGGGTCCGGCGGGGACCCGCGGGGCGACCTGCGCTGGGGCAGCATCGCGCGGCTGGTCAGGGAGTCCGCCGACCGGTACGCCGACCGCGAGGCCGTCGTCGACGGCCGCGCGCGGATCAGCTACGCCCAGCTCGGCGAACGCGTCGAACGCGCCGCGGCCGCCTGCGCCGCCGCCGGGGTCGAGCCCGGCGACCGGGTCGCCGTCTGGGCGCCCAACACCCTCGAATGGATCGTCTCCGCCCTCGGAGCCGTCTCGGCGGGCGCCGTGCTCGTCCCCCTGAACACCCGCTTCAAGGGCGCCGAGGCCGCGTACGTCCTGCGGCGCAGCCGCGCCCGGCTGCTCTTCGTCACCGGCACCTTCCTCGGCACCTCGTACGTCGCCTCCCTGCGCCGCGCCGCCGCCGACGGCCCCGGCGCCGGGCCCCTGCCCGGGCTGCCGCACCTGGAACAGGTCGTCGTCCTCGCCGACGACGCCCCCGACTCCTTCCGCACCTGGAGGGAGTTCCTCGCGGGCGGGGACTCCGTGAGCGCCGAAGCCGTCCGCGAGCGCGCCGAAGCGATCCCCTCCGACGCCCCCTCCGACATCATCTTCACCTCCGGCACCACCGGCAGTCCCAAGGGCGCCGTCATCACCCACGCCCAGTCGCTGCGCTGCTACGCCGTCTGGAGCGAGCTCGCCGGACTGCGCGAGGGCGACCGCTACCTGATCGTGAACCCGTTCTTCCACACCTTCGGGTACAAGGCCGGGATCATCGCCTGCCTGATGCGCGGGGCCACGATGGTCCCGCAGCCCGTCTTCAACGTGGACACCGTCCTCGCCAACGTCGCCGCCGAGCGGATCTCCGTGCTCCCCGGGCCGCCCACCCTCCACCAGTCGCTCCTCGACCACCCCCAGCGCGACCACCACGACCTGTCCGCGCTGCGCCTCGTCGTCACCGGAGCGGCCGTGGTCCCGCTCCAGCTCGTCGAACGGCTCCGTGGCGAGCTGCACATCGCCACCGTCCTCACCGCCTACGGGCTCTCCGAGGCCAGCGGCATCGTCACCATGTGCCGCCGCACCGACCCTCCCCGCGTCATCGCCGAGACCTCCGGCCGGCCCATCCCCGGCACCGAGCTGCGCATCGCCGGCCCCGACGGGGAACCCCAGCCGGCCGGGACGGCGGGCGAGGTGTGGGTACGCGGACACCACGTCATGCGGGGCTACTTCGAGGACGCCGCCGAGACCGCGGCGGCCGTCACCCCCGACGGCTGGCTCCGCACCGGCGACGTCGGCGTCCTGGACCGGGGCGGGAACCTGCGCATCACCGACCGGATCAAGGACATGTTCATCGTCGGCGGCTTCAACGCCTACCCCGCCGAGATCGAGCAGCTCCTCGGCCTGCACCCGGACATCGCGGACGTCGCGGTGGTCGGCGTGCCCGACCCGCGCCTCGGCGAGGTCGGCAAGGCGTACGCCGTCCGCCGCCCCGGCTCCACCCTCACCTCCGACGACCTGATCGCCTGGTCCCGGCGGGAGATGGCCAACTACAAGGTCCCGCGCGCCGTGGAGTTCGTCGCCGAACTGCCCCGCAACGCGAGCGGCAAGGTCCTCAAACGGGACCTCCGCATCCGCCGGGCCCCCGGGCTGATCCGCCCTGATCCGAAAGACACGGCCTAGTCCGGGTTCCGGGCCAGGACGAGGCGCCAGCGGGGGGCGCCCCCGGGGAGGCGGCCGAAGGGCTCCAGCGGGGCCGTCTCCACGGTGAAGCCCGCCGCCTCCAGGTCGGCGCGGACCGGGCCCAGGGGGAAGGTGCGGTAGTACATGACGAACGGCGGCCGCCAGACCGCGTTGCGCACCCGCATCGCCGCGTCGAAGCCCGCCAGCGCCCACCACGCGGGGTGCCGGGGCGGGATCGGCGCGCCGATCGGGAAGGCGAACAGGCCGCCCGGGCGGAGCGCGGCGCGCACCCCGGCGAAGAGGGCCGGCCGCTCGGCCGGCAGGAAGTGCCCGAAGGCCCCGAAGCTCACCGCCAGGTCGTACGCGTCCCCGAGCCCGGCCGGCAGCGCCAGCGCGTCGGCCCGTACGAAGTCCACCCGGCCGTCCGGGTGCGCCCGCCGGGCCTGCGCCAGCATGCCCGCGCTGAGGTCCACCCCGGTCACCCGGTCCCGGCACAGCCGCCGCAGCATGCCGATCGCGGCGCCGGTCCCGCAGCAGAGGTCCAGCCCGGCGCCGAACGAGCCCTCCCGCGCGGCGAGGGCCTCCTCGACGGCGTCGAGCATCCGGTCGGGCGTGCGGAAGGGGGTGTGGTCGAACTTCGGCGCGAGGAGGTCGTAACCGCGCTCGACGGAGGACAGCGCCTGCACGGCGAGTTCGCGGACGCTCGGCCCCTGGGAGGTGAACACGGCTCCAGCCTAGGGCCCGCCGGGCGGGTCCGCGGCAGGCCCGCGCTCCGGCCGCCGCGCCGCCGGCGCCGTACGGATGCGGGCCTGCCGTCAGCCGCCCGCGTACGGGTCCGGACAGGGGTGTGCGGCGGTCGCGATGGCTCCCCCTCCGGGCCACCGCGACCGCCGTCCCCCCGTTTTCCCCCGTAAGTCTTCGTGCTGCGTCCGTGTCCGCCCGGGTTACGGGCGGGGGCCGGACGCGTGGTTGTCCAGCGTCTGGATCTGCTCCTCCGCGGGCTGGCTACCGTCGAGCGGCACCGCCGCGGGCTGTTCCGCGGGCTTCTCCAGCGGCTTGATCTCGACGCCCGAGGCGTGGTTGTCGAGCGGCACGATGTTCTCGTTCGTCGTCATCGGATCTCCTGATGGGTGGGTAGGGCCCGTTCGGCGATTCCCCCGCGGACCGCCGAACGGGTGGTCCTCCGACCGACCCTCCAGTCCCCCCGGTGCGGTGGGTCGATGCACTTATCGTGCCGGGCGGCGATAAACGAACGATGAACGTCCCGTTCATCGCCCGGCGGCGCAGGTCAGGCGGTCTCCGGGCGCACGGGGCCGGCGCCGGACCGCCTCACGCGGCGATCTCGGGGTCCAGCAGCGCCCGTACCTCGGACAGCTCCGCGGAGTCCAGCTGCGCGAAGACCGCCTCGGCGTCCCGCCAGCAGGCCCGCGCCCGGTCGGACTGGCCCAGCCGCAGCAGCGCCTTGCCCAGCACCATCAGCACGGTGGCTCGGCGCCACTCCCCGCCGATCCCGCGCAGCGCGATGGCCTGCTCGGCGTGCGAGGCGGCCAGCGTCGGGCGGCGCGCGGCCAGGTGGGCCTCGGCGAGCCGGAAGTGCGTCACGCCCTCCCACAGCGGCTGGCGGTTGTCGTGGAACAGCGACAGCGCCTCGGTGAGCTGCGCCAGGGCCTCGCCGAGCCGGCCCGCCTGGGTGAGCGCGATGCCGAGCGCGTAGCGGCCGTTGGCCAGGCGCAGGGTCAGGCCCATCCGGTCGTAGACGGCGATGCCCTGCCGGGCGAGGTCGATGGCGCTCGTCAGGCGGCCCAGCTCCACGTGGATGCGGGAGAGGTTGCACAGGGCGCTCGCCTCTCCGATGTGGTTGCCGTCGGCACGGAAGTTCTCTATGGCCTCCAGCAGGTAGCGCTCGCCGTCCGCGTGGCGGCCCTGGTAGAGGGCGATGATCCCGCGGTCGTTGGGCGCCCAGCAGCTGGGCAGCGGGTCGCCGGCCTCGCGGGCGAGGGCGGTGGCCCGCCGGGCCTCCTCGTCGGCCTCGGTGAACCGGCCCGCGACCAGGTGGGTGTTGGTGAGGGTGGTACGGGCCCGGCCCTCGGCGCGGGGGTCGCCGGCGCTCCGCGCGGCGTCGCGCAGGGCCGTCGCGGCCGACTCGTACTGCTTGGAGTTGGCACCGGACTCGGCGAGGTCCTTGGCCGCCCACAGCAGGTCCACGGCCCGGCGCAGGACCCGCGTCCCGTCGCGGTCCTGGCGTACGGCGCCCTGCCGGACGCAGGCCAGCAGCGGGTCGGCCTCGGCGTACAGCCAGTCCAGCGCGGCCCGCGGATCGGTGAAGACCAGCCCGGGGTGGCGGGTGGCGGACAGGTGCGCGGGCAGCCGGTCGCCGGGGCGCTCCAGGGCGTACACCCCGGAGGCGGTGGCCAGGTAGAAGTCCAGCAGCCGGTCGAGGGCGGCCTCGCGCCCGCTCGCGGGCTGCTCGTCGCGCTCGGCGCACGCACGCGCGTAGAGGCGTACGAGGTCGTGGAAGCGGTAGCGGCCGGGAGCGGCGGATTCGAGCAGGGAGCAGTCGACCAAAGCCTCCAGGAGGTCCTCGGTGTCCTGCTCGGGCAGGTCGAGGACGGCGGCGGAGGCGGCGAGGGAGATGTCGGGGCCGTCGGCGAGGCCCAGGAGGCGGAAGGCGCGCTGCTGGGCGGGCTCCAGCTGGCCGTAGCCCAGCTCGAAGGTGGCCTTGACGGCGAGGTCGCCGGCCTGCAGCTCGTCGAGGCGGCGGCGCTCGTCGGCGAGCTTCGCGGCGAGGACGGACACGGTCCAGGTGCGGCGGGCGGCGAGCCGGGAGGCCGCGATGCGGATGGCGAGCGGCAGGAAGCCGCAGGCGCCGACCACGTCGAGGGCGGCCTGGCGTTCGGCGCCGACGCGTTCGGCGCCGACGATCCGGGTGAACAGCTGGAGGGCCTCCTCGGGGCTCATCACGTCGAGGTCGACGAGGTGGGCTCCGGCGAGGCCCGCCATGCGCACGCGGCTGGTGACGAGCGCGGCGCAGCCCGCGGTGCCGGGCAGCAGCGGGCGGACCTGGGCGGCGTCGCGGGCGTTGTCGAGGAGGACCAGGACGCGGCGGCCGTCGAGGGTGGAGCGGTAGAGCGCGGCCCGCTCCGCGGGGGAGTCGGGGATGGCGGTGTCGGGGGTGCCGAGCGCGCGCAGGAAGGAGCCGAGGACGGCGACGGGTTCGGCGGGGCGCGGCTCGGTGCCCTGGAGGTCGACGTAGAGCTGGCCGTCGGGGAAGTGCGGGCGGGCGGCGTGGGCCACGTGCACGGCGAGGGTGGTCTTGCCGACGCCGCCGATCCCGGCGAGCGCGGAGACGGCCATGACCTGGCCCGCCCCGGCGGTGCCGGACAGGATGCTGCCGAGCTCGTCGACGAAGCTGCTGCGGCCGGTGAAGTCGGCGACGGTGGCGGGCAATTGGGCGGGCCTTACCTGGACGGACGCCGCTGCGGGCGCCGGGTCCTCGGCGCGGGCGAGGTCGGCGTCGGCGTTGAGGATGCGCTGCTGGAGCGCGGAGAGTTCGGAGCAGGGGTCGACGCCGAGCTCGTCGGCGAGGAGGCGGCGGGTGTCGGCGTACACGGCGAGGGCTTCGGCCTGGCGGCCGCTGCGGTAGAGGGCGAGCATCAGCAGCTCGCGCAGCCGCTCGCGCAACGGGTGCGCGGCGGTCAGCGCGGTGAGCTCGGACACCGCCTCGGCGTGCTGGCCGACCTCCAGGTCGAGGTCGAGCCGGGTCTCCACGAGCTGGAGCCGCCATTCCGCGAGCCGGGTCCGCTCGGTCTCCGCGTGCGGCCCGGGGACCGCGGCGAGGGGCTCGCCGTCCCACAGGTCCAGGGCGCGGGCCAGCAGCGTGCGGGCGAGGCCGCGGTCGCCGGCCGTGCGGGCCGTCTCGGCTTCGGCGGCCAGGGCGCGGGCCACGCCGAGGTCGAGGGTGGCGGTGGAGCGCAGGCGGATGGCGTAGCCGCCGGACTCGGTGACGAGCAGCCCCGGGTCGAGGACCTTGCGGAGGCGGGAGGCGTACGTGCGGATGGTGGCGAGGGCCTGCTGGGGCGGGTCCTCGCCCCAGATGGCGTCGATCAGTTCGGGCGCGGTGGCGGTACGGCCGTCGCGGAGCAGGAGCGCGGCGAGCAGGGCGCGCTGCTGGGGGGTGCCGGAGGGCAGCGCCTCGGCGCCGCGCCAGGCCCGGACGGGGCCGAGGACGGCGAACCGGGAACCGGCGGCGGGGGCTTGGGCGGCTCCGGGACCGCCGCCGGCGGGCGCGTCGGCGCGGGGGGCGGCGTGCGGTCCGGGCGCGGCGTGCGGTCCGGGCGCGGTGACGGCGGGGCGGGGCGCGCCGGCGTCGGGCGTCGCCGCTCCGGGTGCGGGGGGTGCGGACGGTCCGGCGGGTCCGGGTCGTCCGGCGGGTCCGGGTGGTCGGTGTCCGGTGGCTCCCGGTGCGGCGGCTCCCGGCGCGGCGGGCGCGGCGGGGCCCGCTCCGGCCGTCGCGGGACCGGATCCGGCGGGCAGGACTCTGCCGGCGGCGGGCCGGGCGGCCAGG
>NZ_JBHXSY010000009.1:229821-259920 GCF_042715295.1 Streptomyces sp. NPDC058701 | reverse complement strand
GTCTTTTTTTGTTTACCACACCCACCCCACACACTCGCGCCCCTCTAACCCGCGCGCGGGGGGGGGGGCGCCCGCCCCCCCCCCCCCCGCCCCCCCCACGCCTGTCCCACCCAGTAAGTACGGGAGCCATCCGATGTACCGACGCTCCGCAGCGGCTGCTGTTCTGCTGGCCGCCGCCCTCACGCTGACCGCCTGCAGTTCGGGCGGCGACAAGGCCGACTCCGCCGCGGACGCGAAGGCCAAGCCGCCGGCCTCGTCACCGATCCCGGACCCGGCGGACACCCCGGCCACGACGGACCCCACGCCCGGGGCGAAGCCGTCGGGCCCGGTCGTCCCGGACGACAAGCTGACCCCGAAGACGGGCAGCTTCACCGCGCAGGAGAAGAAGTACCTGAGCGGCCGGGTGCCGGAGAAGACGGACCCGGCGGCCGTCCTGCAGACCGGCCAGGAGTCCTGCCAGCGCGTGCAGCGCACCGCGAAGCGGGACAAGGACGCGGCGACCGGCGCCGTCATCACCGGGGAGATCGCGGGTGCGAAGGACGCGATCAACCTGCTGTGCCCGGACCAGAAGCCGATTCTCGCGGCGGCGGAGAAGGGCTTCCCCGAAGGTCCCCGGTCCTCGCCGGCTCCCGGTAGCTACCGGGCGCTGACGCAGGCCGTGAACTGCACGTGGGAGGCGAAGGGCAAGGACGGGGCGATCCTGGCCTCGGGCCCGGAGACCCCGCCGAAGGCGGGCGACAAAATCACGGCGACCATCCCGGCCGGCACCGCCGAGTTCAACTCGACCGGCTGTTACGCCTGGCTGCGCGCCTAGGCCGTGTCTTTCGGATCAGGGTGGATCGGCCCGGGGTGTCCGGTGCCGTGCATCGCAAGGCCGAGGAGGGAGCCGACGTGGTGTGTCGGCGACCGACGAGAACGCCGCGAGGCGCGGTGCCGGACACCCCGGGCCCGCCATGATCCGAAAGGCACGGCCTAAGCCCGGCGCGGCGCGCCTCGCGGGGCCGCCCTGCGGCTCCGGCACCCGGACGCCCCTCTTCCCACCCGTCGCGGGTGCGGGGGAGGGGCGTTCGTGATTGTCGGCGGCCAACCGCCCTTCCACCGTGGCGTTTTCGCCCGCCGATCGGGGGTACCCGCGGGTCCAGAGCGCAACGACACCGAATTCGGAGGCGAGTCCTATGACCGGCCTGGGCGGCTGCATCGGTCTGATCGTGGTGGGGGCGATCCTCACCTTCGCGACGGACTGGGAGATGCGGAGCGTCGACCTCGATCTGGTCGGCCTGATCATGATGGCGGTGGGTGCCATCGGCCTCGCCGTGTACTCCAGCGTCCTCAAGCGCCGTCGCACCATGGGCGCGGTGCCGGTGGTGCAGGAGCGCCGCGACGTCATCTGAGCCCCGCGACGCCGTCCGAGACCCGCCGCACCCCGCGGCCGACCCCGCGGGCGGCCCGCCCGGAGGCGGCCCGCGCGGTCAGCCGCGTACGGCCGCTTCGTACACCGGCAGCAGGGTGTCCAGGACGGAGTCCATCGAGAACGACCCGGCGGCCAGTTCGCGGGCAGCCACCGACGCCGACCGGTTCGCGGCGGGGTCCAGCAGCGACAGCACCGCCGCCGCCACGCCCTCCGGACCGGGGTCCACGGCCCGCCCGGCACCGGCCGCCGCGATGTCGCGGGCCAGACCGTTGGAGTGGGTCACCACCGAAGGCACGCCCACGGCGAGGGCCTCCAGCACCGACATCGGGAACGGCTCGTCCACGGAGGGCAGGACGTAGACGTGCGCCCGGCGCAGCTCGCGCAGCACCTCCTGCCCGCTCAGCGCCCCCGGCACCCGCACCGTGTCCGCGAGCCCCAGCTCCGCGACCCGGCGCAGTACGGCCGCCCGCTCGCCCTCGTCGGGACCCGCGACGACGAACTCCGCGTCCGGGTACGCGGCCAGGACCGCCGGAACGGCGTCCACGAAGTCCACCGGCCGCTTGCGGGCCTGCAGACGCGCCGAGTACAGGATGCGCGGCGGGCCCTCGGGGACGGGCCGTTCCTCCTGCGCCGGCGTGCCGTTGACGAGGCGCACCGCGTTCGCCAGCGGGCCGCCGACGACCGCGTCGAGGCCCTCCCGCTCGTGCGGGGTCAGGTACAGCACCGCGGACGCGCCGCGCAGCACCCGGCGCACGGCCAGCGCGTCCAGCACCTTGGCCAGCAGCTTCCCGCTCGGGTCCACCATGCCGTGGGTCTGCAACACCAGCGGCCTGCCGGCCCGCAGCGCCGCCAGGGCCACGGGCAGGGTCACCAGGTCGCGCGCCAGGTGGACGTGGACCACGTCCGCGTCCCGCACCAGCCGGCCCGCCGAGGCCAGCAGGGCCGGCGAGGTCATCCCGCTGAAGCCCAGCGGCAGCAGCCGCCGCGCCGGAAACAGCTTGGCCGCAACCCCCTCCACCTCGGTCGGCCACGGATCCCCGAAGCCCTCGCCCAGCGCGAGCAGCCGCGCCTCGTGGCCCCGGGACCGCAGTCCCTTGGCCAGGTTCAGCGCGACCCGCACCGGCCCGCCGAAGGCGTGCGAGGGCGAGTGCAGGGTGACGGCGTGCAGGACTCTCACTTGGGCTCCTCCACCGGGCGGCGGCGCCCGTCCTGGGTCTGCAGGGTGAGCTCCGGCAGGTCCTTGTGCACGACGGACCCGGCGCCCGCGACCGCGCAGCGGCCCAGGGTCACCCCGGCCAGCACGGTCGCCCGTACCGCCACCCACGCCCCGTCCCCGACGGTGATCGGGGCGTTGCGGTAGCGGAAGTCGGCCGCCCGGTGGTCGTGCGAGCCGGTGCACAGCATCGCCTCCTGGGAGACGCACACGTGCGAACCGATGGTCACCGGCTCCAGGTTCAGCACCCAGGCGCCCTCGCCTATCCAGGCGTGGTCCCCGACCGTCAGCTTCCACGGCCACAGGATCCGCACCCTGTGCCGGATCAGCACCCCTTCGCCGATCTCCGCCCCGAAGGCCCGCAGCAGCGCCACGCGGACCCGCGCCGGACAGAACCAGCTCATGAACAGGGTGTTCATCACGGCGAACCAGAGCGCCTGCGTCAGCAGCCCGCGGCCCTTGTCGTATCCGGCCAGCGTGAAGCCAGGAAGATCGCGCAACTGAGGTCCCCTTCGTCCACCCCCGGCGGCGCCTCCCCGGGCGCCGACCGCTCAGACTAGACTGCGGCCGGACCAGGCACATCGGGTGGGGGCGCAGTGGCAACGGACATACGCAAACCCTCCGCGGCGCGCCCGGTGCCGTCGCTGGAGGACGAGGCCAAGTGGGGCCGGGTCACCACCCCGCGCACCCTGCTCTCCCGGGCGCTCTCCGTCCCCCTCGCCCTCGGGTTCACCGTCTTCCTGCCGCTCTTCGTCGCCGTCCAGACCGGCGACGGCCAGCGCGACGCGGCCTTCTGGCTCCAGCTGCTCCTGACCATGTACGCGGGCGCCCGGCTCTCCGCGATGGTCCTCACCAGCCGCCGCAAGCTGCTTCAGGGATCCTTCTGGCTGTTCGTCTACATGGCCATGGGCGTGGCCCCCCTCGCCCAGGCCGTCCTCGGCCGGGTCCCGACGCCCGTCGTCGGCCCGCGCTCCGACCTGACCCTCGCCGTCGGCCTGGTCCTGCTCGGCTGCCTCGCCTTCGACGTCGGCGTCCTGCTGGCCCGCCACCGGCCCACCGTCCGCTCGGGCGACCCCCGCAAGGAGCAGCGGCCGGTCATGGCCCACCGGCGGCGCCTCCAGCTCCTCGCGGCCCTGTCGTTCGCGTGCAGCGCCGCCTTCGTGATGAAGCTGGGCGGCCCGGCGGTGTTCTTCTCCAGCCGTCAGGAGATCATCGCGGGCATCGAGGAGGCCGGCGTCTCCAACGGCGACGGCCAGGCCGGCCAGGCCCTGCTGCGCGGCTTCGGCACCGTCCCGGCGCTGCTGTCCCTGCTGCTCTACACGCGCTGGCTGATCACCTCGAAGTTCGCCCGCCGCAAGGTCTCGATCATCGTCACCTGGTCGGCGCTGGCCGCCCTGAACCTGGTGGTCAACAACCCGATCTCGAACCCCCGCTACTGGTTCCTCACGGTCATGTTCGCGCTGCTCTTCACCGTCTTCCCGGTGAGCGCCGCGATGTACCGGGTGGCGCTGTCGATGGCCGTGGTGATCGCCCTGCTCGTCTTCCCGTTCGCGGACCGCTTCCGCTACGACGAGAAGAACTACAAGCCGGTCGAGACGACGTCGTTCCTGGAGCCGATGGCGCTCAAGGACTACGACCAGATCGGCATGTTCGCGAACACCATCACCTACGCGCAGTCGGGGCCCGGCCACTCCTACGGCCGCCAGCTCGCCGGCTCCGTCCTGTTCGCGGTGCCCCGTTCGGTCTGGCCCGGCAAGGCGCGCGACACGGGCGTGCTGGTCGGCCAGTGGATGGGCACCGTCAACACGAACCTCTCCTCGCCGATCTGGGCCGAGCTGTGGCTCGACTTCGGCCCGCTCGGCATGGTCGGCGGACTGCTCGGCCTGGGGTACGCCGCCGCCCGCATCGACCGCCGCTACGCCCAGCGCGCCACCCGCCGGGCCCCGCCCGGCGCGCTGATCTCGGTGGTGGTGCCGCTCGTGGCCGGCTACTCCTTCATCCTGCTGCGCGGGCCGCTGCTCCAGGCCTCGGGCCGGGTCGCGATCGCGGGCCTGTGCCTCGCGCTCGTCGCCACGTACCGCGCCGACAAGGGCACCACCCTGCGCTAGCGCGGGACGGCGGTGCCCCTGCCGGTCCCCGGGTCCGGTCTCAGGCGGTGAGCGGGACGGGATGGATCTCGTCGGCGGGGTGACCGGTCCGCTCGTGGATCCTGAGGACGGCGTCGGCGTCCGGGCCGGTGGAGAGGCAGTAGACCGTGCCCGACTCGGGGTCGGCCCAGGCCTTCTCGAAGTGGACGCCCTCCTCGCCTTCGATGGCGAGGTCGGCCCGGTGCGCGGCCATCAGTTGCTCGGCCGTGATGCCCTGCATTCCTGTGTGCACATCCATGAACGTCGCCATGACGGCGCCTCCTGTCGAGTGTTCCCCTCCCATGATTCGCCCTGGACGGCCGCGGTGCGAGCGCAGGCCGGACGAGGAGGGGGGACCGGCGTTCCGGGAGGCTGCCGGGGCCGCCGCTCAGGCGGGGGCGGCCGACCGGTCGGACTCGGCGGCCGGCGCGGGCACCTTCAGCCGGGCCACCCGGAGCCAGCCCGCGCCCGCCTTCGCGGCGGAGCCCAGCGCCAGACCCCACGCGGCGCCGGCCACGCCCCACAGGACGTACCCGCCCACGAGCAGGCCCACCGAGAGCAGCGAGAAGACCACCTGCAGCGACAGCGTCGCCTTCGGGTTGAGCACCCGCAGCGTCAGCAGCGCGCAGGTGCCGAGCCCCATGACGGCGTACTGGGCACCCGTGGCCGGCAGCAGCGCGGCCGCCGCCTCCCAGGTGTCGCCGAGCAGCCGGCGTCCCACGCGGTCGGGGAGCGCGTACAGGACGGCCCCCCACCCGGCGCCCAGCAGCGCGAGCGCGCCGCCCATGAGCGCGGTGAGGCGGACGACGCCCCGCTTGCCGCGGGCCCGGCCGACGACCGGCGGCCCGAAGGCGTTCGCCGAGTTGAACAGCACGTTCAACGGCCCGAAGAGCGTGGTCGCCCCGCGCAGCGCGCCGACGGCGAGCGGGGTCGCGAAGACGCCGAGACCGAGCACGGCGAGCTGGCTGGAGCCGTTGCCCACCGCGAACTCCACCACGAACCGCTGCCCGAGGTGACCGCGGCGCAGGTACGGCCGCAGGTCGGCGCGCGCGCCCCGGGCGTACGGCCGGAGCAGCCACAGCCCGAGCGCCAGCGCCGGCAGCGCGGACAGCCCCCACACCAGCACCAGCCGCCCCGCCGAGGCCCCCTGGGGCTGCACGGCCAGCGCGGCGAGGACGCACACGAGGCGCAGCGCGTCGGCGGCCAGCGCCCGTTCGGGCAGGCGCAGCGCGGAGAAGCAGTACCGGAGGCCGTCCTGGAGCAGCACCAGCGGAAGGACCAGGCCCAGCGCGAGGATGGCCCGTCCGGCCGGACCGGGCAGCGCCGACCCCACGAGGGCGAGCAGGGCGCCCGCGGCGGCCGAGGCGACGCCGGTGAAGCCGACGGCCGACCGGCACACGGCGCCGAGCCGCTCGCCCTTCTCCAGGACGACGCTCTGGCCGACGTAGGCCATGTTCAGCCCGAGGAGCACGCTGAACGCCACGTACACCATCGAGAAGTCGGCGAACCCGGACGCCGAGGACAGCCGGGCGGCCAGCACCAGCACCAGGATGTTGGTGGCGCTGGAGGCTGCCTGGTCCAGGACCGACGCGACCGCGGCGAGAGAGCGCCGGCTCACCGCCGGCCCGTGCGGACGGTGCGCAGGGCGACCGTGTCGGTGCCGTCGCCCGGGATGTGCTGTTCGGCCTCGGCGACCTCGTACGGGATCGGCTGGGGCTGCGGCGGCCGCGGCTTCGCGGTCGCGTCCGGGGTCTCCGGGGCGGTCGGCGAGCCGTCCTTGCCCTTGCGTCCGCGCTTCTCGCCGGGCAGCGGAGCGTGCAGCACCGCGCCGAGGACGGTGCCGCCGGCGCCGCTGATCAGCTCGCGGATGCGGGACAGGTCGGTGCGGTGCACGGCGCGGGGGTCGCAGACGACCAGCACCCCGTCGACGCGGTCGACGAGGGCGAGGGCGTCGGCGTACGAGAGCACGGGCGGCGCGAGCACGACCACGGTGGAGTTGGGGGAGTCGGCCTCGGAGATCAGCCGGGTGGCGCGCGCGGAGGTCAGCGCACGGGGCACGTTGCGCGCCCGCTCGCCGGGGATCAGGTCGAAGGAGCCGGATTCCCCGGCGTCCACGACGAGCTGGCGCCCGTCGGGCCACTCGGAGTCGCCGTGGCGCCCCCCGGCGGGCGTGTTGCCCGGGGTCTGGCTCCACCGCGGCCGGCCGCCGGCGTCCGTCGGCAGCTGGCTGGCCAGCACCGGGGTGCGCAGGTCCGCCTCGATGAGCAGGACGTCCTTGCCGGTCTCCGCGAAGGAGGCGGCCAGGTTCACGGCCACCGCGGCCGCGGTCTCGCTGCTGCCGCGCGGGGCGACGACCAGCAGCCGGCGCCGGTCGGCGAACCGGGCGTCGTAGGCGAGCCGGAAGGCCACCGAGCGGTACTCCTCGGCGAGCCGCGGATCGGCCTCGCCGGCGGCGAGCAGCGGGCCGCCGCCGGTCTTGTCCCGCGGCAGGTAGCCGAGGACGGGCGCGCGCAGGGCGCGGGCCACGTCGCCCTCGGAACGGGGAGCCGGGTCGAAGACGAGGCGGACCCAGGCGGCGAGCAGGCCGAGCGCGAGGCCCACGGCCGCGCCGAGCGCGAGCGACATGACGATGCCGGGGCCGTCGGTCGACGTCGGCGCGGTCGCCGCACTGGTGACCCGGCCCGGGGTCATGTCCAGGGCCTGGAGCTTGGTGATCTTGCCGTTGTAGCCGCCGACCTCGCTCTGCAGGTCCGTCTTGGTGGAGGTGGCGGTGTCGCGCGGGGCGCCGGCCGGCATCCGGGCGATGTCCTTGGACAGCTCGTCGAGCTGCTTGGCGACCGGGTCGCGCTGCTCCTGGTACCCCTTGACCATCTTGTCGCGGGTCGCGTCCAGGGACTCCTGGCGCTTGAGGAGGTACGCGTCCGTCATCGCGTTGGCCCGCTTGGCGGCCTCCTTGGGGGAGGACGCGGTGTAGGTGAAGCGCAGCACCATGGTCTGCGGCGGGTTGGTCACCTGGAGGCCGCCGCGCAGGGCGCTGAAGTCCTTGGCGGACACGCCGAGCTTCTTCGCGGCCTCGTTGGCTATGGAGGAACTGAGCGCGACCTGCCGCTCGGAGCCGATGTTGATCGCCTTGTCCGGGGCGAGGCTCGGGTTGAACGGGTCGTCGGTCGGCGCGCGCAGGACGACGTCGGCGGTGGCCACGTAGGTGTCCGCCGTGGAGATCCCGAGGTACACGCCGCCCAGCAGGCCGACCCCGATGCCCGCGCCGATGAGCCGGCGGTAGCGCAGGAGCTGCCTGAACTGGTCCCTGAGGAGATCGGGCTCGTCCTCCGCCGGGGCCGCCGCGGGGCGGTTCGTATCGATCACGGCCGGGGACCCCCAAGTGCTTCGTCCATCAGTGCGTCGATCCGGGCCAGGCCCGCTTCGCGGCTCAGGTGGGCCGCCACGTGGCGCGGTCCGGCCGCGCCCAGAGCGTCCGCGCCCTCCGGGTCCTCGGCGAGGGCCCGGACGGCCTTCAGCAGGGCCTCGGGGTCCTCCGGCGGTACGAGCACCCCTGCGCCCGAGCGTTCCACCTCCTGGGCGGTCCCGCCCAGAGCCGCCACGGAGGCGACGACCGGCCGGCCGGCCTGGAAGTAGGACGTGAGTTTCGACGGCACGCTCATGTCCATGACGGCGGCGTGCTGCGTGACCGCGAGCACGTCCGCCGCGGCGAGGATATCCGGGAACTCGCCGTCGGCGGCAGGGGGAATGATGTCAAGGTTCGGCACATCGGCCGCGAGGTCCGCCAGTGCCGAGCGCTGACTGCCGTCACCCATCAGGACGAAGCGGACGTCGGGGTCGAGCCGTGCGGCGCCGACGAGGACTTCGAGCCCTTGCTTGAGCCCCATGTTCCCGGAGTGCAGCACGACCGTCTGGCCCGGGGCCCAGCCCAGGTGGCGGCGGGTCTCGGCGCGCGGCTTGGTGGGCGCCGCCACGTGGGACCAGTTCGGGACCAGGCGTATCTTCGCCGGGTCCACGCCCATGCCGACGACCCGGTCCACGAAGGTCTCGTGGATGACGCCGACCAGGGTGGCCCGCTTCAGCGCGTACGCCTCGGCGCGGCCGGCGATCGCGGCCGCCTTGTCACCGCCGCTGATCCCGCTCTGCGCGGCGGCGGCGCCCATCAGGTCCTGGACCACGGGGACGTACGGGACCTTCCACTTCGCCGCGAGCCGGGCGGCCAGTACCCCGCCGGCCAGGCTGGGCATCTGGGCGAGGACCGCGTCCGGCTTCGGCATCCGGGGCGGGGCCACGGCGCCGTGCAGCAGAATCGACCCTTCGAACAGGGCCCGCTTCACGGCGGTCTGGCGCGCCGGCACGGTGTGCGCACGCCGGTGCACGTGCACCCCCGCGCGCTGTTCCGTGCGCCGTAGCGCCCCCTTGTACTCCGGCTCGAGCGACCACGCGGGGTAGTGGGGCATGCCCGCCAGGACGTGCGTCTCGTGGCCGAGATCCGCCCAGTGCTCGGCGATCTGGGTCGCGTAGGGCCCGATACCCGCGTGCTCCGGAGCGTAATTCGTGGAAACCAGCAGCAGGCGCCGGTGACCGGATCTGGACACTGAGCGTCCCCTCTTCCCCTGGATGATGCGCACGTCACCCTATTCGTTCACCGGCATGGTGGGGAACGTGCACGCTATTGTCTGCTAATCCGCCACACCGGGGGGTGTGGCCTCTGGGGGGTAACAGATGACGGAGCAGGACATGTCCGACGTGGGTGCGCCGACGCGCAGACCGTATCGAGTCGGCTACGCGCCGGGTGCGTACGACCTCTTCCACATCGGGCATCTGAACATCCTTCGGCACGCCCGGAGCCAGTGCGACTACCTCGTGGCCGGAGTCGTCTCCGACGAGATGGCGGAACTGGCCAAGGGCCGCCGCCCGATGATCCCGCTCGTCGAGCGGCTCGAGATCGTCCGCAGCGTGAAGTACGTCGACGCGGCCTTCGTGGAGACCGTCCCGGAGAAGGTGGAGACCTGGAAGCAGGTCCGCTTCGACGTCATCTTCAAGGGCGACGACTGGCGGGGCACGCCCAAGGGCGAACGCCTGGAGAAGGACTTCGCCGTCCACGGCGTCGACGTCGTCTACTTCCCGTACACCGTCCACACGTCCAGCACCCAGCTGCGCCGGGCACTGGACGCGCTCGCCGAGCCCCTCGGGGGCCCGGCGAACGTCACCGCGGAACGGCGCTGAGCTCCCGGTACCACTTCGCCAGGAACGCGAGGAGGAACAGGGCGGCCACCACGCTCAGCCCGGCGTACGCCCAGCGGAACGGGCCCCCGCCGCCGAGCAGCAGGAAGACCAGGCAGAACACGCCGTAGTCCACGGGGAGCAGGGCCACCGCGCGCACCGTCGACGGTGCGGCGGCGGGACTGCCCGGGGCGGCCTTCGGCTTCAGCTTCTCGGTCAGCAGCCCGCCGAAGAAGGTGACGACGGCGGCGAACTGGAAACCCAGCGGCACCAGCAGCCAGGCGTCGGAGCCCGTGCCGTACTCCTCGGGGAAGCGGTAGAAGGCGATCAGCACGCAGGTGTGCAGCGCGGTGAGCTTGGCGCAGTCCACCACGTGGTCGAGCCACTCGCCCGAGGCGCTGCCGCCCCCGCGCAGCCGCGCCAGCTGCCCGTCGGCCGAGTCGAAGGCGAACCCGACGGCGAGCAGGGCCCACACGCCGATCCCCAGCCCCCACGAGGGCGCCGCCAGCGCGACCGCGGCCGCCCCGGCGAAGCTGAGGGCCGCACTGACCAGCGTCACCTGGTTCGGGGTGAGCCCGAGCGCGTGCGAACCGGCCGCCAGGTAGCGGCCCAGGGGCCGGTTGACGAACCGGGAGTACAGCGACACGCCCTTAGCCGACTTCTGTGCCCCGCGCAGCTCCCGCAGCGCGGTACCGACACTCGCCATGCGCACCCCTGACCTTCTCGATGGCACGCGTGTGCAGTGCACGCGTGTACGACGGCCACATCATCGCAGGAGGGACGGGGCTCCCGGTCCGGATGTCCCGATGCCCCGACGACGTCCCGCCGGGCGGGACCCGGGGAGCCCCCGCGCCCCGCCCGACGGCCCGGCCGCCGCCGCCCCTCAGGCCGTCACGCGCAACAGCAGCGCCGAGCGCGCCGGCACCGTCAGGGTCTCCCCGCCCCGGTGGGACGTGCCGGGGGCGGTCTCCTGCTCCTCGCACGAGGTGTCCAGGACGAGTTCGTACCGCTCCGCCCACGGCGTCCCCGGCAGCACCCACGGCGCCGGCCGGTCCCCGGCGTGCAGCAGCATCAGGAAACTGTCGTCCGTCACCTGCCGGCCCCGCTCGTCCCGGCCGGGGATGTCCCGCCCCGAGAGGTACATGCCCAGCGCGGCGGCCGGGGCGTACCAGTCCCGCTCCGTCATCTCCGCGCCCGCCGGCGTGAACCAGGCCAGGTCCCGCAGCCCGTCCGCGCCCTGCGGCCGCCCGGAGAAGAACGCCCGCCGGCGCAGTACCGGATGGGTGTGCCGCAGCGCGATCAGCCGCCGCGTCAGGGCCAGCAGCTGCTGCCACGACGGCTCGGCCAGCAGCGACCAGTCCACCCAGCCCGTCTCGTTGTCCTGGCAGTACGCGTTGTTGTTGCCGTCCTGGGTGCGCCCGAACTCGTCGCCCGCGACCAGCATCGGCACCCCGGTGGACAGCAGCAGGCTCGTCAGGAGGTTGCGCAGCTGCCGCCGGCGCAGCGCGCCGATCAGCGGGTCGTCGCTCTCGCCCTCGGCCCCGCAGTTCCACGACCGGTTGTCGTTGGTGCCGTCCCGGCCCTCCTCGCCGTTCGCCTCGTTGTGCTTGCGCTCGTACGTCACCAGGTCGCGCAGGGTGAAGCCGTCGTGCGCGGTCACGAAGTTCACCGAGGCGTACGGCCGCCTGCCGCCCCACGCGTACAGGTCGCTCGACCCCGACAGCCGGTACCCGAGGTCCCGCACGTCGGGCAGCGCGCCCCGCCAGAAGTCGCGCACGGCGTCCCGGTAGCGGTCGTTCCACTCCGTCCACAGCGGCGGGAACGCCCCCACCTGGTAGCCGCCCGACCCCACGTCCCAGGGCTCGGCGATCAGCTTCACCCGCCGCAGCACCGGGTCCTGGGCGATCACCGCGAGGAACGGGGACAGCATGTCCACGTCGTGCATGGAGCGGGCCAGCGCCGCCGCCAGGTCGAAGCGGAAGCCGTCCACCCCCATCTCCGTCACCCAGTAGCGCAGCGAGTCCGTGATCAGGCGCAGCACGTGCGGGCGTCCGGCGTGCAGGGTGTTGCCGCAGCCGGTGTAGTCGGAGTACCGCCGCTGGTCGGACTGCAGCCGGTAGTACCCCCGGTTGTCGATCCCGCGCAGCGAGAGCGTCGGGCCGAGCTCGCCCGCCTCCGCCGTGTGGTTGTAGACCACGTCGAGGATCACCTCGATCCCGGCCGCGTGCAGGGCCCGGACCATCCGCTTGAACTCCCCGACCTGCTGTCCGGCCGTCCCGCTCGACGAGTACCCGGCGTGCGGGGCGAAGTAGCCGACCGAGTTGTAGCCCCAGTAGTTGCGCAGGCCCCGGCGCAGCAGGTGGTCCTCGTGCGCGAACTGGTGCACCGGCAGCAGTTCCACCGCCGTCACGCCCAGCCCGGTGAGGTGCTCGATCGCCGCCGGGTGGGCCAGCCCCGCGTAGGTGCCGCGCAGCTCCTCGGGGATGCCCGGATGGCGCATGGTGAAGCCGCGCACGTGCAGTTCGTAGATCACCGAATCGGCCCACGGGGTCTTCGGCCGGACGTCGTCCGCCCAGTCGTCGTCGTCGTGGACGACCACCCCCTTGGGCACGAACGGCGCCGAGTCCCGGTCGTCCCGGACGGTGTCCGCGATGTACTGCTGCGGCCAGTCCCGGACGTGCCCGTACACCTCCGGCGGGAGGGTGAAGTCGCCGTCCACCGCCCGCGCGTACGGGTCCAGGAGCAGCTTCGCCGGATTGTGCCGGGCCCCCGTCCAGGGGTCCCACCGGCCGTGCACCCGGAACCCGTACCGCTGCCCGGGGCGCACGCCCGGCACGAATCCGTGCCAGATCTCGTGCGTGAGCTCGGCCAGCGGGCAGCGCGTCTCGGCGCCGCCCTCGTCGAACAGGCAGACCTCCACCGCCTCCGCGCCCTGCGCCCACACGGCGAAGTTGGTGCCCGCCGTCCCGGCCGGGCCGTGGTGGAAACGGGCTCCCAGCGGATGCGAGGAACCGGGCCACACGGGTGGCGCGGGGCGCGCGGACGCCCGGGGCGGCCGGCCCCGGGCCTGCCCGTTCAGCTGCCCGTTCGACGGCCCGCCGGCCTGCCCGTTCGGCGGTCCCGCGGGCCGGCCGTCCGGTTGCCCGGCCGGCTGCCCCGCGCCGGGATGGCCGTCGGCGGGCGGTGCGGGCGCGGTCAGGCCGCTCCGTACCGTGTCCGTGACATCCCCGGCATTCCTGACGGCTTCCACCGCCTCTTGCTCGGCTGCGCTCGACACTGCCCGCCTCCACGGCTCCTGGGTACCGGCAGGGGAGGGTTTCAGGGTCCCGGCGTCCCGGCCCGGGCCCGCCCCCGTCTGGTCCTTCCCACTGTTCTGCCCGAACAGTTCTGCCCGGAACGTGGCCCGCGCTCACGTTTCCCCCGGAGGGGCCCTGTCGTTGGAGGGAACGTGACACTTCTGACGAGGCGGGCAGGGGCGGGCTTGGCCGCCGTGGCGGCATGGGCGGCGCTCCTGGGCGGCCTGACCGGATGCACCCAGGACGGCAGGTCGCCGGTCGAGATCGGGCTGCCCGGGAAACCCCGGCCGCCGGAGGAGGCCATCCGGGTCACCCCGGAGGACAACGCCAAGGGGGTCCGGGCGGACGGACGGCTGACGGTCACCGTGCCCGAGGGCCGGCTGGAGCGGGTCGTGGTCACCAAGGTCGAGGACGCCCAGCAGGAACGGGTGCCCGGCGCCATCGCGGCCGACGGGCTCAGCTGGAGCCCCGACCCGGCGGCCGGCCGGCTCGCGCTCGCGGCCAAGTACACGGTGGACGCCGTCGCCCTCGACGGGCACAACCGCCGCCAGGCCCGGCACACCACCTTCACCACCTACGTCCCGGAGGAGCGGTTCATCGGCTACTTCAAACCCGAGCACCGTTCCACCGTCGGCACCGGGATGATCGTCTCCTTCAACTTCAACCGTCCGATCGAGCGGCGCACGGAGGTCGAGCGGGCCATCACCGTCACCGCCAGCCCGGCCGTGGAGGTCGTCGGCCACTGGTTCGGCAACGAGCGCCTCGACTTCCGGCCCAAGGCGTACTGGAAGCCCGGCACCGAGGTCACGGTGAAGGTGAACCTCCGCGACGTCGAGGGCGCGCCCGGCTCGTACGGCATCCAGGACAAGACGATCACCTTCACCGTGGGCCGCTCCCAGATCTCCACCGTGGACGCGGCCGCCCACACGATGGAGGTCCGGCGCGAGGGACAGCTGCTGTCCAAGGTGCCGATCAGCGCCGGGGCGCCCAAGACCACCACGTACAACGGGAAGATGGTGGTGATGGAGATGTTCGACGTCACCCGGATGAACGGCCAGACCGTCGGCTTCGGCGGCGAGTACGACATCCCCGACGTCCCGCACGCCATGCGGCTCACCACCTCCGGGACCTTCCTGCACGGGAACTACTGGCTCAGCCCGGACACGTTCGGCAGCAGCAACATGAGCCACGGCTGCGTGGGCCTGCGCGACGACAAGGGCGGCGGCTCGGACACCCCGGCGGGCTGGTTCTTCGACCGGACGCTGGTCGGGGACGTGATCGAGGTCGTGAACTCGCAGGACAAGGTCGTGGCCGCCAACAACGGGCTGGGCGGCTGGAACATGTCCTGGGCGGACTGGGTGGCCGGCTCCGCCCTCGTCTGAGAGCGCCGGGCCCGCGCCCGAACCAGGGGCTCCGTACGGCCACCGGCACGGTGCCCCCGTACGGGTGATTCGTGTGATCACAATGCCGTAGCGGACGAGTGTCTCCCGGCTCCCCGCCGACCGCTCCCTCCAGCCTGTCAGGGCACATCAGCCCAGGTGGCAGGTAACGGACGGAGCGTCATGTCAGCTAGGAACTGGACCCTCGGGGTGGCCATCGGGGCCGTGCTCGCGGCCGGTGCGCCCACCGCCCTCGCGGCGGGCCCCGGCGCAGACCGGCCGGCGGCCGCCCCTCGGGCGCTGCTGCCGGGCGGGCTCGGGCCGTGCGTGCCGGCGCCCCCGGCTCCCTGCCCGAACCCGTTCCCGCCCATCGGCAGCACCGGCGTCCCCGTCGGCCGGGACAACGGCATCAACATCTTCGTCGGCGGCGACTTCCGGGTCCGCGAGCGCGCCTCGGAGGCCGAGGGCCGCCTCGTCGTCCTCGGCGCCTTCGACCAGGACAAGGCGACCGGCGCGGACAGCCGCTACAACGTCGGCATCGTGGGCGCCGGGTCCCTGGTGCCGCCGCCGGACGGAGCGGACTTCCTCACCACGGGCGGGAACATCACCGTCGCCGCGGGCGAGCGGCTGCTCGCCGACCGGGGCGTGGTCCGCCACGCCGGCACCGTCACGGGAACCGTGACCGGCACCCTCCGGCAGGACCCCGCCGCGGTCGCCCCGTACACCGCCCTGCGCGACCGGCTCAGCGCCGCCAGCGAGTGCTACGCCCGGGTCGACGGCCGGCCGCGCACGGCGACCGGCACCGCCGTCAACAACGGGTTCGCGACGGTCTTCCGCGGCGACGGCACCTCCGCGCTCCAGGTGTTCACCATCGACGCCGACCTCGTCGGCGGCCGGGGCAGCCAGCAGGGCATCACCTTCGAGCGGATCCCGGCGGGCGCGACGATCCTGGTCAACGTCCTCGGCACCGACCGCACCGTCAACACCTACAGCGGCGGCATCACCGACGACGACCCGCTCAACGCCTATCGCGAGCGGCTGCTGTGGAACTTCCCGGACGCCACGACGGTCAACCTGAACGGCACCGGCCAGTTCCAGGGCAGTTTCCTGATGGGCGAGCAGACGTCGCAGACCAACGTCCGGCTGCCCGGGATCAACGGCCGCTTCTTCACGACCGGCTCGGTCACGCACACCAGCGACCCCGGTGGCGGCGGCGGCCAGGAGTTCCACGCCTACCCCTTCACCGGTGACCTCCCCACGTGCGGGCGGCCGCCCGTGACCACGGGCCTGGTCTCCGTGCTCAAGCGCGACGAGACGGGCGCGCCGCTCGCGGGCGCCGCCTTCGAGCTGTGGAAGGAGTCCAACGGCACCGCGGGGCTGCAGACCACCGGTACGACGCCGGACACCGAGGTCACCGAGTGCACCACCCCGCGGAACGGAACCTGCGAGCAGCGCGTCGAACTCGGCACGTACTACTGGCGCGAGACGGCCGCCCCCGACGGCTACGCACTGCCCGCCGACCCGGTCCACCAGCTGACCCTGACCGAGCGCAACGCAGCGGCCGGAGTCCGGATCACGGCCGACAACCAGCGCGTCCCCGTGCCCGGCGCGGGCGTCGTGCTCCGCAAGACCGACCAGGAGACCGGACTCCCGCTGGCCGGCGCCCGCTTCGAGCTGTGGCGGGAGGAGAACGGCCGCGACGGCCTGCAGACGGCCGGTCCCGACGCGGACCTCCGGCTGGCCGACGGCACCTGCACCACCGATACCCGGGGCACCTGCACGGTCGAGCTCCCGATCGGCGAGACGTACTACTGGCGGGAGACGGCCGCCCCCGACGGCTACGACCGCCCGGTGAACCCGGTCACCGCCTTCACCCTGGACCAGGACGACGTGGCCGACGGCATCACCCTCACCGTCCCGAACCGCAGGACCCCGGTGCCGCCCGTGGACGAGGGCTCGATCCAGGTCCTGAAGAAGGACGCGAAGACCAAGCGGCCGCTGCGCGGCGCCGTCTTCGAGGTCTGGAAGGAGACCAACGGCATCCGGGGCCTCCAGACCCGGGGCATCAACGCGGACCGCCTGGCCAAGCCCGGCTGCGCCACCGACCGGACCGGCTCCTGCGCGTTCACCGGCCTGGAGCAGGGCTCGTACTACCTGCTGGAGACCGACGTGCCCGAGGGCTACGTCCTGCCGCGCGACCGGGTGACCGGACCGCTGGTGCTGGACGGGCGGACTCCGGACGGGCGGCTCGTGGTCACCGTCCGGAACAAGCGTGACGAGCACGGCAAGGGCAAGGACGGCAAGCACGGCAGGGGCGAGGGCCGCGAGCAGGGCTAGGCCTGGTCGTTCGGATCATGGCGCGCCCGGATGTCCGTCACCGCGCCTCGCGGCGTTCTCGTCGGTCGCCGACCCACCACGTCGGCTCCCTCCTCGGCCTCGCGACGCACGGCACCGGACACCCCGGGCTGATCCACCCTGACCGGGCCCAGGGCCCGCGCGACTGATCCGCGGCACCGTCCGGGTGCGCCGGAGGAGTGACCCCCTCACCCCGCCGGCGCACCCGCGGGGCGCTTCTCCTCCCCGTCGGGTTGGCTGGGCCCCGCGGCCCGGCCGGCGGGCCCGAGGAGGCCCGTATGACCGCAGGCGACCCGTCAGGCGCGATAGGCACGGCGGCCGCACCCCCGCGGCCGGCGCGGCCCGGCTCCGTCTCTCCGTCCGGCCCCGGCGCCGCCCCCGGTTCCCCCGGGGCGGCGCGGCCGCCCGCGGCGGACCGCGGGTTCCGCCGGGCCGCCGCCGCGCTGCTCGCCCTGGCGGCCTGCGCGGCCCTGGCACCCACGGCCGCGGCATCGGCCCGTACGGCGCCGGCCGCCGCGGCCCCGCAGGAACCCTGCACCGCCGGGACCGGGCCCTACCAGCGCGAGCTGGAGGCCCATCTGGGCCGCCCCGCCGACGGGGTGCAGTCCGCGGCCGACTGCGCGGCCGTCCGGGCGTTCCAGCAGGCCAACGGCGTCCGGCCGGCGAACGGTTACCCGGGACTGGCCACCTACCGCACGATGACGGCCGTCGCGGCCCGGACCGACCCCAACGCCGCCGGCGACTGCCCCGTCCGCGCGTACCGGGTGACCTGCGTCGACATGGAGCGCCAACTGCTCTGGGTCCAGCGGGGCGACCGGGTCGTCTTCGCCCCCGTGCCCATTCGCACCGGCCGCGACGAGCAGGAGACCCGGCCCGGCTGGCACGAGGTGTACTGGCGCAGCATCGACCACACGTCCTCGCTCTACGACGACGCCCCCATGCCCTACGCCCAGTTCTTCGACGGGGGCCAGGCCCTGCACGGCCGCCCCGGCGACCTGTACGCCCACGGCGGTTCGGCCGGCTGCGTCAACCTCTCCGTCCCCGACGCCGGACGCCTGTGGGACCTGCTCGCCGAGGGCGACGCGGTCTACGTCTGGGGCACCAAGCCCGGCACCGAGGACTGACCGCCGGGGCCCCGGCGCGGCCGGTCCGTACCAAGCCGGGTCCCTTCCGGCACTTGGGACGGAACGGTGACAAGACCGTGGCTTTTCGTGATTACCCCATGTGATTACCTGTCGACAAGCGCGCGACTGTCCGCGCGCGGGGGACATGGGGAGAACACGAGTGAACCTGCAGCCGATACGCGGCCGCGCCCGCACCGGCCTGCCGGCCCTTCTGCTGGGGGCGGCCCTGCTGTTCACCACCGCGTGCAGCGGCGGCGGTGCCGGCGCCGGCGGGAGCGGTGACGACAAGGGCGGTGGCGGAGCGAAGACGGGTACCGAGGCGTCCAAGGCCGTCGTGACCGTCAAGCCGGACGACGGGGCCAAGGAAGTCGCCACCAGCGGCGTCCTGAAGATAACCAGCGCGGGCGGCAAGCTCTCCGCGGTGACGGTCGCCGACACCAAGGGCAACGCGGTGGACGGCAAGATCGGCGCGGACGGCGCGAGCTGGGAGCCGAACCGCCACCTGGCCGCCGCGACCGAGTACAAGGTGCACGCCGTCGCCAAGGACGAGGCGGGCCGCGAGTCCGCCAAGGACACCACCTTCACCACGCTGACCCCCGCGAACACCTTCATCGGCCAGTACACGCCCGAGGACGGCTCGACCGTCGGCGTGGGCATGCCGGTGTCGATCAACTTCTCCCGCGGCATCACCAACCCCGAGGCCGTCGAGAAGGCGGTCACCGTCACGGCCGAGCCCGCGGTGCCGATCGAGGGCCACTGGTTCGGCAACGACCGCCTCGACTTCCGCCCCGAGAAGTACTGGGCCGCCGGCACCACGGTCACGGTGAAGCTCGCCCTCGACGGAGTCGAAGGCCGCCCGGGCGTCTACGGCAAGCAGACCCGTACGGTCACCTTCAAGGTCGGCCGCTCGCAGGTCTCCACGGTCGACGCGAGCGCGCACACCATGGAGGTCGTCCGCGACGGCCAGGTCCTCAAGAACGTCCCGATCACCGCGGGCGCCCCGTCGACCACCACGTACAACGGCCAGATGGTCATCAGCGAGAAGTACAAGGTGACCCGGATGAACGGCGCCACCGTCGGCTTCGGCGGCGAGTACGACATCTCCGACGTCCCCCACGCGATGCGGCTGTCCAACTCGGGCACCTTCGTGCACGGCAACTACTGGGCGTCGTCGGGCACCTTCGGCTCGGAGAACGTCAGCCACGGCTGCATCGGCCTCAAGGACGTCCGCGGCGCCGGCGACGGCAACCAGCCCGCCGCCTGGTTCTTCAACGAGTCGCTGATCGGCGACGTGGTCGTCGTGAAGAACTCCAAGGACAAGCAGATCGCCCCGGACAACGGCCTCAACGGCTGGAACATGGACTGGGCGGAGTGGATCAAGTAGGAGCCCGCGCGGCGCGCGCCGCGCGCTAGTCCCGGACGGCCCGGTGCTGTGACCCACAGCACCGGGCCGCTTCCCATTAACCGCCGCTAACCTGGCCCGTATGACCCTCTCTCTCGAAGTCTCCGAAGGCGTCGGCACCCTCCGCCTGGACCGGCCGCCCATGAACGCCCTGGACATCGCCACCCAGGACCGGCTGCGCGAGCTCGCGGCGGAGGCCACCGACCGCGCCGACGTCCGCGCGGTCATCCTCTACGGCGGCGAGAAGGTGTTCGCGGCGGGCGCGGACATCAAGGAGATGCAGACGATGGACCACGCGGCGATGGTCGCCCGGTCCCGCGGGCTGCAGGACGCCTTCACCGCGGTGGCCCGGATCCCCAAGCCGGTCGTCGCGGCCGTCACCGGCTACGCGCTGGGCGGGGGGTGCGAGCTCGCGCTCTGCGCCGACTACCGGATCGCCGCCGACAACGCCAAGCTCGGGCAGCCCGAGATCCTGCTCGGCCTGATCCCCGGCGCCGGCGGCACCCAGCGGCTGTCCCGGCTCGTCGGCCCGTCGAAGGCCAAGGACCTGATCTTCACCGGCCGGATGGTCAAGGCCGAGGAGGCGCTGTCCCTGGGCCTGGTCGACCGGGTCGTCCCCGCCGCCGAGGTGTACGCGCAGGCGCACGCCTGGGCCGCCAAGCTGGCACAGGGCCCGGCCCTCGCGCTGCGCGCGGCCAAGGAGTGTGTGGACGCGGGCCTGGAGGCCGACATCGACACCGGCCTGACCATCGAACGCACGTGGTTCGCGGGCCTGTTCGCCACCGAGGACCGCGAGCGCGGCATGCGCAGCTTCGTCGAAGAGGGCCCGGGGAAGGCGAAGTTCGTCTGAGGCGGACGGCGCGGTCCTCCTTGTGGGTGGATTAGCCAGGCCTTAAGACAGCCTTAAGGGGAATGGGAGATCCACTCGGTGTGATCACTCCTGTGTGCCGCGTCATCACAGGTCGGAATGGGTGCCGAAAGGCTCCGCTTGCCATATGCATATGACAGGACACCCCTCCGGAATCCACTATTCCGAGGGGTGTATTCCTGCGGAACGGCCCGTGGGGGGAGGTCGGCCGTCCATCATGGGTGCATGGCGGGCCTGGAGGGTGTGGAACAGCCGCGGCAGCGCGGCAGCGCTTCGGTCGTGCGGCTCACGGCGGCGCTTGAGGACGAACTCGGCCTCAAGGCGCTGGAGTTGCGCGGGAACCCGGCCGAGGCGGAAGTGACGCTGCCGTCCATGCCGGAATCCGCGGGGGAGGCCCGCCGGCTGACCCAGTGCGTGGTCGTCCGGATGTGGGGACTCTCGCCGCAGATCGCCGAGCACGCCGTCCTGCTGGTCTCGGAGCTCGTCGGGAACGCGGTCCGGCACACCGGGGCGCGCTCCTTCGGCTTACGCATGGTGCGGCGGCGCGGCTGGATCCGGGTGGAGGTGCGCGACCCCTCGCGCGGGCTGCCCTGTCTGATGCCGGTGCACGAGCTGGACACCACCGGCCGCGGGCTCTTCCTCGTCGACAAGCTCTCCGACCGCTGGGGGGCCGACCTGATGCCCCGCGGGAAGATCACCTGGTTCGAGATGCGGGTGGCCGACCGCTAGGGGTGTTCGCCCGGCGGCCGGGACATCCGTCCCGCTGCGCCGCTGCGCCGTTTCCCTGTGGGCCCGTGGGCCCGGACATGCCCGAAGCCCCCGGCTCGCCGTGGTGGGCGTGGGGGGCTTCATGGGTGCGCCGAGGATCGAAGGGGGTGTGATCCTCGGCGTCGGGACTTCGCTCGGGTCAACGGGAAGCCGTGATTCCGACTATGGCAGACGAGCGCGCAAACGCCAAAAGTCCCTACTCGGACATAAGTGTGCAAATAGTAAGACTTTCTAGCTAAATCCTAGGTGAGGTGAGCCACTCACCTCGCAATGTGTGAATAAATATCGACCGATGTGCGTGAATCGTTGATCGAATAGCGGACGCGGCTCTCCTGAAGCCCGGTTGGGTGAACGTCCTGAATTGGGTCAATCATTACCTTCCGGGTCATCGACCCCTTAAATGGGCAAGTGCTCTCACATCCAGGCCGCCGCGCGGCCCTGCGCGCGGCCGGTCTCGGGGCGGTCGGAGCCGCGGCGGCCGGACTCGCCACCGCCTGCGGATCGGACCGCCCCGCCGCCGCGCCCGCCGCTCCGACCCCGCCCCCGGGGCCGGCCCGGCCCGCCCGCCCGGCCGGCGCCGCCGCCGCCCCGCGCCGGTTCGCGGGCTCGCCCGTCGAGATCGGCCACGGCCCCCGGGACCGCCCCCGGGTCGCCCTCACGTTCCACGGCAACGGGGACCCGGCCACCGGCCGGGCGGTGCTGGCCGAGGCGGAACGCGCCGGTGCGCGGGTCACCGTGCTGGCGATCGGCAGCTGGCTCGACGCCCACCCGGACATGGCCCGCCGGATCCTGGACGGAGGCCACGAGCTCGGCAACCACACCCAGCGCCACCTGGCGATCAACGACATGGCCGAGGCGGAGGCGTACGCCGAGATCACCGGCTGCGCCCAGCGCCTCAAGCGGCTCACCGGGTCGATCGGCACCTGGTTCCGGCCCTCGCAGACCCAGTTCGCCACCCCGCTCGTCCGCGAGCTCGCCCAGCGGGCCGGCTACCCCCACGTCCTCTCGTACGACGTGGACTCCCTCGACTTCACCTCGCCCGGCGCCGCGGCCGTCATCCGCAACGTCACCGGGACGATCCACGGCGGATCGGTGGTGAGCCTGCACTTCGGCTACGCGGACACGGTCGCCGCGATGCCGCCCCTCCTCGAAGAACTCGCGCGCCGCACCCTGCGCGCGGTGACCACCACGGAGCTGCTGACCCCATGACCACCATCCGCCTTCCCCGGAAGGCCACCGTGCTGCTGGCCGGTCTGGTCCTCGCCGCCCTCGCAGGCTGCGGATCCGCCGAGAAGGGGCCCGCCGGGACCCTCGGCTCCAAGGGCCCCGCCAAACCCGCCCGGGCCGTTCCGGTCGCCCCGCCGGGCCTGCCCGGCATGCCGCCGGTCCTCGACCCCAACGACGTCTACGCGGCGGACCGCCCCAACAAGCTCTCCCCGGTGGTCAAGGACTTCCCGTCCCGGGTCTACGTGCCGAACACCAACTCCAACACGGTGTCCGTCATCGACCCGGCGACCTACCAGGTCATCGACACCATCCCGGTCGGCGTCCAGCCGCAGCACGTGGTGCCGTCCTGGGACATGAAGACCCTGTGGGTCAACAACAACCGGGGCCACACGCTCACCCCGATCAACCCCGCCACGGGCGAGGCCGGAGAGCCGGTCGAGGTGCACGACCCGTACAACCTCTACTTCACGCCGAACGGCAAGTACGCGATCGTCATGGCGTCACTCGACAAGGAACTGGTCTTTCGTGATCCGCACACGATGGACCGCGTGAAAACCGTCCCAGTGACCTGTTTCGGCGTCAATCACGCGGACTTCTCCGCGGACGGCCGCTACTTCATCGTGAGTTGTGAGTTCTCCGGCGAACTCCTCAAGGTCGACACGGAGAAGATGGAGGTCATCGCCCAGCAGAAACTGCCGTTCGAGGGCGCGATGCCACAGGACGTCAAGGTCTCCCCGGACGGCAAGACCTTCTACGTCGCGGACATGATGGCGCACGGCGTGTGGGTGCTCAGCGGCGACAAGTTCGAGACGCCGAAGCTGCTGCCGACCGGGAAGGGCTGCCACGGCCTGTACATCAGCCGCGACTCCAAGGAGATGTACATCCCCAACCGGGGCGAGGGGACCATCTCGGTCTTCGACTTCCCGCAGAACAAGCTGACCAAGAAGTGGGAGCTCCCCGACGGCGGCAGCCCCGACATGGGCGGCGTCTCCGCCGACGGCAAGGTGCTGTGGCTGTCGGGCCGCTACGACTCCGAGGTCTACGCGATCGACACCGCGACCGGCAAGCAGCTCGCCCGCATCCCGGTGGGCGGCGGCCCGCACGGCCTCGCCGTCTACCCGCAGCCCGGCCGCTACTCCCTCGGCCACACCGGCATCTTCCGGTAGGGGTCCCTTCCGGATCGTGCCGGACGCGGCGGTGTCCCGGGAGCTCGCACAGCTCCCGGGACACCGCCGCGCACCCGTCCGCCGACGGGCGTCGTCGCGCTACCAGGCGACCGGGAGCCGCTCGGGCAGCCGCTTGATGAAGCCCGTGCGCCAGACCAGGTTCTCCGCCGGCACCGCGAGGCGCAGCCCGGGCAGCCGCTCGACCAGCACCTCCAGCGCGATCTCGGCGTGCGCCCGGCCCAGCGCGGAAGCCGGACAGAAGTGCCGGCCGGCGCCGAACGCGAGGTTCGGGTTCGGGCCCTCGCGCTCCAGGTCCAGCACGTCCGGGTCCTCGAAGGCCTCCGGGTCGAAGTTGGCCCCCTCCAGCAGGACGAGCACCAGCTCACCCTCCTTCACCAGGACGTCGCCGACCTGGACGTCCGCCGTCGCGAGGCGGGGCAGGCCGTCACCGACCGACAGGTTCCAGCGCAGCAGTTCGTCCACGGCGCCGCCCAGCCGCTCGGGGTGCGCGCGCAGGTACCCGATCAGCTCGGGCCGCTGGAGCAGCGCGAGGACCGCGAGCACCAGGAAGGCGGAGGTGGAGACCGCGCCCGCCCCGAAGAGCGAGACGGCGACGGTCGCGAACATGTCGTCGGTCAGGTGCGCCGACTCCGGGTCCGCCTCCCTCAGGTCGGCGAACCTGCCGAGGAGCCCCGTACGCTCCTCGGAGGGCAGCGCGAGCTGGGCCTTCAGCTGCTCGACGAAGTAGCCGACGTCCTTGTACCAGTTGAGGGCCGAGTCGGCGAACGGTTCGCGAGCGGTCATGAACGCGACGTCCAGCCCCGACATCAGCCTGCGCCAGTCCTCGAAGGGGACCCCGAGCACCCTGGCGTGCAGCGCCGCCGAGAAGGGGTCGGCGAACCCCGCCCGGAGGTCCGCCGGGCCGCCCTCGGCGAGCAGCTGGTCGACGAGCTCGCCGGCCGTGGCGCGCAGCCAGTCCTGGAGCTCCTTCTGGCGCGGGTTGAGCGCCTTCATCACGGCGTTGCGCAGGCCCGCGCTGTTGATGTTGCCCATGTTGTTGACGACCTCGGGCGGGATCGTCAGCGCGTACTGGCGCGGGACACCGGCGTTGGCCGTGTCCTTGAGGCTGAAGCGCTCGTCCTCCAGCACCTGCTTGGCCAGCGCGTAGCTGCTCACCAGCCAGGCCCGGTCCCCGGTGAGCGTGCGGACCCTGGCGACCGGAGCCTTCTCGCGCAGCCAGGCGCACTCCTCGGGGAGCACGTCACCGCGCCGTGAGAGGGGGAAGTCGAGGAGCGGCTCGTGCTCCCGGCTCTCCCGGCCCTCAAGCTGCTCGACGCTCATCGACGTTCCTCTCGGTTGGTGCGGTGTGCTGTGCTGCGGTGTGCTGCGGCGGGACGGGCGGCGTCGTACCCGGGGCCGGGCCCGTCGCCGCCGCGGCCTCGGGGCGTACGACGGCGTACGCCTGGTTGCGGGTCGCGCGCAGGCCCCCGCCGCGGGCGAAGAGGACGTCCGTCAGCGGCATCCTGACGTGGTAGGCCGCCACCGAGGACGGCACGTCGAGAATGCTCGGGGTGTCCACGAAGAACGGCAGCTCGGCCGCCATGTAATCGAAACAGACCTGCAACTGTGCGTCTGTCATCGATTCACCTTCCGGCAACTTGGAGCCGACGAAGTGAAGGGCCATCTTCTCGCAGCCCTTGCGGAATTCGTCGTCGGTCTCCAGGAAATGCAGGACGCGTCGGTGCAGAAGTTGGTACACGGGGTTGGACTGGAACTCTGAAAGTGCCCTCACGCGAATTTCGGCTTGCGGAGGCCTTGACTCCTCCACGCCTTTGAGTATCCTTCGCCGGACCGCCTTGATTTCCTTCGCGGCACGCTTCTCCGCGTGTTCCCGGGTGTAGCCGAAAGCGGCGAACATCCGGTCCACGTGCAGGTCTGCGTAGACGAAGTCGACCTGCGCGAAGCGGGTCGTGGCCCACTGGGCGAGACTCGTGATGCGCTCGGAGCTGAAGTAGCTGTTTCCCGGACTCACTCCGATGAGCACATGGTCGCCGTCTTCCCAGATATGGCGGCAGGTGCGGGTGAAGGGCAGAACTTCGAATGATGCGTCAGCTGTGATCGTCACCTGTGTGATCGCCCTTGTTGCCGCTTGTCCCTGGGAGCCCTGCGCTCCCGGTGTGGCGGCAATGCCCGTACGTTATGCCGCGATGCCGGAGCGTGACAAGTGCGGGCCGGATTTCTTGGCTGGAATTCTCACTTCCGTATTACGGAAGAGTAATTTGGATATCTTTCTGCCGATCGAACGGGCCCCCCGGCGAAGACGACTCCGGGAGGCGGCTACCCTGAGCCGGTCAACAAGCACGACGAAGGGGTGGACCCAGTGGCCGACATCGAGAGCGCACGGGCGACGTTCGACAAGTTCGACGTGAACGGTGACGGATTCGTCACGGCCGACGAGTACAGCGCTGCCATGAAGGCGATGGGCGACGCCTACGTCACCGGCGCGGTCGCCGACGCCGTGCTCGCCGCCAAGGACGCGAACCGCGACGGCCTGATGAGCTTCGACGAGTTCTGGGCCTCCCTGAACAAGTAGCCCGCCGCGCGCCCCGGCCCCGCCTGCCGGGGCCGGGGCGACGTCAGTTCCCGTGCCGCCGGCCCCGGGCGTCGCCGGTCTCCGGGACCGGGGGGTCCTCCATGTCCCCGACCTCGGCCAGGGCCTCCTCCAGCCAGGTCAGCCAGAACGTCTCCAGGGCGATCCCCCCGTGCAGGACGAGCCGGCGCAGCCGGTCCTCCACCGCGTCGCGCCCCGGCGGGAAGTCCCTCTCCTCGATGGCCCCGTACTGCTCCAACTGCCGCCGGTGCAGCTCCAGGTGGCGCCGCAGCTCGGGCCCGAGCCCGTGCGGCCCGACGACCCCCGCCGCGCGGATCCGCAGCAGCAGGGGGTCGCGCATCGGCTTCGGGTCCTGGCTCTCGCGGACCCACCGCGCCAGCTCCGCGCCGCCGGCGGGCAGGACCTCGTACTCCTTCTTCTGCCCCCGTACGGGCACCTCGCTGGGCAGCTCCCGGATCAGCCCGGACTCCTCCAGGCGGCCCAGCTCGCGGTAGATCTGCTGGTGCGTCGCCGACCAGAAGTACCCGATCGACCTGTCGAAGCGCCGGGTCAGCTCCAGCCCGGACGAGGGCTTCTCGAGCAGGGCGGTGAGGATGGCGTGCGGCAGGGACATGGCGCCATCCTAGGTTTCACCACCGCGCCCGCACGCCCGCCCCTTGGGGACCCGGCAGGATCCCCGGGAGACCGCCTACGGGCGGCCCGCCGCCGGCCAGCCGGCCAGCGCCTCCGGCACCCGCGGGCCGGGGGAGTCCGCGCCGAGCAGGCCGTGCGCCCGCAGGAACGCCGTCACCGCCGGCGACCAGGCCTGGCGCAGGCCCGTCGACGCCAGCAGCTCCGGATCCGAGAGGAGTACCGCGGCCGGACCCGTACGGATGCCCGCCGGGGTCAGGACCGCCGCGTCGTCGGCCCAGCGGACCGCCAGCTCCACGTCGTGCGTGGCCATCACCACCGTGGTGCCCGCCGCCCGCAGCCCCGCCAGCACGTCCAGCAGCCGCTCCTGTCCGTCCGGGTCCAGTCCGGCCGTCGGTTCGTCCAGGATCAGGACGCGCGGCGCCATCGCCACCGCCCCCGCGATCGCCGCCCGTTTGCGCTGCCCGTAGGAGAGCAGGTGCGTCGGGCGGTCCCGCAGCGCCGTGATGTCCAGGGCCGCGAGCGCCGCGTCGACCCGGGCGCGGACCTCGGGCTCCGGCAGACCGAGGTTCATCGGACCGAACGACACGTCCTGCTCGACGGAGGCCGCGAACAGCTGGTCGTCCGGGTCCTGCACCACCAGCTGGACCGAGGTCCGCAGCCGGGTCAGCCCGGCGCGGCCGTACGCCACCTCCACGCCGTCCAGCAGCAGCGCGCCCGAGCCCGGCCGCAGGCCCCCGCTCAGCAGGCGCATCAGCGTGGTCTTGCCGCTGCCGTTGCGCCCCAGCAGCACCAGGGCGCGGCCCTCGGGGATCGCGAAGTCCACGCCGGACAGCACCTCGGGGCCGTCCTCGTACGCGTAGCCCGCGCCGGCCAGTTCCACCAGCGGCTTCACAGGTACAGCTCCTTCAGTACGAGGGTCACGGCGACCAGGGAGGCGAGCAGGGCGGCCGTCCCGGCCAGGAACCGCCGGGACAGCGCCGTCTCGGGCACCAGCACCCGCAGCGCGCCGTCGTAGCCGCGCCCGGCCAGGCCCGACTGGAGCCGCGCCGCGCGGTCGAAGGCCCGGACGAACGAGGTCGCGGCGAGCCCGGCCACCGAACGCCACGCCGCGGCCCGCCCGGTGGTGCCGAGGCGGGCCGCCTGGGCCTGGCGGACGCGGGCCAGGGAGTCGAGGAGCAGGAAGCCGATCCGGTACATCACCAGCGCCACGTCCACGACCGGGGCCGGCACCCCGGCCCGGACCAGGCGCGGCAGCACGTCCGAGACCGGGGTGGTGAAGGCGAACAGCAGCACCCCGAGGGAGGCCGCCGAGGTCCGCAGCAGCAACTCGCCCGCGTGCCGGGGGCCGTCGGGGGCCATCGCGACGAACCCCGCCGGGCCCCCCACGGAGAACAGCAGCGGCAGCGCCCCCGTGAAGCAGAAGCCCAGCGGGATGCGGAACGCCCGCCACAGCTGCCGCCCCGCCACCCCGGCGGGACCCAGCAGCAGGGCGAGGGTCGCCGCGGCGACCAGCGGGCCGCCGGGCCACGGCGGCAGGCACACCGCCGTGACCGTCAGCCCGACCCCCAGCACCGCCTTCTCCAGCGGATGGCGGCGGCGCCAGCGGCTGCTGTGCGCCGCCGCGTCGATCGGCAGCACCGCCTACGACTGCACGGAGGCGTCGGGCGCGGCGGCACCGGTGGCGGCCGCTGCGGCGGCGCCCTGGCGGCGCCCCTTGCGGACGCCGAAGTAGTACGCGAGCACGCCCGCGCCGAGCGCCGCCTGCAAGGCGAACAGCGCCGACTCGATCTCCCCGGACGGGGGCTCGTACAGCGGCGAGAACCACGGCTCGTAGTCCGGCTTCAGCTCGGTGATGGCCGCCTCCGCCTGCGCGTCGGCGCCCGTGAACGGCTCCTCCTTGCCCTCGCCCAGCCCCAGCGCCAGGGGGAGCACGGCCAGCGCCGCGACCAAGAGCAGCAGCAGCGTGTTGATCTTCGCGTTCCGGCTCATCAGACCGTCGCCTCCTGCTTGGTCCTGCCGGAGGTGAGCTTCGCGACGCCGAGCCGGACCAGGTCCGACTTGCTGGACTGCATCAGCAGCCGGACGACGAGCACGGTCAGCAGGCCCTCGCTCACCGCGAGCGGGACCTGGGTCAGCGCGAAGATCTCACCGAACTTCACGAGCGAGCCGGTGAATCCGGTGGCCTGGTCGGGGAAGGCCAGCGCCAGCTGGACCGAGGTCACGCAGTAGGTGACCAGGTCGGCGAAGAAGGCGCCGAAGAACACGGCCGCCATCAGCGGGGCGCCGGTCCCGCGCAGCAGGCGGTACACGGCGTACCCGGCCCACGGTCCGGCGACGGCCATCGAGAAGACGTTCGCGCCGAGGGTGGTGAGCCCGCCGTGCGCCAGCAGCAGCGCCTGGAACAGCAGGGTGATCGTCCCCAGCACCGCCATGATCGGCGGCCGGAAGAGGATCGCTCCGAGCCCCGTTCCGGTGGGGTGGGAGCAGCTGCCCGTCACCGAGGGGATCTTCAGGGCGGACAGGACGAACGTGAACGCTCCGGCCGCACCGAGCAGCAGCGTGCTCTCCGGGTTGGCCTTGACCTCGCGGGTCAGGGCGCGGACCCCGTGTACGACAAAGGGAGCGGACGCGGCGCCCCAGGCGACCGCGTGCAAGGGGGGCAGAAACCCCTCGGCTATATGCATGAGTAAGGAGACCTCTCCAGCACCTCGTGGATGGACGACGCGCCCCGGCCGGTCTCCTGGCTCACGGGTGCTGATGCCCGGGCTCCGCCTTCCCGGGGCCGAGCGGTCTCCCGCGCGGTCCCAGTGGCTTCCCGCAGGAGTGGAGCCGGACTTCCCGATCACAGTGGCGAGGGCCGCACCGGTTTCCCACCGGTTTCCCGAACACCAAGGCCCGCTGACCCTAGTCGGCCGCGCGGACCGGTCACAACCCGGCCTTCACGGGTGCGGTCCGGTGGCGCTCCGGCCGGTGCCCGGACAGGGTGGGCGAGGCGGCACCCGGCCCCTCCTGCCTGGATCCGGGCTCCGGCGGCCCCGAAAACGACTTCACCAACCGGAACACCACCTTCATGTCCTGGAACCCGATGCGCCCGGCCGCCCTGCTCCAGCGGGCGGGCGGGATGCCGGCCCACGGGAACCAGCCTCCCGGTGGGACGCGGGCTGCCGGGTCGACTTCCCCGACCCCGAGCCCGCCGAGGAACGCGGCGGGGGGGGGGGGGCGGGGGCCGCCGCCCCCCCCCCCCCCCCCCCCCCCGCACCCCCCACCCGGCGTCGGAAATCAAAAAAAACAACA
>NZ_JBHXSY010000009.1:133688-229811 GCF_042715295.1 Streptomyces sp. NPDC058701 | reverse complement strand
GGCCGCCGGCGCCCCCGCCCCCCCCCCCCGCCCGTGCCGGCCCGGGGGGGGGGGGCGGGGCGGGGGGGGGCGCCCCCCGCCCCCCCGCCCCGGTCAGCACACGTTGGGGTGCGCGATGTCCAGGACCAGCCGCTCGGGCGAGTGCAGGACGGTGGTGGAGTAGGCGGGTTTGGTGTCGAAGGCGGCGCCGAAGGTCACGTACCCCTCGTAGTCGCCGGTCAGGGCGATGCCCTTGAGCTTGCTGAGGTAGATCTTCTGGAGGCGCGGACCCTGGTAGACGTTCTGCCCCGCGTCGTCGTGACCGGCGGCGGGGTTCAGGCGGACTTCCAGGAAGTACTTCCCGGCCAGCGGGACGGGCTGGCCCGAACCGTCGTAGTACAGCTTCGGCACGGGCGTGACGGTGACCCCGGGGACGTAGCCCTGGAGGTCGATGACGAGCCGGTCGTACGTGCAGTGACCGCCCCAGCGGGCGTTGACGACGAGCGGGGTCTGGGTGCGGGCGGCGGCCTGGGCGGCCGAGGCCGGTGCGGCGAGGGCGAGGCCGGCGGTGAGCAGGGCGCCGGTGGCCAGGGCCACGAGCTGCCGGCGGCGCCGCCGAAGGGACGGCAGGCGGTGAGACGGACGTGGACGCGGGTGGTTCGTGACGTCGTTCATGACGTGCCCCGATTCTCCGGTGACGGGGACTGTGCTGTCACGGCTAAGGACACGCGCGGGACCGCGGCGGTTCCGCGCCCGTCCCCCGGGCTCTTCCCGGCGTCGGGCGTCAGCCGGGGAGCAGCGCGTCCAGCTCCGCGTCGAGGTCGTAGTGCCGGTGCTCCAGGCCGCGCGGGACCAGCTCGGTCAGGCGGCGGCACAGCCCCCGCACGTCCTTGGCACGGGCGGAGAACACGCAGCTCGTCTCGCCGTTGCTGAAGGCCAGGAAGACCCGCGGCTCGGTGCCCTTCCAGCGCGGCCACACCTGTATGTCCCCCTCGCCGGTGGCTCGGGACTCCCCGTCGAGCAGCAGGTCGCGGGCGAACACCCAGCGCGCCAGATGGGCGCCCCCGCCCCGGAGGTCCACGGCCACCTCGTACGGCCGGTCCGAGCGGTAGGTGAAGCTGCCGTGCACCGGGAGGGACACGGGCGAGGCCTCCAGCCGGAGCGGAAGGACACGCTGCTCGGTGGTGGCCATGGGGCGCCCCTCTCTGTCGGCACGGGGAATGTCGCACTCCTTCGCAAACTAGCCCACGGCCCGCCCGCCGCCCCGTGCCGAAGGTCCCGTCCGACCGGGCCGCCGGACCCGACTTCCCGCCGTGCGTCCGTCCTCCCGTACGAAGTCCCGCGCTCGGGCGCGCGCCTGACCTTCTTGCGGGAGGACGGGCCACCGGTCCCGGCGGACGGTGCTCAGCACTCGATGACGTTGACCGCGAGGCCGCCGCGGGCGGTCTCCTTGTACTTGACCTTCATGTCCGCGCCCGTCTCCTTCATGGTCTTGATGACCTTGTCGAGGGAGACCTTGTGGGTGCCGTCGCCGCGCAGCGCCATCCTGGCCGCCGTGACCGCCTTGACCGCCGCCATGCCGTTGCGCTCGATGCACGGGATCTGGACCAGGCCGCCGACCGGGTCGCAGGTCAGGCCCAGGTTGTGCTCCATGCCGATCTCGGCCGCGTTCTCCACCTGCTCCGGGGTGCCGCCCATGACCTCCGCCAGTGCGCCCGCCGCCATCGAGCAGGCCGAGCCGACCTCGCCCTGGCAGCCGACCTCGGCGCCGGAGATCGAGGCGTTCTCCTTGAACAGCATGCCGATCGCGCCCGCCGCGAGGAGGAAGCGGACCACGCCGTCCTCGTCCGCGCCCGGCACGAAGTTCACGTAGTAGTGCAGGACCGCCGGCAGGACGCCGGCCGCGCCGTTGGTCGGGGCCGTCACGACCCGGCCCCCCGCCGCGTTCTCCTCGTTGACCGCCATCGCGTAGATCGTCGCCCACTCGCTGCGGTGCAGCATCGGGTCGCCCTCGGTGCGCAGCTGGCGCGCGGTGGAGGCGGCGCGGCGCTTGACGCGCAGGCCGCCCGGGAGGATGCCCTCGCGGGACATGCCGCGCGCGACGCAGGACTGCATGACGCGCCAGATCTCCAGCAGGCCCTCGCGGATCTCGTCCTCGGTGCGCCAGGCCTTCTCGTTCTCCAGCATCAGGGACGAGATTGACAGGCCGGTCTCCTTCGCCAGGCGCAGCATCTCGTCACCGGAGCGGAAGGGGTACTTCAGCACCGTGTCGTCGAGCTTGATCCGGTCCTCGCCGACCGCGTCCTCGTCCACGACGAAGCCGCCGCCGACCGAGTAGTACGTCTTTTCCAGCAGGGGGGTGCCGGCGGTGTCGTACGCGAAGAGGGTCATGCCGTTCGCGTGGTACGGCAGCGAGCGCCGGCGGTGCAGGATCAGCTGGTTGGGCTCGTCGAAGGCGATCTCGTGGGCGTCGCCTATCTCCGCGCCCAGCAGGCGCAGCCGCCCGGACTGCCGGATCCGCTCGACCTCCGCGTCGGCCGTCTCCACGTTCACCGTGCGGGGGGAGTGCCCCTCCAGGCCCAGGAGCACCGCCTTGGGGGTGCCGTGGCCGTGGCCGGTCGCACCGAGCGAGCCGAACAGTTCGGCGCGCACCGAAGCGGTCTGGGCGAGGACGCCGTCCTTCTTCAGCCGGGTCACGAACATGCGGGCCGCCCGCATGGGGCCGACCGTGTGGGAGGAGGACGGGCCGATGCCGATGGAGAAGAGGTCGAACACGGAGATGGCCACTGGCGGACTCCCTTGTCTGCTCGTGGGGTGGGAGGGGGCAGGAGAAGTGCGATTGGGCGGATTTTGTCCGGCAGACGAGCGTAACGCGTGCACATGAACGATTCGTCTGCCGGACCGGCCGCGGGGGTGGCCGTCAGGCGTGGGCCGGCTCCCGCTCCCGTACGGCGTCCTCCGGGCCCGCGGCCCCGGAGCCGTCCAGGACCGGGTCCGGCCCCGGCAGGCCCGCGCGGCGGGCCGCGACGCCCGCCCGTACGGCCCGGGCGTACGGGCCCGGCGTCAGGCGGCCGACGGGGCCCGCGCCGCGATCGGGACGGCCGGCGGGGGCAGGGCGGCGACGGTGCCGGGGTCCGGCCACCGCGACCCGTACAGGCGCCGGCGCGGAGGACGAAGGGCGGCGGGCAGAGGAAACACGCCGCCCGAAGGCGGAACGGGCGGGGCGGGCCGGGCCGCATCCGCCCGGGGCTGCGCTCATGAGAAGGGCCCGGTCCCGTGCACACGCCAGCACAGCAGGACCGGGCCCTTCCGGATCGCTCCCGGGCGCTCCTAGAGCGACGGGTACAGCGGGAACTTCGCGGCGAGCGCGGAGACGCGCGCCTTGAGGTCCTCGCTGTCGTACGCCGGCTTCAGCGCGGACGCGATGATCTCGGCGACCTCGGTGAAGGCCTCCGCGTCGAAGCCGCGCGTGGCCAGGGCCGGGGTGCCGATCCGCAGGCCCGAGGTGACCATCGGCGGCCGCGGGTCGTTCGGGATGGCGTTCCGGTTGACCGTGATGCCGATCTCGTGGAGCCGGTCCTCGGCCTGCTGGCCGTCCAGCTCGGAATTGCGCAGGTCGACCAGGACCAGGTGGACGTCCGTACCGCCGGAGAGGACGGACACGCCGACCTCGGTGACGTCGGGCTGCACCAGGCGCTCGGCGATGATCTTCGCACCCTCCAGGGTGCGGACCTGGCGCTCCTTGAAGCCCTCCGAGGCCGCGATCTTGAAGGAGACGGCCTTGGCCGCGATCACGTGCTCCAGCGGGCCGCCCTGCTGGCCCGGGAAGACCGCCGAGTTGATCTTCTTGGCCAGCTCCTGCGTCGACAGGATGACGCCACCGCGCGGACCGCCCAGGGTCTTGTGCGTGGTGGTGGTCACGACGTGGGCGTGCGGCACCGGGTTCGGGTGCAGACCCGCGGCGACCAGGCCCGCGAAGTGCGCCATGTCGACCATCAGGTACGCACCGACCTCGTCCGCGATGCGGCGGAAGGCGGCGAAGTCCAGCTGGCGCGGGTAGGCGGACCAGCCCGCGACGATCAGCTGCGGCTTGGACTCCTTGGCGAGGCGCTCGACCTCGGCCATGTCGACCTGGCCGGTCTCGTCGACGTGGTACGGAACCACGTTGTAGAGCTTGCCGGAGAAGTTGATCTTCATGCCGTGGGTCAGGTGACCGCCGTGGGCCAGGTTCAGGCCCATGATCGTGTCGCCCGGCTTGATCAGCGCGAACATCGCGGCGGCGTTCGCCTGCGCACCGGAGTGCGGCTGGACGTTCGCGGCCTCGGCGCCGAACAGCGCCTTGATGCGGTCGATCGCGATCTGCTCGACCACGTCGACGTGCTCACAGCCGCCGTAGTAGCGGCGGCCCGGGTAGCCCTCGGCGTACTTGTTGGTCAGGACCGAGCCCTGGGCCTCCATGACGGCGACCGGAGCGAAGTTCTCCGACGCGATCATTTCCAGGGTCGACTGCTGGCGTACGAGCTCGGCGTCGACGGCGGCGGCGACGTCCGGGTCGAGCTCGTGGAGCGGGGTGTTCAGCACAGACATCAAGATCCCCTGGGGTCAGTTGTCGGAGTGGGTGAGCGCGGCGTACTCCTCGGCGGAGAGCAGGTCGCCCGGCTCCTCCGCGACGCGCACCTTGAACAGCCAGCCGCCCTCGAACGGAGCGGTGTTCACGAGCGCCGGGTCGTCCACGACGTCCTGGTTGAACTCGACGATCTCGCCGGAGACGGGTGAGTACAGGTCGCTGACCGACTTGGTCGACTCCAGCTCGCCACAGGTCTCGCCCGCGGTCACCGTGTCGCCCACCTCGGGGAGCTGGGCGTAGACGACGTCACCGAGCGCGTTGGCCGCGAACTCCGTGATGCCGACCGTCGAGACGCCGTCCTCGGCGACCGACAGCCACTCGTGCTCCTTGCTGTAACGCAGCTGCTGGGGGTTGCTCATGGGCCTGATTCTCCTGGATGCGGGGGAGTGGGAACGAACAGCGGTCTCGGGTACTGGGACAGGACCGTACGGCTGCCCGTACGGCCGAGGTCTGGGAAGGATTACTTCTGCCGCTTGTAGAACGGCAGGGCCACGACCTCGTACGGCTCATGCGTACCGCGAATGTCGACGCCGACGCCGGAGGTGCCGGGCGCGGCGTGCGCCGCGTCCACGTACGCCATCGCGATCGGCTTGCCCAGCGTCGGGGACGGCGCGCCCGAGGTGACCTCGCCGATGACCTCGCCGCCGGCGACGACCGGGAAGCCGGCGCGCGGGACGCGACGGCCCTCGGCGATCAGGCCGACCAGCTTGCGCGGCGGGTTCGAGGCGGCGCGCTCGGCGGCGGCCTCCAGCGCGGCGCGGCCGACGAAGTCCCCCTCCTTCTCGAACTTCACGACCCGGCCCAGACCCGCGTCGAACGGGGTGAGGGAGGTCGTCAGCTCGTGCCCGTACAGCGGCATGCCCGCCTCCAGGCGCAGCGTGTCGCGGCAGGACAGGCCGGCCGGGACCAGGCCGACGCCCTCGCCGGCCTTCGTCAGCGCCTGCCACAGCTCCACGGCGTGCCCGGGGGAGACGAACAGCTCGAAGCCGTCCTCGCCGGTGTAGCCGGTACGGGCGATCAGCGCGGGCACGCCCGCGACGGTGCCCGGCAGGCCGGCGTAGTACTTCAGCCCGTCCAGGTCGGCGTCGGTCAGGGACTTCAGGATGCCGGGGGACTCCGGGCCCTGGACGGCGAGCAGCGCGTACGCGTCGCGGTCGTCGCGGACCTCGGCGTCGAAGCCGTCGGCGCGCTCGGTGATCGCGTCCAGGACGACCTGGGCGTTGGAGGCGTTGGCGACGACCATGAACTCGGTCTCGCCCAGCCGGTAGACGATCAGGTCGTCGAGGATCCCGCCGTCCGCCTGGCAGATGTGCGTGTAGCGGGCGCGGCCGACGCCGACGGTGGAGATGTTGCCGACCAGCGCGTAGTCGAGGACCTTGACGGCCTCCGGGCCGGTCAGGGTGATCTCGCCCATGTGGGACAGGTCGAAGAGACCGGCCTTCGTACGTACGGCGTTGTGCTCGTCGCGCTCGCTCGCGTACCGCAGCGGCATGTCCCAGCCCGCGAAATCGGTCATGGTCGCACCGAGGGAACGGTGCAGCCCATCGAGGGCGGTCAGACGGGGGGCAGAGCTCATGGGTGTGACTCCCGGGTCCCAGGGCATCGACATGACATGACGAGGACGTTCCTCCCCATCTGTCATCGGAACCTGAGAGGTTCGCCGAGAGTTCCCCCGATCTTCCGATCCGGCGGGATTCCCGACTTGCACCTTGGGTGGAGCGCGCGCCCCGGCCTCACGGGCGGCGGCACGGCTCGCTTTTCAGATCTGCCTCATCCACGCGGTACGGGGCCTGAGAGATTCAAGGGAGGTTCTTGCTCCTTCGGCGCCCGTGCACGGCCTTGCGGCGTGCCGGGACTCTCCCGCGCGGATTCAAGCGGCCGGTATGCAGTTGGTCCAGATGGCGCACATCATTGCACGCCGTTCGCGTGATCGGGCGGGCGGGCCCGAAAGACCGCGGCGTTCGCGGAGGTCCGGACCGGAACCGCCGGTCCCGGATTACCGTCTCTTTACACTCAGTGGGCAAGGGTCCTTGCGACCCGATTCGGGGGAGGCGATCACTGTGCGGAGATTCGGAGTAGTGGCGACGACGGGAACCGTGGACGCGGTACCGGAGCAGCGCGGCCCGCGCCTCCGCCGGGCGGCCGACGCGGCCGCCCCCGGCGCGGTCCGGGACCTGCGCGGCCCGGCCGTGCGCGGGCCGCAGCGGCTCGGCTTCGCGGCCGGGGACATCGTCGTCGTGTCCGGGCTGCCCGGCGGCGGCAAGAGCACGCTGATCAAGCGGGCGGCCGCCGAGGGCGGGTCCGTCGACTCCCAGGACACCCGCGAGCGCTGGGAGCGCCGGATGCCGGCGGTCCTCCCGTACGGCGCCTACCGGCCGCTGGTCCGCGCCGCCCACTACTGGGGGCTCTGGCGCGTCCTGCGCTCCGGCGCCTCGGTGGTCGTCCACGACTGCGGCACCCAGAGCTGGGTGCGCGGTCTGCTCGCGGCGGCCGCCCGCCGCCGGGGCCGCGAGCTGCACCTGCTGTTCCTGGACAGCAGCCCCGAGGAGGCCCTCTCCGGGCAGGCGGCGCGCGGGCGGCGCGTGTCGGCGTACGCCTTCTCCCGGCACCGGGGGGCGGTGGCGCGCCTGCTGCGCGACGCGGAGGCCGGCCGCCCGCCGGCGGGCTGCGCCTCGGCGACGCTCCTGGACCGCCGCTCGGCCGCGGCGGTGACGCGGATCGCGTTCCACGGCTGAGTGAGCCGCGACCCGCGACCCGTGCCCCCGCCGTCCGGGGCGGGACGCCGGGACGACGGGACGCCGGTACCCGCCGCGGCCCGGGACCCGGCAGCGGATAGCCTTCGGCACCGGACGCGGTGGCACCACACGGAGGCAGGGGAACATGCAGGGCAGCGGCTGGCCGGAGAACGAACTGGAGCAGGTGCTCGGAGCGGCACTGGGGCAGCCCGACGCGGGGGCGCGGATCCTCGAGGTGCTCGGGCGCAGCCGGGTGTGGGTGCCGCTGCCCGCCGGCGGGGCCCCCGACGCGGCGAGCCTGTCCCTGCCGACCATGGACATCGCCGGGGCGGCCTACGTCCCCGTCTACAGCTCCGAGGCGCAGTTCCGCTACTGCGCCGGCCCCGCCATGGACTTCGCCGTGGCCCCCGCCGTCGAGTTCGCCCGCGGCCTGCCCCCGCAGCTCGGCATCGCCGTGAACCCCGAGGGAGCCGTCGGCGTCCCCCTCCCCCCGCCCGCCGTCGCGGAGCTGTGCCGCATCGGACGCAGCCCCCTCGACGGCCCCGCGGGCGGCGGGCGCGTCCGGCTGTACGAGCCCGACTGGCAGGACGACCCGGTGGACTTCCTGGCCGCCGCCACGGAGGAGTTCCGGGCGACCGGCGCGGTCACCGCCGCGTACCGCTGCCTCGCCAGCGTCGAGGGCGGGGAGCCGCAGCTGTTCGTCGGCGTCCGGCTGGTGGGATGGGACCCCGAGACGCAGAACGCCCCGATGGAGGCCCTCGGCCGGGCCCTGACCCGCGTCCCGCCGCCGTGGCCGGTGCAGTTGATCCTCCTGGACGCCGCCGAGGACCCGGTCACGGACTGGATTCGTGAGCGCGTACGCCCCTTCTACCTCCCGTAGGGCCGCTTAAGGTGGTCACACTTGCGGCCGCACGCGCGGCCCGGGTACGCGTGGACGACGGGCGGACGAAGAGGGGTACCGGGTGAGTGCGTCAGGCACGGCCGCGGCCGGGCAGGTCGAGCACATGCTGCGCCAGGTGACTCCCGGGCGCTATGAGAGCTACGAGTCACTGCTGCACGCCCTCGCCGAGGGCCGGCTGTGGATGCTGCTGTGGCAGGGGCAGCCGGGGTCCCCGGACGCCCAGTACGGCGGCATGGAGGTGGAGGGCCTCGGCTACGCGCCGTGCGTGACCTCCCCGCAGGAGCTGGCCGCCAGCGGCTGGAACCGGGGCTACGAGGTCGTCACGGGCCGGGACATCGCCCGCGCCCTGTACCCGGACCGCTGGGGGCTGTGGCTCAACCCGCACGCCTCGGGCGGCGGACTCGGCGTGCCCTGGGCGGACCTGCGCCGCATCGCCACCGGCCTCGACCGGATGCCGGCCGGCCCGCTGCGGCTGTCGGAGCCCGCCATCGAGCTGCCGCAGTTCTACGGGCTGCTGACCCGGCACGCCCACCGCACGCCCGCCGTCCGGTCACTGCGCCGCGCCTGGGTGCAGCCCGCGCTGGGCTCGCCGTACCTCGCGGTCGGGCTCGACCTGTACGACGCCTCCGCGCCCGCGCTGGAATCGGTACGGGAGATGATGCGCCAGTCGGTGGGCGTGGTCCCCGAGGGCGTCCCGGTGTGCACCGTCGCGCTGGCCGACGAACACGACCCGGTGGCGATGTGGCTGCGCGCGCAGACCCGGCCGTTCTACGACCGCGAGGGCCAGGGCCCCGCGTACTGAGGTACGGAGCGCCGTGGGCCGTCCGCGTCCGCCGGACCGGCCGCGCCCCGGGCACGCCCCCGAAGAACCGCATACTGAGACGTCCGTCTCGAAGGCCGTACCGGAGCCCGCCGGTGCGGCCTTCCGCATATCCAGTCGAATCCGCCCAAGAAGGCTGCCCTAAGTGGCAGTTGGCCCGGATGTCCGTTCCGCGCCTAACGGGCGGTCTTTCACCGCTGAACAGTCCGCGCGGTTCGGATAACGGAAGGTGTAGGCGCAGATCACGGTTGCGCATCACATCCCCGGCAGGTCTGGCGGGCGGCTCAGACGCCGTTGAAGACTCCCCCCACCGAAGGCCGGTCAATCCAGCAAGCACCAGCTCTTCACGTGCACTTCAGGCGCATTTCGTGCCGATCGCACCATCAGCGACGCCGATAGAACCAAGCCGCCACAGCGGCGGGCATGGGCCGGCCACCGTCGGCCGAGAGGGGTCCCCACCACGATGACGGCACCACTGCACGACACCAGCGCGGCCGGGCCCGCGGCCGTGGCCGCCCCCGACGTCCCGCAGAAGGCGATCGAGGGGCGCTCTCCGTGGAAGATCGCGTGGATCCGCCTCAGGCGTGACAAGGTCGCCCTGGCCGGCGGTGTCGTCGTGCTCCTGCTGATCCTCGTCGCACTCTTCGCGCCGCTGATCGTCAAACTCCTCGGGCACCCGCCGGAGGAGCTGCACGAGGACATGCTGGACCCGCTGCTCGGCCTGCCGGCCGGCGACTGGGGCGGCATGAGCGGGGACTTCCTGCTCGGCGTCGAGCCGGTCAACGGCCGCGACGTCTTCAGCCGGATCGTCTACGGCGCCCGGATCTCGCTGCTGGTGGCCTTCCTGTCCGCCTTCGTGGCGGTCGGGCTGGGCACCTTCTTCGGCATCATCGCGGGCTACTTCGGCGGCTGGGTCGACGCGGCCGTCAGCCGGGTCATGGACCTGCTGCTGGCCTTCCCGCAGCTGCTGTTCATCATCGCGCTGATCTCCGTCATCCCCAGCAAGCTCTGGGGCTTCGAGGGGTCGGGCCTGCGCATCGCCGTGCTGGTGCTGGTCATCGGCTTCTTCGGCTGGCCGTACATCGGCCGCATCGTCCGCGGGCAGACCCTGTCGCTGCGCGAACGGGAGTACGTCGAAGCCGCGCGCAGCCTCGGCGCGGGCCGCATGTACATCCTCTTCCGCGAACTCCTTCCGAACCTGGTGGCGCCCATCACCGTCTACTCGACGCTGATGATCCCCACCAACGTGCTGACCGAGGCGGCCCTCAGCTTCCTCGGAGTCGGCGTCAAGCCGCCCACACCGTCCTGGGGAGAGACCCTCTCCACGGCCGTGCGGACCTACGAGGACGATCCGCTCTTCATGATCTTCCCCGGTGTGGCGATCTTCATCACCGTGCTGGCCTTCAACCTCTTCGGCGACGGCGTCCGTGACGCCCTCGACCCGAAGGGCTCCCGCTAGCCACCGCAGGGCAAACCAGGAACCGGCTTCGAGCCGTACGTACACCGGAACTACAACGGAGGGTTGCGAGCATCGTGACTACCCATCGCACGTCGAAGCGCAGGCTTGCCACCGGCACGGCCGTCGTGCTCGCGGTCATGCTGACCGCGACCGCCTGTGGCGGCAACGGCAAGACCGACGACAAGTCCGCCGCCGGCGGCGCCGGCTTCAACGCGGGCATAGGCAAGATCGCCAACCCGTCGGACAAGAAGGGCGGCGAGCTCAAGTTCGTCGGCACCCAGGAAGCCGACTCGTGGGACCCGCAGCGCGGTTACTACGGCTTCATGTGGGACTTCTCCCGCTACTACGCCCGCCAGCTGGTCAGCTACAAGGCGGCCCCGGGCGAGCAGAGCACCGCTCTGGAGCCCGACCTCGCCACCGCGAAGGCCGAGATCAGCGACGGCGGCAAGACGTACAAGTACACCCTCAAGGACAACGTGACCTGGGAGGACGGCACGCCCGTCACCGCCCAGGACGTGAAGTACGGCATCGAGCGCACCTGGGCCCAGGACGTCATCTCCGGCGGCCCGGTCTACCTGATGCAGGTCCTCGACCCGAAGACCGAGTACCCGGGCCCGTACAAGGACACCGCGCCGGACAAGCTCGGCCTCAAGGCGATCGAGACCCCGGACGCGAAGACCATCATCTTCAAGCTCCCGCAGCCCAACGGCGACTTCGAGCAGATGCTGGCCATGCCGGCGGCGAGCCCGGTCAAGCAGGAGAAGGACACCGCGGCCAAGTACGGCCTGAAGCCCTTCTCGAACGGCCCGTACAAGATCGACTCGTACGAGCCCAACAAGAGCATGAAGCTCTCGCGCAACACGAACTACAAGCCCGAGTCGGACACCATCCGCAAGGCGCTCCCGGACTCCATCTCGGTCACGTTCATGGCGAACGCGGACGACATGGACAAGCGCCTGATGAACGGCGAGTTCGACCTCGACCTCAACGCGACCGGCATCGGCCAGGCGGCCCGCGCCACCGCGCTGAAGGACCACAAGGGCAACCTGGACAACGGCCAGACCGGCTTCATCCGGTACGCCGTGTTCCCGCAGACCGTCGCGCCCTTCGACAACGTCGAGTGCCGCAAGGCCGTCATCCACGCGGCCGACAAGAAGTCCCTGCAGACCGCCCGCGGCGGCCCGCAGGCCGGTGGCGACATCGCCCCCAACATGCTGCCGCTGGGCATCAAGGGCTCCGACGCCAAGTACGACCCGTACGAGGTCCTGAAGAACGACGGCAAGCCGAACGTCGAGAAGGCCAAGGCCGCCCTCGCCGCCTGCGGCAAGCCGGAAGGCTTCAAGACCACCATCGCGGTCCGCAACAACAAGCCGGTCGAGGTCGCCACGGCCGTCTCGCTGCAGAACGCCCTGAAGCAGGTCGGCATCGAGGCCGACGTCGACCAGTTCGACGGCGCCCAGACCTCCGGCATCATCGGTTCGCCGAAGGTCGTCAAGGAGAAGGGCTACGGCATCATCATCATGGGCTGGGGCGCCGACTTCCCGACCGGTCAGGGCTTCTCCCAGCCGCTGGTCGACGGTCGCTTCATCCTGCAGAGCGGCAACAACAACTTCTCCGAGCTGAACGACCCGGCGATCAACAAGCTGTTCGACGACGCCATCGCCGAGACCGACCCGGTCAAGGCCGGCGACATCTACAAGCAGATGAACCAGAAGGTCTCCGAGGCCGCGGTCTACCTGCCCTTCGTCTACGACAAGACGATCACCTGGCGCAGCACCCGGCTGACGAACGCCTACACCTCCGACGCCTACAACGGCCGCTACGACTACGCGTCGCTCGGCGTCGTGAAGTAACCGTCCGTCAATCCGGTTCCAGTGTTCCAGTGCCACACCCGCTAGGCACGAAGGGCAGGTGATGGCCGCGGTCGCGGCGCGGGGGCGCTCTCCAGAAGAGGGCGCCCCCGGGCAGCGGCCAGGCCGAGCGCAGTGCTTGCATATCTCATCCGGCGGTTCTTCGCCGTCATCGTCATGCTGTTGGTCATCACGCTGGTGACCTTCGGAATCTTCTTCCTCTTCCCGAAGATGATCGGGACGGATCCGGCGCTGTACTTCGTCGGCAAGCAGTCCGACCCCGCCGCCATCGAGGGCATCCGGCAGAAGATGGGTCTCGACGACCCGATCCTCGTCCAGTTCGGCAAGTTCGTCGTCGGGCTGGTGGCGGGTCGCACGTACGCCAACGGCTCCGACGTCACGCACTGCGCCGCGCCCTGCTTCGGATACTCCTTCAAGACCGAGCAGGAGGTCTGGCCGCTGCTGACCGACTGGCTCCCGGTCACCCTGTCGCTCGCCGCCGGCGCCGTCGTGCTCTGGGTCATCGGCGGTGTCGCCACCGGCGTCATCTCCGCCCTGAAGCGCGGTACGGTCCTGGACCGCTCGGCCATGGGCATCGCGCTGGCCGGCGTCTCCCTCCCCATCTACTTCACGGGCATGCTCGCCATCGCCCTCTTCTCCGACCAGCTCGGCTGGTTCGGCCGCCCCGAGGCCACGTTCGCCGACGATCCGGCCAAGTGGTTCAACGGCATGATCCTCCCGTGGGTCTCGCTCGCCTTCCTCTACGCGGCGATGTACGCCCGGCTCACCCGCGCGACGATGCTGGAGGTCCTCAACGAGGACTACATCCGCACCGCCCGCGCCAAGGGCCTGACGGAACCCGTCGTCATCGGGAAGCACGCGATGCGGTCGACGATGACGCCCATCCTGACCGTCCTCGGCCTGGACCTCGGCGCCCTCATGGGCGGCGCGGTGCTGACCGAGTACACGTTCTCGCTGCACGGCCTCGGCTACAGCGCGGTCCGCGCGATCAGCGAGCACGACCTGCCGGTCATCCTGGGCATCACCCTGATCTCCGCCTTCTTCGTCGTCGCGGCGAACCTCATCGTTGACCTCATGTACGCGGTGATCGACCCCCGAGTGAGGCTGTCATGACCGATCTGACCAAGACCGGAGTCCTGGGCCAGCCCGTCGGCGGGACGACGCCCCCCACCGCCTTCCTGGAGGTCCGCGACCTCAAGGTGCACTTCCCGACCGAGGACGGTTTGGTCAAGTCGGTCGACGGGCTCTCCTTCACGCTGGAGAAGGGCAAGACCCTCGGCATCGTGGGCGAGTCCGGCTCCGGCAAGTCGGTCACCTCGCTCGGCATCATGGGCCTGCACCGCGTCGGCCAGTACGGCCGCCAGCGGGCCCGGATCTCCGGCGAGATCTGGCTGAACGGCAAGGAGCTGCTCACCGCGGAGGAGGACGAGGTGCGCCGGCTGCGCGGCCGGGAGATCGCGATGATCTTCCAGGACCCGCTCTCCGCGATGCACCCGTACTTCACCATCGGCAAGCAGATCGCCGAGGCCTACCGCGTCCACAACAAGGTCGACAAGAAGGCGGCCCGCAAGCGCGCCGTCGACCTCCTGGACCGCGTCGGCATCCCCGAGCCGCACAAGCGCGTCGACAGCTACCCGCACGAGTTCTCGGGCGGCATGCGCCAGCGCGCGATGATCGCGATGGCGCTGGTCAACAACCCCGAGCTGCTCATCGCGGACGAGCCGACGACCGCCCTGGACGTCACCGTCCAGGCCCAGATCCTCGACCTGATCCGGGACCTGCAGAAGGAGTTCGGCTCCGCGGTCATCATGATCACGCACGACCTGGGCGTGGTCGCCGAGATGGCCGACGAGCTCCTGGTGATGTACGGCGGCCGCTGCGTCGAGCGGGGCACGGCTGAGAAGGTCTTCTACGAGCCCCGCCACCCCTACACCTGGGGCCTGCTGGGATCGATGCCGCGCATCGACCGCGAGCAGACCGAGCGACTCATCCCGGTCAAGGGCTCGCCGCCCAGCCTCATCAACATCCCGAGCGGCTGCGCCTTCAACCCGCGCTGCCCGTACGCCGACGTCCCCAAGGACAACGTGACGCGTACGGTCCGGCCCGAGCTCACGGAGGACGGCACCCGCCACTGGTCCGCCTGCCACATGTCGCACGAGCAGCGGACCCGGATCTGGACCGAAGAGATTGCGCCGAAGCTGTGACCGAGACCCCCGACACGAAGAAGACGGCCACGGCCGTCATCCCCCAGCAGGCCACCGGTTCCCCCGAGGTGCTGCTCAAGGTCTCCGGCCTGACCAAGCACTTCCCCATCACCAAGGGTCTGCTGCGGCGCCAGGCCGGCGCCGTCAAGGCCGTCGACGGCATCGACTTCGACGTCCGGCGCGGTGAGACCCTCGGCATCGTCGGCGAGTCCGGCTGCGGCAAGTCCACCATGGGCCGGCTGATCACCCGGCTGCTGGAGCCCACCGGCGGCACCGTCGAGTTCGAGGGCAAGGACATCACGCACCTCGGTGTGGCGGGCATGCGGCCGCTGCGCCGCGACATCCAGATGATCTTCCAGGACCCGTACGGCTCGCTGAACCCCCGGCACACGGTGGGCACCATCGTCAGCGCGCCGTTCAAGCTGCAGAACGTCACGCCCGAGGGCGGGATCAAGCCGGAGGTGCAGCGGCTGCTGTCGCTGGTCGGCCTCAACCCCGAGCACTACAACCGCTACCCGCACGAGTTCTCGGGCGGCCAGCGCCAGCGCATCGGCATCGCGCGGGCCCTGGCGCTCAACCCGAAGCTGGTCGTCGCGGACGAGCCGGTCTCGGCGCTGGACGTGTCCATCCAGGCCCAGGTGGTCAACCTGCTGGACGACCTCCAGCAGGAGCTCGGCCTCACGTACGTGATCATCGCCCACGACCTCTCCGTCATCCGGCACGTGTCGGACCGCATCGCGGTGATGTACCTGGGCAAGATCGTCGAACTCGCCGACAACAAGGCGCTGTACGGGGCCCCGATGCACCCCTACACCACCGCGCTCATGTCGGCCGTGCCCGTCCCGGACCCGCGCCGGCGCGGCGCCGCGAGCGGCCGCATCCTGCTCAAGGGTGACGTACCGTCACCGATCTCGCCGCCGAGCGGATGCCGCTTCCACACGCGGTGCTGGAAGGCGACGCAGGTCTGCACCACGCAGGAGCCGCCCCTGCTGGAGCTCAAGACGGGACACCAGGTGGCCTGCCACCACCCGGAGAACGCCCCCGACCAGGTGCCGGGCGACCGGCCCCTGCCGGGCGCGGCCGACGCGGTGGCCACGGTTTCGGAGTAGCGGCCGAAAACACGCGCGGGGCTGGAGGACCTCCGGCCCCGCCGGCGTGTGCGGGGCCGGTTCCGGGGCGCGCCCCGGGCCGCCGGGGCCCCGACCCTCCGCCGTCCGTCCGCCGCCGTCCGTCCGCCGTCGGCCCGGCCGTGGCCGGACGGGTGCGGCGCCGCCCGGGCCGGGGCGTGCGGCGGGCCCGCCGCAGGCGACAATGTCCCGGTGCTCCACGATCTCTTCCCGCCCGGCATCCAGCACGCGCTGGACCTCGCGGGCATCTTCGTCTTCGCCACCGCCGGCGCGCTCCTCGCCGTACGCAAGAACTTCGACGTCTTCGGCATCGCCGTCCTCGCCCTGGTCACGGCCCTCGGCGGCGGCCTCTTCCGCGACCTCGTCATCGGCGCCGTCCCGCCCGCCGCCTTCGGCGAACTCAGCTTCTTCGTCACGCCGTTGATTGCCGCCGCGCTCGTCTTCTTCCTGCACCCGGAGGTTCAGCGGATCAACCGGGCCATCAACGTCTTCGACGCCGCCGGCCTCGCGCTGTTCTGCGTGACGGGCACGACCAAGGCGTACGAGTACGGCCTCGGCCTCACCGCGTCCGCCGCGCTCGGGCTGGCGACGGCCGTCGGCGGGGGAGTCCTGCGCGACGTGCTCGTCAACGAGGTGCCCTCGCTGCTGCGGGACCGCGAGATGTACGCCGTCCCGGCCATGGTCGGCGCCTCGATGGTCGCCGTCTTCATCGCCCTCGAGACCCTGAACGCGATCACCACGGGCCTGGCGATCGTCACCACCTTCGTCCTGCGGCTGCTCGCCATCCGGTACCACCTGCGCGCCCCGCTGGCCTGGAACCGCCGGTCCTCGGTGGCCGAAGAGCCGTAACAAACGTAAGCTACCGCTTAGTAGATCTGCGGTGTACCGTCGTTCGCATGTCACACGCAGCTGCCCAGGCATCCATCGGCGACAGCGAGTTCGACCGCGACACCACCATCACCGCCCGCGCGGGCGAGGCCGGGGTGTACGACGCGGAACTCTCCGCCGGCTGGACGATCATCACCGCCGTCAACGGCGGCTACCTGCTGGCCCTCGTCGGCCGGGCCCTGTCGGCGGCCCTGCCGCACCCGGACCCCTTCACGGTCTCGGCGCACTACCTGACCTCCTCCGTGCCCGGCCCCGCCGTGATCCGCACCCAGGTCGTCCGGATCGGCCGCACCCTGTCCACCGGTCAGGCCTCGCTGTTCCAGTACGACGAGAACGGCACCGAGGTCGAGCGCATCCGCGTCCTCGCCTCCTACGGCGACCTCTCCACGCTCCCGGACGACGTGCGGACCACGGCCCGCCCGCCCGCCATGCCCGCGTACGAGGACTGCCTCGGCGCCGAGGCCGGCCCGGCCCCCATCCCCGGCAGCTCCGCGATCGTCGACCGGCTCCGGTTGCGGCTGGACCCGGCCACCGCCGGATGGGCCGTCGGCGCGCCCTCCGGCAAGGGCGAGATGCGGGCCTGGTTCGAGCTCGCCGACGGCCGCGACGCCGACCCGCTGTCGATGCTGCTCGCGGTGGACGCCCTGCCGCCGACCTCCTTCGACCTCGGCCTGATCGGCTGGACCCCCACCGTGGAGCTGACCACCCACGTGCGCCGCCGCCCGGCCCCGGGTCCGCTGCGCGTCGCCATCACCACGCGCAACCTGGCCGGCGGCTTCCTGGAGGAGGACGCCGAGGTCTGGGACTCCGCCGACCACCTCGTGGCCCAGTCCCGCCAGCTGGCCCGCGCACCGCGCCAGGCCTGACCCCGGCGGGGTCCGCACCGTCCCGTCGGCCCGGCCCGGCCCGGTGCGTTCCGTCGGCCCGGCCCGGTGCGTTTCGGCCCGACTCGATCAGGCCCGACTCGTCCCGGTCCGGCTCGATCCGCCCCCCGTGACCCGGGCCGGACCCCGCCGGGCCTGATCACCGCCGGTCCGCCCCTGTCCGCCGGCCCCGCCCCGGGTCCCCGGCCTCGGCCGGGACCGTCGGCGTGCCCCGGCACCCCGGCCGGCCGGACCCCCGCCCCGCCGTGCGACCGGGGCGGGGGTGCGGTCCGGGGGAGTCCCGCTGGAGTCCGGGGGGCCGGGCGCCTCGTAGAATCGGGGGATCATGGCCTACCTCGACCACGCCGCCACCACCCCGATGCTGCCGGAGGCCGCCGCGGCGATGGCCGCGCAGTTCGCCGCCACGGGGAACGCCTCCTCCCTTCACGCCGCCGGCCGCCGGGCCCGCCGTACCGTCGAGGAGGCCCGCGAGGCCTTCGCCGAGGCGATCGGCGCCCGCCCGAGCGAGGTGGTCTTCACCGCGGGCGGGACCGAGGCGGACAACCTCGCCGTCAAGGGCCTCTACTGGGCCCGCCGCGACGCCGACCCCGCCCGGACCCGCGTCCTGGCCAGCCCCGTCGAGCACCACGCGGTCCTCGACGCCGTCCACTGGCTCGCCGAGCACGAGGGCGCCCGGGTCGAGTACCTGCCCGTGGACCGCCACGGGCGCGTCCACCCCGAGGCCTTCCGGGAGGCCGTCGAGCGGGACCCCGGCGACGTGGCCCTGGCCACCGTGATGTGGGCCAACAACGAGATCGGCACCGTCATGCCGGTCCGGGAACTGGCCGGCGTCGCCGCGGGGCACGGCATCCCGCTCCACTCCGACGCCGTCCAGGCCTTCGGCCAGCTCGACGTCCGCTTCGCCGACAGCGGCCTGGCCGCCATGACCGTCAGCGGCCACAAGATCGGCGGCCCCTACGGCATCGGCGCCCTGCTGCTCGGCCGCGACCAGACCCCGGTCCCCGTCCTGCACGGCGGCGGTCAGGAACGGCACGTCCGCTCCGGCACCCTCGACGTCCCCGCCATCGCCGCCTTCGCCGTCGCCGCCGTCCTCGCCGCCGAACGGCGCGAGCGGTTCGCCGCCGAGATCGGCGCCCTGCGCGACGAGCTCGTCTCCGCCGTCCTGGCGGCCGTCCCCGACGCCGTCCTCGGCGGCGACCCCGAGGGCCGCCTCCCGGCGAACGCCCACTTCAGCTTCCCCGGCTGCGAGGGGGACTCCTTGCTGCTCCTGCTCGACGCCCAGGGCATCGAGTGCTCCACCGGCTCGGCCTGCACCGCCGGGGTCGCCCAGCCCAGCCACGTCCTGCTGGCCACCGGCACCGACCCGCAGCTGGCCCGCGGCACCCTGCGCTTCTCCCTGGGGCACACCTCCACCAAGGAGGACGTCGCCGCCGTCGCCGCGGCCATCGGACCGGCGGTCGACCGGGCCCGCACGGCGGGGCTCAGCTAGCGGCGCGCAGGGCCTCGCCGACCAGGCGGACGTACCGGTCCCAGTCCCAGTGGCGTCCCGGGTCCGTGTGGTCGGCGCCCGGGACCTCGGAGTGCCCGACGATGTGGGTGCGGTCCGCCGGTATGCCGTAGCGACGGCAGATGCCGGCCGCCAGCACGGCCGACGCCGCGTACATCGCGTCGGTGAAGTCCTGCGGGCGGTCCACGAAGCCCACGTGCTCGATGCCGACGCTCCGCTCGTTCATCGACCGGTTGCCCGCGTGGAAGGCGACGTCCAACTCCCGCACCATCTGCTCGACATGGCCGTCCTGGCGCACTATGTAGTGCGCCGACGCCTTGTGCCACGGGTTCCTGAACGCGTCCACCGACGACGCGAAGCCGCCCTGTGTGACATGCACGACGATCCGGTCCACGCGGTAGTCGTCCGGCCGGTCCGCGAGCCGCCAGTTCGCCGGGGAGGCCGCCGTCCAGCCGGCCCCGGCGTGGTCGATCTCGCCCTCCTTGCGCGGCTTGGACACCCCCGGCATCAGCCACCAGGCACGGCCCAGCTCGTCCCGGCCGACGACCGCGGCCGCGGCGACGACCCCGAGCCCCCCGAGCAGCACCGCCCTGCGGGTCCGCCGCGGTCTCCCCGCGGCCTTCCCGTCCTTCGTGCCCTCACCCACCATGTGATCCACCCCCTGACCCCGACAACGCGCCGTGACCCCTCGCGGTTCCCCGTACCCTGGAGGGTGCTATGACTGAGAACCTGCCGCGCACCGCCCGCCCCCTCCGCGTCCTGGCCGCCATGTCCGGCGGCGTGGACTCCGCCGTCGCCGCCGCCCGCGCGGTCGAAGCCGGGCACGACGTGACCGGCGTCCACCTCGCGCTCTCCGCGAACCCGCAGTCCTTCCGCACCGGAGCCCGCGGCTGCTGCACGATCGAGGACTCCCGCGACGCCCGCCGCGCCGCCGACGTCATCGGCATCCCGTTCTACGTCTGGGACCTCGCCGAGCGCTTCCGCGAGGACGTCGTCGAGGACTTCATCTCCGAGTACGAGGCCGGGCGCACCCCCAACCCCTGCCTGCGCTGCAACGAGAAGATCAAGTTCGCCGCGCTGCTCGACAAGGCCCTCGCCCTCGGCTTCGACGCCGTCTGCACCGGCCACTACGCCACCGTCGTGCTGAACGCGGACGGCTCCCGCGAACTGCACCGCGCCTCCGACATGGCCAAGGACCAGTCGTACGTCCTCGGCGTGCTCGACGAGAAGCAGCTCGCCCACGCCCTCTTCCCGCTCGGTGACACCCTCACCACCAAGGAGGAGATCCGGGCCGAGGCCGAGGAGCGCGGCCTGGCCGTCGCCAAGAAGCCCGACAGCCACGACATCTGCTTCATCGCCGACGGCGACACCCAGGGCTTCCTCGCGGGCCGGCTCGGCAGGGCCGAGGGCGACATCGTCGACGAGACCGGCGAGAAGGTGGGCACCCACGAGGGCGCCTTCGGCTTCACCATCGGCCAGCGCAAGGGCCTGCGGATCGGGCACCCGGCCGCCGACGGCAAGCCGCGCTACGTCCTCGACATCTCGCCGGTGAACAACACCGTCACCGTCGGCCCCGTCGAGGCCCTCGACGTCACCGCCCTCACCGCGATCCGCCCCCGCTGGTGCGGCGCCGCGGCCGCCGCCCCCGGTACGTACACCGCGCAGCTGCGCGCCCACGGCGGCGAGACGGAGGTCTTCGCCGAGCTCGTGGACGGCGAGCTGCGCGTCTCCTTCACCGAGCCGGTCCGCGGTGTGGCCCCCGGCCAGGCGATCGTGCTCTACGACGGCACCCGCGTGGTCGGCTCCGCCACCATCGCGACGACCACCCGGGCCGCGGCCGCGTCCGTGTAGCACCGCGGGGGCGGACGGGGCCGGGCCACCGGAGCGGACGGGGTCAGACCACCGTCAGGACGATCTTGCCGGTGGTCCGGCCGCGCTCGCCGAGCTCGTGCGCCTTCGCGGCCTGCTCCAGCGGCAGGACCGCCTCGATCAGCGGCTTCAGCAGTCCCCGGTCGGCCAGGGCGGCGATCTCCTGGAGGCCCTTCAGGTCCGGCTCGACGAGGAGCCAGACGGCGTGCACGCCCTCAGCGCCGTCCGGGACGCCGTCCGGGCCCGGCAGGGTCACCAGGTGGCCGCCGGCCTTGAGCACCTTCAGCGAGCGCCGCCCCTGGTCCCCGCCGACCGCGTCGATCACGACGTCCACGTCGGAGACGGCGTCCTCGAAGTCCGTGGTGCGGTAGTCGATCACCTCGTCCGCGCCCAGCTCGCGCAGCAGGTCGTGCTTGCCGGCGCTCGCGGTGCCGATCACGTACGCGCCGCGGGCCTTGGCGATCTGCACGGCCAGGTGGCCGACGCCGCCCGCCGCCGCGTGCACCAGCACCCGCTGCCCCGCCGTGACCCCCGCGGTGTCCACCAGGGCCTGCCAGGCGGTCAGCGCGGCCAGCGGCAGCGCCGCCGCCTGTACGTGGTCCAGCGTGGCCGGCTTGCGGGCGAAGTGCCGCGCGGGAGCGGTCACGTACTCGGCGTACGCGCCGGCCTGCTGCGGGAAGCGGGGCATCCCGTACACCTCGTCGCCCGCCCGGTACAGGGTCACGCCCGGGCCGACCGCCTCCACGGTCCCCGACACGTCCCAGCCGACCGCGGGCACGGGCCCCCAGGGGATCAGCCCGCCGCTCTCGCGGGCCTTCCAGTCGACCGGGTTGACCCCAGCGGCGTGGACCCGGACGAGGACCTCGCCCATGCCCGGCTCCGGTCGCTCGGCCTGCGTCTCGACGAGGACCTCGGGTCCGCCCCACTTGCTGACGACGACGGCGCGCATGAATGTCTCCTTGGTGCTGTTCCGTGCCGGTTTCCCCGGCGGATGACCCCAGCTTCGCGTGCCCGCACCCCGCACGGTGCTGACCGTACGGCCACCATGTGACAGGATCTGGCCATGCACCGTATTGCCGTACTGGCCCTCGAAGGAGTCCCCCCGTTCGAGCTCGGGATGCCCTCCCGGGTCTTCGGCAACGCGCGGGACGACGTCGGCGGGCCGCTCTACGAGGTCACCGTCTGCACCGCCGACGGCCTCCCCGTCGCCAGCGACGCGGGCTTCACGGTCGTCGTCTCGGCCGGCCCGGAGGCGCTCGCCTCCGCCGACACCGTGATCATCCCGCCCACGCACGCCATGGACGACCTCGCCCACGGAGCCCCCCTGTCGCCCGCCCTGACCGCGGCCCTCGCCGCGATCCGCCCCGGCACCCGGCTGGTGTCCATCTGCACCGGCTCCTACGTCCTCGCCGCGGCCGGGCTGCTCGACGGCCGGCCCGCCACCACCCACTGGCTGCACGCCCCCGAGTTCCAGCGGGCCTTCCCGCGGGTCCGGCTCGACGAGGACGTCCTGTTCGTCGACGACGGCGACGTCCTCACCTCCGCCGGAGTGGCCGCGGGCGTCGACCTCTGCCTCTACCTCGTCCGCCAGGACCACGGCACCGCCGTCGCCAACCGCGCCGCCCGGCTGTGCGTCGTACCGCCGTGGCGCGACGGCGGGCAGGCCCAGTACATCGACCGGCCCGTCCCCGAGCCGACCGTCGCCACCACCACCGCGACCCGCGCGTGGGCCCTGGAACGCCTCGCCGAGCCCGTCACGCTGGCCGAGCTGGCCGCCCACGCCCGGATGAGCCTGCGCACCTTCACCCGCCGGTTCCGCGACGAGGTCGGCATGACCCCCGTGCAGTGGCTCACCGCCCAGCGCCTCGACATCGCCCGCCACCTGCTGGAGTCCAGCGACCTGCCCGTGGACCTCGTCGCGCACCGCGCGGGCTTCGGCTCCGCCAACTCCCTGCGCCAGCACATGCGCTCGGCCCTCGGCACCTCCCCGATCGCCTACCGCCGCACCTTCCAGCCCCACGACCCGGCCACCGCCGCCGCACCGGCATGACCCCGGCGGTCATGGACCCCCGGCAGGCCGGGCGGCAGGATCGGAACACCGGCCCGGACCGCCGGACCGACGAGAAGGGGAGACCGTCATGACCGCGTACGCCATCGCCCACATACGCCCCACGACGCCGAACGAGGACGTCCTGCGCTACATCGAGGGCATCCAGGCCACCATGGACCCCTTCGGCGGGCGCTTCCTGGTCCACGGCCGCGAGGTCGAGGTCCTGGAAGGCCCCTTCCCCGGCACGATCGTCATGATCGGCTTCCCCGACCTGGAGCGGGCCCGCGCCTGGTACGCCTCCGACGCCTACCAGGCGATCCTCCCGCTGCGCACGGACCACATCCCGGGCGAGGTCGTCCTGGTCGAGGGCGTCGCCCCGGACTACGACGCCGCGAGGACGGCCGCCGGCCTCCGCGCCTCCGCGGGGCTCTGACGCGGCCGACCGGGCCGCCGCCGCACGGGCGCGCGGCACGGGGCGCGTCACGGGGGCGCGGGGCCGGGCCACCTGAACCGCGGGCCCCGGACGGGGTGCGAGCATGGGCACCATGGCTACTCACCTGATCACCGGTGCCGGATCCGGCATCGGCGCCGCCGTCGCGGCCCGCCTGCACGCCCGCGGCGACGACCTCGTCCTCCTCGCCCGCGACGCCGGCCGGGCCCGCCAGCTCACCGACCGTTACCCCGGGTCCACGGCCCTCGTCGGGGACCTCGCCGACCCCGACCGGCTCTCGTGGGCGTTCTCCAAGCAGGCGGTCCCGGAGCGGATCGACTCGCTCCTGCACATCGCCGGGATCGTCGACCTCGGCCCCGTCGGCGACCTGCGCCCCAAGACCTGGCACCAGCAGCTCAACGTGAACCTCATCGCCCCCGCCGAGGTCACCCGGCTGCTGCTGCCGACCCTGCGCGCCTCGCGCGCGGACATCGTCTTCGTGAACTCCGGCGCCGGTCTGCGCGCCCACGCCGACTGGAGCGCGTACGCCGCCTCCAAGCACGGGCTGAAGGCCCTCGCCGACTCCCTGCGCGACGAGGAGAAGCCGAACGGCATCCGCGTCACCTCCGTCTATCCGGGCCGCACCGCCAGCCCCATGCAGGCCAAGGTCCACTCCCAGGAGGGCAAGGACTACGACCCCGCCGCCTGGATCGACCCCGAGTCCGTGGCCACCACCATCGTCATGGCCGTCGACCTGCCCCGCGACGCCGAGGTCAACGACCTGACCGTCAGGCCCGGCCGATGAGCGCGGGTGCCACCGGAGTCGGCTCGCTGCCCGGCGGCGACGCCCGCGAGGCCGCCAGGACCGTCACCGGTTCCTTCGAGGACTTCCCGTACCTCGCCGAACTGCCCGCCCGCGGCCCCGGCGCCGACATGATCGGCCGCTCCCTCGGGCTGCTCGTCGACATGTACGCGCACGTCGAGCCGAGCGGCTGGCGGATCAGCGACCGGCCGGGCCGCGACAGCCGGCGCGCCCGGTCCTGGCTCGGCGAGGACCTGGACGCCCTGGAGGAGTTCACCCAGGGCTACGAGGGACGGCTCAAAGTCCAGGCCGTCGGCCCGTGGACGCTCGCCACGGCCCTGGAACTGCACGGCGGCGAAGCCGTGCTCCAGGACCCCGGCGCCTGCCGCGACCTGGCCGGATCGCTGGCCGAGGGCCTGCGCGACCACCTGGCCGACGTGCGCAGGCGGATTCCCGGAGCCGAGATCGTCCTCCAGCTCGACGAGCCCTCCCTGACCGCCGTGCTGCTCGGCCGGGTCCGCTCCGCGAGCGGCTACCGGACCTACCGCGCCGTCGACCGGCAGGTCGTCGAGGGCGCGCTGCGCGACCTCCTCGCCGTCCACGACGGCGAGGTCGTCGTGCACTCCTGCGCGCCCGAGGTCCCCTTCGCCCTGCTGCGCCGGGCCGGCGCCACGGGCGTGTCGTTCGATTTCTCCTTGCTCACCGAGCGCGAGGACGACGCCATCGGGGAGGCCGTCGAGGACGGTACGAAACTCTTCGCCGGAGTGGTGCCCGGGACCGACGGCCCGTTGTCGGACCCGGGCGGTAGCGTCATGGGTGTCAGGAAGCTCTGGCGCAGGCTGGGACTGGCCCCGGGGACTCTGGCGGAGTCCGTCGTGGTCACCCCGTCGTGCGGTCTGGCGGGGGCGTCGCCCGCCTACGCCCGCGCGGCGCAGGCGCATTGCGTCAGAGCGGCGAGGTCGCTCGCCGACAACCCTGAGTGACGGTCGGGACGGGCCCACGGGAGGACACGGCATGGCAGCCGAACAGCAGGACACGGCAGCACCGGCGGCGGTGCGCGAGCAGCACGCGCTGCTGGCCGAGCAGATCGAGGAGCACCGCTTCCGGTACTACGTGAACGACCAGCCGGTCGTCAGCGACGCCGAGTTCGACACGCTGCTGCGCTCGCTGGAGGCGCTGGAGGAGCAGTACCCGGAGCTGCGCACGCCCGACTCGCCCACCCAGAAGGTGGCCGGGGCGTACGCGACGGACTTCGCCTCCGTCGTGCACCGGGAGCGCATGCTCTCCCTCGACAACGCCTTCGACGACGAGGAACTGGCCGCCTGGGCCGAGCGGGTGGCCCGCGACGTGAACACCGCGGACTACCACTACCTGTGCGAGCTCAAGGTGGACGGCCTCGCCGTCAACCTCACCTACGAGAACGGCCGGCTGACCCGCGCGGCCACCCGCGGCGACGGCCGCACCGGCGAGGACATCACCCCCAACGTCCGCACCATCGCCGACATCCCCGACCGGCTCAAGGGGGACCGGATCCCGGCACTCGTCGAGATCCGCGGCGAGGTCTTCTTCCCGATGGAGAAGTTCGAGGAGCTCAACGCCCGGCTGGTCGAGACCGAGGGCAAGCCCTTCGCCAACCCGCGCAACGCGGCCGCCGGTTCGCTGCGCCAGAAGGACCCGAAGGTCACCGCGAGCCGCCCGCTGCACATGGTGGTGCACGGCATCGGCGCACGCGAGGGTTTCGAGATCACCTGCCAGTCGCAGGCGTACGAGCTGCTGCACGAGTGGGGCCTGCCGACCGCGCGGCACAACAAGGTGGTCTCCTCCCTCGCCGAAGTCCGCGAGTTCATCGCCCACTTCGGTGAGAACCGGCACTCGGTGGAGCACGAGATCGACGGCGTCGTCGTCAAGCTCGACGAGATCTCGCTCCAGGGCCGGCTCGGCTCCACGGCCCGCGCCCCGCGCTGGGCGATCGCCTGGAAGTACGCCCCCGAAGAGGTCAACAGCAAGCTCATCGACATCAAGGTCGGTGTCGGCCGCACCGGCCGGGTGACCCCGTACGCGCAGGTGGAGCCGGTGACGGTGGCCGGCTCCGAGGTCGAGTTCGCCACCCTGCACAACCAGCAGGTCGTCAAGGCCAAGGGCGTCCTCATCGGGGACACCGTGGTGCTGCGCAAGGCCGGCGACGTCATCCCCGAGATCCTCGGACCGGTGGTGGACCTGCGCGACGGCAGCGAGCGCGAGTTCGTGATGCCGGCCGATTGCCCCGAGTGCGGGACGGAGCTGCGGCCGATGAAGGAGGGGGACATCGACGTCCGGTGCCCCAACGCCCAGACCTGTCCCGCCCAGCTGCGCCAGCGGCTGTTCTACCTCGCCGGCCGGCAGAGCCTGGACATCGAGAACTTCGGCATGGTGGCGGCCGCCGCGCTCACGGGTCCGCTGGAGCCGGCCGAACCCCCGCTGCTGGACGAGGGCGACCTCTTCGGCCTGACCGTCGAGCAGCTGCTGCCCATCAAGGCGTACGTCCTGGACCAGGACAGCGGCCTGCCCAAGCGGGACCCGAAGACGGGCGAGGAGAAGATCGTCACGGTCTTCGCCAACCAGAAGGGCGAGCCGAAGAAGAACGCCCTGGCCATGCTGGAGCACATCGCGGCGGCCAAGGACCGGCCGCTGGCGCGCTTCATCAACGGCCTGTCGATCCGGCACGTCGGCCCGGTGGCGGCGGAGGCCCTCGCCCGTGAGTTCCGCTCGATCGACCGCATCGAACAAGCCACCGAGGAGGAGCTGACGGCCACCGACGGCGTCGGCGCGATCATCGCCGCCTCCCTCAAGGAGTGGTTCGCCGTCGACTGGCACCAGGAGATCCTGCGCAAGTGGCGGGAGGCCGGAGTCCGGATGGAGGAGGAGGGTTCCGCCGAGGAGCAGGGGCCGCGCCCCCTCGAAGGGCTCACCGTCGTCGTCACGGGCACCCTGCAGAACCACACCCGCGACGGCGCGAAGGACGCGCTGCAGAGCCGGGGCGCCAAGGTGACCGGCTCGGTGTCGAAGAAGACCTCGTTCGTCGTCGTCGGCGACAACCCGGGCTCCAAGTACGACAAGGCCGTGCAGCTGAAGCTCGCCATCCTCGACGACGCCGGTTTCGAGGTCCTGCTGGAGCAGGGACCGGACGCGGCCCGCGAAGCCGCGCTCCCCCTGGACGGGGACGGCGAAGCGGAGTAGTACCCCACGAGGGAACCCTTCCGGGCGAGCGGACCCGGGATACGGATGCGTGGCGTGCGGCCGCACGGGCGGGCGCACGCCAGGCGCGGCGGGCGGTGGCAATCGGCCGGTACCGGGCTGTTCGCAGGGCGGTGACCTGTCGGATCATCGGAGGGACGGCCGGGGGGCCTGGTCCCAACTCACCCGTTCGGCGGATACCGTACTGATGACGATGGCTGGGTCGCATTCGGGCAACCGCCGCCGACCGCTGCCCTTGGGAGCCCTCCGCGTCCTACTGTTGAGGAGTGCGCCTGTCGTGCACGGCTGCGGGACGCGATGTCCGGCCGTGACGGCATGACATCGGCGCCACCGCGTGACATCGGCATCGCCGGCTGTGAGAGGGACGGGCATGAAACCCACCGAAAGCGCCGACCCGTCACCCGAAACCGGCGGGGAACGCCTTTCCCCGCGGGCGGGCCGGTTCGGTGTCCTGGGGTCCAGGGCGCCGGAGGCCCGACCGCTGGACAACGGCGCGTGCCCGGGCGGACAGGGGCGCGGCATCCTGCCGTTCGTCGTCGTGGGCCTGTCCTTCGTCGTCCTCGCGGCCGGCATCGTCTCGGCACTGACCAGCCGTCAGGCCCTGTTCCCCGGCGGCACGGTCGGCTGGGCCCTGGCCCTGCTGACCGGCATCATCGTCGGCCACCTCGTCGCCCTCGGCCGCGACCGGTGGTGGGGCGGCACCGGCTCGGGCGCAGCCCTCACCCTCGGCGTCCTCCTCCTCTACGGCTGGGTGCCCGCCGGACTCGTCTCACTCGCGGTGGTCTCCCTCGTCGGGGCCGCCCGCCGGCACCGCTGGCGCCAGGGCCTGCTGCACGGCTCCGTGGACATCCTCGGCATCGGCGCGGGCGCCCTCGTCCTCGGCGCGTTCGGCGAGCAACCGTCCGTCGAGACCCCGTGGCCGCCCGGCACCTGGGACCTGGAAGCCGTGCCCGAGGTCGTCCTCGTCGCCGTCACCTACCTCCTCGTCACCCGCCTCCTGCTGTGGCTCGCCCTGTCGCCGCGCGGCGGCGGCCTGCCCACCGTCGCCCGCACCGCCCTGCTCCGGCAGGCCTTAGTGGCGGTCGCACTGCTCGGCATCGCCCCCCTGATCTGCGTCGTCGCCGTCACGCAGCCCGTCCTGCTGCCGCTGTTCGCCGTACCGCTGATCGCCCTCGACTCCACCCTGTGGATCGCCCGGGCACGCGCCGAGGAGCAGCTGAGGGACCCGCTCACCGGGCTGCCGAACCGCCAGTGGCTGCTGGAGCGCGCCTGGACCGCCCTGGACGAGGCCGAACGCCTCGGCACGCGCGCGGCGCTCGTACTGATCGACCTGGACCGCTTCCGCGCGGTCAACGACACCCTCGGCCACCTCGCCGGCGACCGGCTGCTCCTGCAGATCGCCGACCGGCTGCGGCAGGCCCTGCCCGAGGACGCCGAGGCGGCCCGCCTCGGCGGCGACGAGTTCGCCGTCCTGCTGCCGGTGGCCGACTCCACCACCAGCGCCCAGCGGATCGCCCGCCACCTGGTGGCCGAGCTCAGCTCCCCCCTCGACCTGGACGGCCTCACCCTCGTCCTGGAGGCCAGCGCCGGCCTCGCCGTCTTCCCCGACCACGCGCTGGACGCGGAGGGGCTGCTGCGTCGCGCGGACGTCGCGATGTACCAGGCCAAGCGCGACCGCACCGGCGTCGAGGTGTACGAGTCCAAGCGGGACAGCAACACCCCCGACCGGCTCGGCCTCCTCGGGGACCTGCGCAGGGCGCTGGACGCCGGGGAAGTGGAACTCCACTACCAGCCGAAGGTCCGCTTCGACGGCCAGGTCGCCGGGTTGGAGGCGCTGGTGCGCTGGGTCCACCCGGAACGCGGCCGGGTGTCCCCGGACGAGTTCATCGCGATCGCCGAGACCTCCGGCCTGATGCCGCACCTGACCGAGTACGTCCTGGAGACCGCGCTGGCCCAGGTGGCCCGCTGGCGGGCCCAGGGCCTCAAGGTCCCGGTCGCCGTCAACGTGTCCCCGCGCGACGTCCACACCCCGGGCTTCGCCGGCGCGGTCGCCGCCCGGCTGGCCCGGCACGGGGTCCCCGCCAGCGGCCTCCAGCTGGAGATAACGGAACACGTCCTGCTGGAGGACCCCCAGCGGGCGGCCGACACCATGGCGGGCCTGGCCGGCCACGGCGTGAAGATGTCGCTGGACGACTTCGGCACCGGATACTCGTCACTGGTCCACCTGCGCCGGCTGCCGGTCAGCGAACTGAAGATCGACCGGTCGTTCGTGGGCCGGCTGGCGGTCGACGCGCAGGACGCCGAGATCGTCCGGTGCACGGTGGACCTGGCGCACTCGCTCGGCCTGCTGGTCGTGGCCGAGGGTGTCGAGGACGACGAGACGTGGGAACGGCTGCGGGACCTGGGCTGCGACGCCGTGCAGGGCTGGCTGGTCGCGGCCGCGATGCCGCCGCAGGAGGCCACGGCCTGGCTGCTGGCGCGCGGGGAACGCGGCTGGCGGCGCCCGGCGGACATCTCGGCCGAACTGGCGGCCGCGGAGGCCGACGCGGGCTGACCCCGCGAGGGTGCGCGGACGCGCCGCCGCCGGGGCCGGATTGCCCGCAGGGCAGTTCCCGCCCCGCCGGCGTTTGGGGCACGGGTCCGGGCGGCGCCCGCAATGCCCCGCGCAGCGGACCCGCACGGGCTTCCCGCACCGGCCCGCCGGTAACCGGTTTCACGCGTCAGGGGCCCAGCCCCATAGGATTGGGCCCGAAACCACACGCTCACCACCCCAGAGGATCGCTGCATGCCTGGCATCACGCGCGAGGAGGTCGCCCACCTCGCTCGGCTGGCACGTCTGGAGCTCAAGGCCGAAGAGCTGGATCACTTCGCCGGACAGCTCGACGACATCATCGGCGCGGTCGCCCGCGTCTCCGAGGTCGCCGACCAAGACGTTCCGCCGACCTCCCACCCGCTGCCCCTGACGAACGTCATGCGCGCGGACGAGGTCCGTCCTTCGCTCACCCCCGAGCAGGCGCTCTCCGGTGCTCCCGCCCAGGAGCAGCAGCGTTTCAAGGTGCCGCAGATCCTGGGGGAGGACTAACCACCATGACCGACATCATCCGGCTCACCGCCGCACAGACCGCCGAGAAGATCGCCTCCGGCGAACTCACGGCCGTCGAGGTCACCGAGGCCCACCTGGCCCGCATCGACGCGACCGACGAGAAGGTGCACGCCTTCCTGCACGTCGACCGTGAGGGCGCGCTCGCGCAGGCCCGCGCCGTCGACGCCAAGCGCGCGGCCGGCGAGAAGCTCGGCCCGCTGGCCGGCGTCCCGCTCGCCCTCAAGGACATCTTCACCACCGTCGGGGTCCCGACCACCGTCGGCTCGAAGATCCTCGAAGGCTGGATCCCGCCGTACGACGCCACCCTCACGCGCAAGCTGAAGGAAGCCGACGTCGTCATCCTCGGCAAGACCAACATGGACGAGTTCGCCATGGGGTCCTCCACCGAGAACAGCGCCTACGGCCCCACCGGCAACCCCTGGGACCTCACCCGGATCCCCGGCGGCTCCGGCGGCGGCTCCGCGGCCGCGCTGGCCGCCTTCCAGGCGCCCCTGGCCATCGGCACGGACACCGGCGGCTCCATCCGCCAGCCCGCCGCCGTCACGGCCACCGTCGGCGTGAAGCCCACGTACGGCGGTGTCTCCCGCTACGGCATGGTGGCCTTCTCCTCCTCCCTCGACCAGGGCGGCCCCTGCGCCCGTACGGTCCTGGACGCGGCCCTCCTCCACGAGGTCATCGCCGGCCACGACCCGATGGACTCCACCTCCGTCGACGCCCCGGTCCCGCCGGTCGTCGAGGCGGCCCGCAACGGCTCCGTCGCCGGCATGCGCGTCGGAGTGGTCAAGCAGTTCGCCGGCGAGGGCTACCAGGCCGGCGTCGTCCAGCGCTTCAACGAGTCGGTGGAGCTCCTCAAGGAGCTCGGCGCCGAGATCGTCGAACTGGACTGCCCGTCCTTCGACCTGGCCATGGCCGCGTACTACCTGATCGCCCCGTCGGAGGCCTCCTCCAACCTGGCCCGCTTCGACGCCATGCGCTACGGCCTGCGCGTCGGCGACGACGGCACCAAGTCCGCCGAGGACGTCACCGCCCTGACCCGCGAAGCCGGATTCGGCGACGAGGTCAAGCGCCGCATCATCCTCGGCACGTACGCGCTCAGCTCCGGCTACTACGACGCGTACTACGGCTCGGCCCAGAAGGTCCGCACGCTCATCACCCAGGACTTCGAGAAGTCCTTCGAGCAGGTCGACGTGATCGTCTCCCCGACGACCCCGACCACCGCCTTCGCGATCGGCGAGCGCACCGACGACCCCCTCGCCATGTACCTCGCGGACCTGTGCACCATCCCGACCAACCTGGCCGGCAACTCCGCCATGTCGCTGCCCTGCGGCCTGGCTCCGGAGGACGGCCTCCCGGTCGGGCTGCAAATCATCGCCCCGGCGATGAAGGACGACCGGCTCTACAAGGTCGGCGCGGCCGTCGAGGCCGCCTTCATCGCACGCTGGGGTCACCCGCTGCTTGAGGAGGCACCGTCCCTGTGAGCACCAGTGCACTGTCCAAGGCCAAGGGCTTCAAGAAGTCCAAGACCGGCACCTACCTGTCGATCGGCACCACCGCCTTCGGCGCGCTCAGCGTGATCAAGCAGGTCAGGAAGGCCCGCTCCGAGAACGACGTGCTGAAGCTGGTCGACGCCGCCGTGTCCGCCGCCGCCATCGTCACCGGCCTCGCGATCCTGTACCGCGAGCTGAAGCGCCTGGGCGACGACGACGTCCTGCTGGGCTGAGAGGGAAAGTTTCACCGTGACCACCTTCACCGAACTGCTGTCGTACGAGGACGCTCTCGCCTCGTTCGACCCCGTCATGGGCCTGGAGGTCCATGTCGAGCTCGGCACCAGGACCAAGATGTTCTGCGGCTGCTCGACCGAGCTGGGCGCCGAGCCCAACTCGCAGACCTGCCCGGTCTGCCTGGGCCTGCCCGGCGCCCTCCCGGTCGTCAACGAGATCGGCATCGAGTCCGCCATCAAGATCGGTCTCGCGCTGAACTGCGAGATCGCCGAGTGGTGCCGCTTCGCCCGGAAGAACTACTTCTACCCGGACATGCCGAAGAACTTCCAGACCTCCCAGTACGACGAGCCGATCGCCTTCAACGGCTTCCTCGACGTGCAGTTGGAGGACGGCGAGATCTTCCGCGTGGAGATCGAGCGCGCCCACATGGAGGAGGACACCGGCAAGTCGCTGCACGTCGGCGGCGCCACCGGACGCATCCACGGCGCGTCCCACTCGCTGCTGGACTACAACCGCGCCGGCATCCCCCTGATCGAGATCGTCACCAAGCCGATCGAGGGTGCCGGGGAGCGGGCCCCCGAGGTCGCGAAGGCGTACGTCGCCGAGCTGCGCGAGGTCATCAAGGCGCTCGGCGTCTCCGAGGCCCGCATGGACAAGGGCCAGATGCGCTGCGACGTGAACCTGTCGCTGCGCCCGACCCCCGAGTCCGCGTTCGGCACCCGCAGTGAGACCAAGAACGTCAACTCGCTGCGCTCCGTCGAGCGCGCCGCCCGCTACGAGATCCAGCGCCACGCCGCGGTGCTCACCTCGGGCGGCTCGATCGTGCAGGAGACCCGGCACTTCCACGAGGAGGACGGCTCGACCACGGCCGGCCGCATCAAGGACAACGCCGAGGACTACCGGTACTTCCCGGAGCCCGACCTGGTCCCCGTGGCCCCGGCCCGCACCTGGGTCGAGGAACTGCGCGCCGGCCTGCCCGAGATGCCGCGCACGCGCCGCAACCGGCTCCGCGAGGAGTGGGGCGTCACCGAGCACGACATGCAGTCGATCCTCAACGCGGGCGCGGTGGACTCCATCGTCGCCACGACCGAGGCGGGCGCCGACCCGGCGGCCGCGCGCAAGTGGTGGATGGGCGAGCTGGCGCGCAACGCCAACGAGCAGGGCGTCGTCGTCGACGAGCTGCCGATCACCCCGGCGCAGGTCGCCCGGGTCGCGGCGCTGGTCGCGGCCGGAGAGCTGAACGACAAGCTGGCCCGCCAGGTGCTCGAAGGCGTCCTCGCCGGCGAGGGCACCCCGGACGAGGTCGTCGAGAAGCGCGGCCTGAAGGTCGTCTCGGACGAGGGCGCGCTGGGCGCGGCCGTGGACGAGGCCATCGCGGGCAACGCGGCCATCGCGGACAAGATCCGCGGCGGCAAGGTCGCCGCCGTCGGCGCCCTGGTCGGAGCGGTCATGAAGACCACCCGCGGCCAGGCCGACGCTGCGCGCGTCAAGGAGCTCATCCTGGAGCGCCTGGGCGTCTCCGAGTAGACGCGTACCGGCCCGCCCGCCCTTCGGGGCGGCCGCGGGCCGGACCGAGGGCGGCCCCGCACCGGACTTCCGGTGCGGGGCCGCCCCCGAAGGTGTCGTCCCCCTCGCTCCTGCCGTGCTCCGGGTGGACGGAACGACCGTGCCGACCCCCCCGGGGCGGCACGGCTCCACCGCCGTCCTGGCGGGCGGGCCGCCTGCGGCATCCGCGCCGCCGGGCGGACCGCTCAGCGGGTCAGCTGCGGTGCGGCGATCACGACGATGCCGTTGTCGCAGCCCTTCTCGACCTTGACGCGCAGCCGCAGGGCCCCGCTCACGTCCACCGACTTCGTGACCGGCTTGCCGAGTTCCACGAGCTCGGAGAAGGCGGCGGGCCGTCCGTCGAGGGAGATGCTGACCCTGCCCTTCTCGTTCGTCGAACCGTCGTCGATGCCGGCCGTGAACTCCAGGTGCTTCCACTCCCGGTTGAGGTCGAACTCCGCCGTCGCGTCGTAGTTGCAGCTGCGGTCCGCGACGAACGCGGCGCCGTACTGCTTCGTGTCGATCTTGGCGGAGCCCACCGTGAAACGGTCGAGTTCGGAGACCGGGCTCATCACCGTCAGGTCCGCGGCCTTGATGTCCGGCGCGATGCCCGACGGCGGCTGTGAACCCGAGGCACCGGGCTGGACGGCCGGATCGTCCGAGGCGCCGGGCGCCGGAGCCGAGGGCGTCGCGGACGCGGGCGTGCTCGCCACGGGAGCGGCGGGCTCGTCGCCCCCGGCCCGGCCCGCACCCTTCCCCTTGCCGCCCAGCAACTGCGCCCCGGCGACGGCGCCGGCCGTGAGCAGCAGGACCGCCGCCACCGCGCCGAGGACCAGCGCCGTACGCCGCCTCTTCTTCGGCGGTCGCGCCTGCGGCTGTGCCTGCGGCTGTGCCTGCGGCTGTGCGTGCGCGGCCGGCTGCGCCAGGGCGGCGGTCGGCGACTCCGGGCCGGGCACGAAGGGAGCCCCGTACCCCTCGGGCACCGTCGCCCGCACCGGATCGGGGGCGGGCGGGGCCGCCTGCGCGGGCGTCGCCGCCGGCTCCGCGGCGTGCGTGGACGCGGGCGGCTGTGCGGGGGCGGGCCGTGCGTACGCGGCCTGTGCCGGAGGCGCGGGTGCGGGCGTGACGGGGGGCGCCGTCAGGGGCTGCGGCGGAACCAGCGGCGGCGGGGGCGCGCCCGGCATCGGGGGCGCGGCCGGCGCGGCCGGACGCGACGTCGCGGTGGTCGTGGACACCACCGCGTGCCGGAGGTCCTTCATCCAGCCGGCCAGGCTCACCGGCCGCTTGCCGGGGTCCGCCGCGTAGACGGCGGTGATCCGGGCCCGCTGCTCCGCGTCCAGTACCGCGATCTGCGGCAGCGCCGTCACCGCGTCCGCCAGCTGCCCGGGCGTGGCGGGCGGGGACTGCCCGCTCAGCAGGAAGTACGCGATGGCCCCGAACGCGTACCGGTCCGCCCCCGGCGTCCGCTTGCCGTCGAAGACCTCGGGAGCCGCGTAGCCCGGGGTGAACCAGACCTCCGCCGTCTCGTGGTCGGCCGTCAGCTTGCTCAGGCCGAAGTCCACCAGCGTGGCCTGCCCGTGGGCGTCGACCATCACGTTGCCGGGGGACAGGTCACCGTGGATGACCTGGCGCCCGGACGGGGTGGCCTTCCCCGAGTGCAGCCAGTCCAGTACGTCGGCCAACTGCTCCAGCGTGCGCATCACCTCGCGCCGCTCGGCGGCGCTCGCGAGCGTCCGCTCGGCCCGCCAGTCCCGCAGGTCCAGGCCGTCGACGTGGTTCATGACGAGGACGAGCGCCCGCCCCGTGAGGGTCGAGGACTCCCCGGGCCGGTGGATCGGCGGGCCCTCGAAATGCTCCCGCACCCCGACCACGCCCGGCCGGTGCACGAAGCGCAGCAGCTCCGCCTGCTCGTTCCACTTCTGGCTGATGCGGTCGAAGATCTCGGGCGTGATGGTCGTCTTGGAGTCCAGCACCTTGACGACCACGGGCTCCGAGCCGCCCGCGAGCTCGATCTCGGCGAGGTAGAGCACGGCCTCCCCGCCGCGTCCGATGGACCGGAGCAGACGGTACCGGTCCGCCGCCGAATCCGGTCCGATGTGCAGGTTCTGACTGGTCAATTGCCCCCACCCCAGAGTGCTTTGAGAAGGCATCAGCTTCCAGGGGGGAGGTGCGCGGGGTCAATGGGAATCGGGGTCCCGTTCGGGTGACGGCCGCTCCGGGACCCACGGGGCCCGGGCGGCGCTGCCCGTGTGCCTTCCCCCAGGCGCGTTGGGTTAGGTTTGCCTCACCACAGGCGGGCAGGGAGGGGTCGGACATGGCGGTCGGCAAGGGCTGGGAGGGCGTGGTCCTCAAACTGCTGCGGGGCAGGGACTTCACGTTCACGGTCACCGGGGCGCAGGACGTCACGGCCGCCTACCGACGGATCCGCTTCACGGACGGCGGACTGCTGGCGGCCGCGGGCGAGTCACTGCACCCGACGATGTGGGTGCGCGTGTGGTTCGAGGGGGCGGGCCGACCGCACCAGCGGGCCTACACCCTCGTGGACCCGGATCCGCAAGCGGGCACGTTCTCCCTGGAGTTCGCCCTGCACGGCGGGGTCGCGAGCGCCTGGGCGCGCGCCGCGGCGCCCGGGGACACCATCGACGCGACCGTCCAGGGAACGGGCTTCACCGCCCCCGCCCCGGCTCCGGACCGGCTGCTGGTCATCGGCGACCCGGCCTCGCTCCCGGCGATCAACTCCCTGCTGGACTCCTTCCCGCAGACCGCCGCGACGATCTGGTTCGAGACGCAGCACGCCTCCGACGCGGACCTGCCGGTACGGCTGGACGCGGCCCGGCACGAGATCCGCCGGGTGCCGCGGGGCGGCACGGCGCTGGTCGACCGGGTCCGGGCCGAACTGCCGGTGCTGGTGGGGGACCCGTCGGCGGCGTACGTGTGGCTGGCCTGCGACACGGCGACGACGCGGACGCTGACCTCGTACCTGCGCAAGGAACTCGGCCTGCCGAAGCAGCGGGTGAACGGCCTCGGGTACTGGCGGGCGGGCGCGGGGGAAGGGGCCGCCGCGGCGTGAGGCCCGGCGCATGACGCGGGGCGTCCCCTGCGCACCGTGCCGGCCCGCGCCCGCGACCGCCGACGCGTGGTGCCCGGCGCCCGCAGCGGTCGGTCCGCGGGCACCGGGCGCGCGTCACGCTCCGGTCGTGCCGTCGACGGCCTCGCGCAGGAAGTCGGCGTGGCCGTTGTGGCGGGCGTACTCGTGGATCAGGTGCAGCATGAGCAGGCGCAGCGAGGCCTCCTTCTCCCAGCCCGGCACGTGGACGGTCACGTCCAGGGACCCGGCGGCCGCCTCGATCCTGCGGGAGTGCGCCACCTCGTTCTCCCACGCGGCGAACGCCTCGTCGCGGGTCGAGCCCGACGCGTCGTACGCGGCCTGGAAGTCGTGGTCGTCCGACCACAGGTGCGGGAGGTCGCGGCCGTCCAGGACGCGCCGGAACCAGTGCCGTTCGACCTCGGCCATGTGCCGGACCAGGCCCAGCAGCGACAGCGTGGACGGGGGCGAGGCGGCCCGGCGCAGCTGTTCGTCGTCGAGGCCCTCGCACTTCATGGCCAGGGTGGCCCGGTGGTAGTCCAGGTAGGCCCGGAGGGTCTCGCGCTCGTTTCCGGTCAGGGGCGGGCTGATGCGTTCCATGCCGTCGATCATGCCCGCGGCCCCGCCGGCGCGGTACCCCCTTCCGCGCGCGGGGGCCAGCCGCCCGCTCACGCCTGCCACTGGTACGGCACCGTCACCCCCAGTACCCCGAACCCCAGCCGCTCCAGGATCGGGCGGCTCTCCGAGGAGGCGTCCACCTGGAGGTACGGGATGCCCCGCTCGGCCGCGATGCGGGCGCGGTGGGCCACCAGCAGGCGGTAGACGCCCCGGCCCCGCCACGCGGGATCCGTACCGCCGCCCCAGAGGCCGGCGAACGGCAGGCCCGGCCGCATCTCCATCCGGGCCGCCGAGACCGGGGTGTCACCCGCCATCGCGAGCACGGCCGCGAGGGAGTCCGGCTCCTCCCGCAGCATGCCGAGCACCTGCTCCCGGATGTGCGGCCGGTCCGTCCCGAAGGCCCGCCGGTGGACCTCCATCATCAGGTCCACGCCGGCCTCGTCCGTCACCGCGCGCAGGGTGATCCCCGCCGGCGGTTCCACCGGCAGCTCCGCGAGCTCCGCGGCCAGGCCCACCATCAGCGTCTCGGCCGGCTCCGGTACGAACCCGGCCGCCGCCAGCCGCTCCCCGAGGTCCGCCGGCCCGTCGTGCCCGTACAGCTTCCACTCGAACTCCGACGCGCCGAGTCCGCCGAAGAACGCGACCTGTGCGGCGATCTCCGCGTCCGCGGTCCTCTCGTCGAGGTCCGACCAGAGGACGCCGTTCCAGCCCGACCCGGGCACGGACTGGCGTACGACTCCGCCCGCCCGCTCCACGCGGGCCCCCGCGGCGTCGGGCCGGGCGTCCCGGCGCATCACGGTGTCGTAGAGGTCCCGGATCCGCGTCAACGCGTCACGATCGATCGTCATCGGCCCAGCTGAGCAGCGCGACGGCGGGTCGCACAACTGCATTAGTCTCGCCCCGTGAACGCCGACGCCACCATCCACACCGGCAAGGCCGCTCCCGACGCGGCCGCCGACCGCGGCTGGCTCCTGGGCCACTTCAAGGACCCGGCCGACCCCCGCCACAGCGAGGACGTCGAGATCAAATGGGGGGTCCACCCGAAGGGCGACACCCGGGAGCGGTGGGCGACCGCGGAGCGGCGCACCGCCCTGCTGGTGCTGATCAGCGGACGCTTCCGGCTGGACTTCCCGGAACGCAGCGTCGTCCTCGCCGAACAGGGCGACTACGTGCTGTGGGGACGCGGCGTGGACCACTCCTGGTACGCCGAGGAGGACGCGGTGGTCCTGACCGTCCGCTGGCCCTCGGTCCCGGGCTACCGGGTCGACGGGCCCGGGGAACCGGAGGCCGTCGCGGCGCCCGGCTCCCCGGCGCCGTGACCAAGGTCCCGTACCACCCCGCCGACCTGTGACGATGCACACGAAACGGGCCGACGATCACAAAACGCTGAGATTGTGACGGTGCGCACCACCCGGGCCGAAACGGTGCGCACCACCCGGGCCGGAACCTCGGGGCGACCCGCCGGACCGCCGGCCGGGCCCTTCACGATCCGCAGTGTTCAGTTCACGTGATTCTTTGCGACGGGCCGTTCTCCCGCTAAAGATCCGAACCACCAGGGAGCACGTCCGTTGGCAGCAATCGCGCGGTGGTGCATGCGCCACCGACTCCTCGCCGTACTGATCTGGCTGCTCGCACTCGGCGCGAGCGCCGCGGCGGCGGGAACCGCGGGATCGGCGTTCTCCAACGACTACGAGGTGCCCGGCACCGAGTCCGCCAAGGCCCACGCCCTGCTGCGCGAGGGCTTCCACGGCCAGGGCGGCGACACCGACACCGTCGTGTGGCGGGCACCGGACCACCAGAACGCCCGCACCCCGGACATCGAAGCGCGCATGACCCGCGCCCTGGACACCATCGCCGCGCTCCCCGGCGTCGGCTCGGTCGCGGGACCGTACGGACCGGGCCCCGAGAGCGCCGCCCGGATCAGCCCCGACGGGCGCACCGCCTACGCCGTCGTGACCTTCGACCGGCAGGCCGACGCCGTACCCCCGGGCCAGGCCCGGGCGGTCGTCGAAGCGGCGAAGAACCCCGGCACCGAGGCGGACGGCCTGCGCGTCGAACTCGGCGGCCGTGCCATCGGCCTGACGGAGGCCCCCACCGCCCACCTCGCCGAGGTCATCGGTGTCGCCATCGCCGCCCTGGTGCTCTTCCTCGCCTTCGGCTCGCTCGCCGCGAGCCTGCTGCCCCTCGCGACCGCGCTGGTCAGCGTGGGCACCGCCTACTTCGGCATCACCCTGCTCGGGCACGCGATGCCGGTCGCCGACTTCGCCCCGATGCTCGGCACCCTCGTCGGCCTCGGCGTCGGCATCGACTACGCGCTGTTCATCGTCACCCGCCACCGCAAGGGCCTGCTGCGCGGCCTGTCCGTGGACGAGGCGGCGGAGAGCGCCGTCGCCACCACCGGCCGGGCCGTCGTCTTCGCCGGGGGCACCGTCTGCATCGCCCTGCTCGGCATGCTCGTGCTGCGGCTGAACTTCCTCGACGGCGTCGCGATAGCCGCCTCCGTCACCGTGGTCCTCACCGTCGCCGCGTCCGTCACCCTGCTCCCGGCGCTGCTCTCGTACATCGGGACGCGCGCGCTGTCCCGCCGCGAGCGCCGCAGGCTCGCCGCCGAGGGACCGCGGCCCGAGCGGACCACCGGGTTCGCCGTCCGCTGGTCCGCCTTCGTGGAACGCCGCCCCAAGCTGCTGGGCGCCGTCGCCACCGTCGTCATGCTGGTGCTCGCCCTGCCCACCCTCTCCCTGCACCTCGGCACCTCCGACCAGGGCAACAACCCGGCCGGCTCCACCACCCGGCAGGCGTACGACCTGCTGGCGCAGGGGTTCGGCCCCGGCACGAACGGCCCGCTGACCGTCGTCGCCCGCCTCGACGGCGCCGGGGACCGGCTCGCCGCCGGGCGGCTGGCCGAAGCGCTCCGTGCGACGGAGGGCGTGGCCTCCGCCGGCCCGGCCGTCTTCAACCGGAGCGGGGACACGGCCGTGGTGACCGTCGTACCGGACTCCGCCCCGCAGTCCCGGGACACGAGCGCCCTCGTCGACATCCTGCGCGCCGAGGTCGTCCCGCGCGCCGCGGACGGCAGCTCCATGCAGGTCCACGTGGGCGGGGTGACGGCCGGCTACGACGACTTCGCCGAGGTCATCGTCGGCAAGCTGCCGCTGTTCGTCGGGGTGGTCATCGCCCTCGGCTGCGTCCTGCTGCTGCTGGCCTTCCGGTCCATCGGCATCCCGCTCAAGGCCGCCGCCATGAACATCGCCGCCGTCGCCTCCTCCTTCGGTGTGGTCGTGGCGATCTTCCAGTGGGGCTGGGGCAGCGAACTGCTCGGCCTCGGCAGCGCGGGGCCCATCGAGCCCTTCCTGCCCGTGATCATGGTGTCCGTGCTCTTCGGCCTCTCGATGGACTACCAGGTCTTCCTCGTCAGCCGGATGTACGAGGAGTGGCTGGAGACCGGCGACAACCGGCGCGCCGTCCGCGTCGGCCTCGCGGAGACCAGCCGGGTCATCAACTCGGCGGCCGTCATCATGATCTCCGTGTTCCTCGCCTTCGTCCTCAGCGGCGACCGGATCATCGCGATGTTCGGCATCGCGCTCGCCGCGGCCGTGGCGCTCGACGCCTTCGTACTGCGGACCCTCCTGGTCCCGGCCCTGATGCACCTGCTCGGCGGCGCGAACTGGTGGCTGCCCGGCTGGCTCGACCGCCGACTGCCGCGGATCAGCATCGAGCCCCCCGAACAGCGCCCGGACACGGTGCTTCCGGGGCAGCGGCCCACCGCGGGAACGGCCTCGGGAACGGTCTCGGGAACGGCTTCGGAGACGGCCACGGAACGCGCCGCGGAAACCTCCGCGAGGGCCGGCCGGACGTAGCCGCGGTCCGGACCGCCGGCGTCCTTCGGGGCGCCGGGAGCCGAAACTCAAGCCCGGCACGCCGTCCGCACCGAATTCTCATGGACCTCTCAGACAGGCCGCCTACGGTGCCCGGCATGGACACCAAGAAGACCCCCGCCCCGAACGCCCCCGAGGCGGAGACCACCCCCACCGACCTCACGAAGGCCGAGGCCCCCCAGCCCGCCGGGGCCGAGACCGCGACCGCGCCTGCGACCGCGACCGCGCCTGTGACCGAGACCGCGCCCGCGGACGGCACCGCCGCCGTGAACGACGCCGAGCCCGCGGACCAGGACCTCGACGAGGGCGACGAGGACGACGCGTTCGACGAGGACCACGCCGACGAGGAGGCGCGGTCCGGCGGCGTCGGAGCGGCCGCGTCCGCCGTCGTGGCCGCCGGCCTCGGGCTCGTCGCGCTCAGCGGCAGCTGGGGTTCCCGTGTCCTGGCCGAGCGCCAGACCCTCATCGGCCAGATCCAGGGCGACAAGTCGGCCCCGCCGGCGGACCAGATCTCCGCCCTGTACGGCGACGCCTGGCAGCTGACCGCCCTCGCCAACGGCGTCCTGTCCACCCTCGCGCTGCTCGTCGCCGTCTTCGTCCTGGCCCGACCCGCCTTCGGCGCACCCGGCCGCACCCTCCCGGCCTGGGTCCGGTCCGTCGCCTGGGCCGCCGTCGTCCTCGGCGGCCTCGGCATCGTCGTCTTCGGGGCCATGTACTTCCTGCCGCTCCCGTCGGTCCCGGCGGCGCCCACGCCGTGACCCGCCCGCCGTCCGGGGCCCGGCTCCGGCCCCCGGACGGCCGCCTTAGGCACCCAGCACCGGCCGGCAGCCCGGTCTAAGGCCCCGCGCACCCCGCGCATGCGGCATGCTCCCGATGTGCCGGCACCCCCTGGGACGCGAATCTCGGAACACACCGAACGAGGTGTCCGAGAACGACGCGACCAGGGAGCACGAGATGTTCGAGTACGAGATGGCCACCGCCCGCCACGCCGAGCTCATCCGCGAGGCCGACGCGTACCGCCAGGTCCGGGAGGCGAGGAAGGCGCTGCGCCGCACCTCCTCCCGGAGCCAGGAACCCGAAGGGTCGGTGAGGAGCCGCCGGAGCCGCTTCGTCCGCGCCGCGTAGTCCGCCCCGGGACCGGGGGGAGCGGCACGTGGCGGGCAGCGCACCGATAACGGGTGCCGCCGGGGAGGACGTCTGTGCGATGCTCGGCGGCGTGGAAACCAGATCAGTCAGCCCGGTGTTCGTCGGCCGTGCCGACGAACTGGCCGCACTCACCGACGCACTGACGCGCGCCGAAGGCCGGGAACCGCAGGCCCTGCTCATCGGGGGAGAGGCAGGGGTCGGCAAGACCCGCCTCACGGAGGAGTTCCTCTGCGAGGCGGACCGCCGCGGCGTCGTGGTCGCCGTCGGAAGCTGCGTGGAGATCGGGGCGGAGGGACTTCCCTACGCCCCGTTCTCGACGGCGCTGCGCACCCTGCACCGCCTGCTCCCCGGCGAGTTGACGGCCGCGGCCGCGGGCCAGGAGGGCGAACTCGCCCGCATCCTCCCCGAACTCGGCGACACCCCGCGCGGCCCGCACGACGAGGAGAGCACCGCCCGCCTCTTCGAGCTGACCGCCCGGATGCTGGAGCGGCTCGCCGCCGACCGCACCCTCGTCCTCGTCCTGGAGGACCTGCACTGGGCGGACACCTCCACCCGGCACCTGCTCTCCTACCTCTTCCGCACCCTCGGCAGCGGCCGCCTCGTCGTCGTCGCCACCTACCGCGCGGACGACGTCCACCGCCGCCACCCGCTACGGCCGCTGCTCGCCGAACTGGACCGGCTGCGGACCGTCCGGCGCATCGAACTGCCCCGCTTCAACCGGGCCGAGGTGCGCCGCCAGCTCGCCGGCATCCTCGCCTCGCAGCCCGACGAGGACTTCGTCGACTCCGTCTTGGACCGGTCCGACGGCAACGCCTTCTTCGTCGAGGAACTCGTCGCGTCCCGGGCGAGCGGCTGCCGGGCCGGGCTCACGGAGTCCCTGCGCGACCTGCTCCTCGTCCGCGTCGAGGTCCTCCCCGACGCGGCCCAGCGGGTGGTCGCCGTCGTCGCCGAGGGCGGGTCCACCGTGGAGTACCCGCTGCTGCGCGCCGCCGCGGGCCTCACCGAGGACGAGCTGATCGAGGCGCTGCGCGCCGCCGTCGGGGCCAACATCCTGCTCGCCACCGCCGACGGCGACGGGTACCGCTTCCGCCACTCGCTGGTCCGCGAGGCCGTCAGCGACGACCTGCTGCCCGGCGAGCGCTCCCGCGTCAACCGCCGCTACGCCGAGGCCCTGGAGAGCGACGACTCGCTGATCCGCGCCGAGGAACGGATCATCAGGCTGGCCAGTTACTGGTACCACGCGAACGACCCCGCCAAGGCGCTGCCCGCCGTGCTCGCCGCCTCCGTCGCCGCCCGCCGCCGGCACGCCTACGCCGAGCAGCTGCGCCTGCTGGAACGGGCCATGGACCTCTGGGAGAGCACGCCGGAGGAGGTGCGCGAAGCGCTCCGCCCGGCCGACTACACCGAGGTGTACCCGCCGTGCGGGTGCGACCCCGCCACCACCCCGCTCCGGCGCATCGACCTGCTGGCCGAGGCGACCGTCGCCGCCCGCTACGGCGGGGAGCCGGAACGCGCCCTGAAGATCACCAAGACGGCGCTCAGGATGCTGGAGGCCGACGGGGACCCGCTGCGGGCCGCCTGGTTCTGGACCGAGCGCTCCCGGCTGGTGTCCGCGCTCGGCCGGAGCGACGGCTGGGAGGAGATCGGCAAGGCCCAGGAGCTGGTCAGGGGCCTGCCGCCGTCGCACGTTCACGCCGAGGTCCTCGTCCGCGCCGCGGGCTGGGGCATGCTCCACGACCCGGGCCCCGGCAACCTCGTCGCCGCCGAACGGGCCGTCGCGTACGCGCGGATGGTCGGCGCCGGGGAGACCGAGCTGAACGCCCGGATCACCGTCGGCTGCCTGCTCACCGACTCCGGCACCGGTGAGGCCGGCCTCGCCGAGCTGCACGCGGCCAAGGACCGGGCCACCGCACTCGGCCTCCCCCTGATCGCCGGACGCGCCTACATCAACCTCACCTCCCAGCTGGAAGGCGCGGGGCGCTCCCGGGAAGCCGTCGAGGTGGCGGCTCCTGCCATCGAACTCGCCACCACCGCGCGGCTGTTGGACACCGAGGCGTGGGTGCGCGGCAACATGGCCGAGAGCCTCTACAGCCTCGGCCGCTGGGACGAGGCCACCGAGGAGGCCCGGCGCACCCTGCTCGCCGGCCAGAGCGCCGCCCCCCGCGGCTCGGCCTCCGCGCGACTGGCCTACCTGGCCCTGGCACGCGGCGAGTTGGCCGAGGCCGCCCACCGGCTCGCCGCCTCACACGCGCACTTCGGCACCCACGAGACCCAGCCCCAGCACCGGATACCGCTGTTCCGCCTCGCGGTGGGGGTCGCCGCGGGGGAGGGCCGCATCGCCGACGTCCGGACCGCGATGACCGCGGCCGCCGACTTCGGCTTCCCGCTCGGACAGCACCGCTACGCCTGGCCGCTGCTGCTCGCCGCGGCGTCCGCCGAGGCGGACGCCCGGGGGCTCCCCGCCGCGGAGGCCGGCCGCGAGGCCGCCCTGGACCTGCTGCGCACCACCGCCCGCACCCTGGCCACCCCGAACCCGGTGTGGACCGCCCACGCCGAGTACGTCCGGGCCGAGCTGCGCCGCGCCGAGGCACGGGACGCGGTCGCCGACTGGGCCGCCGTGGAGGAGGCCGTCCGCCCCCTGGAGCGCCCGTACCTGCTCGCCCGGGCCCGCCACCGGCTCGCCGAGGCGCTGCTGGCCTCCGGAGGCGACCGGGAACCCGCGGCCGCCCTGCTCCGGGACGCCCACACCACCGCGACGGGTCTCGGCGCCCGCCGGCTCCGCGAGGACCTCGCCCTGCTCGCCCAGCGCGCCCGGATCACCCTGACCACCGCGACCGCGGAGTCCTGCCCGGCCCCGCCCGCCCAGGAGGCCGACCCCGCCGAAGCCCTCGGCCTGACCGGCCGCGAGCGGGAGGTTTTGCGCCTGGTCGCGGAGGGTCACACCAACCGTCAGATCGCCGGGGAGCTGTTCATCTCCCCGAAGACAGCGAGCGTGCACGTCTCGAACATCCTCGCGAAGCTGGGTGTCGCCGGGCGGGGCGAGGCGGCCGCCCTCGCCCACCGGCTGCGTCTGTTCGCCGTCGCCGGTCCGGTCAGTCCCCTGCCGGAGGCTGCCCGGCGGGCCGTATGAAGACCGTGCCGGAGTCGAGGTCTATCGGGCCGCGCCCCGGATCCCCGTCCTCGACGTCGACCCGGGAGAGCTCCAGACGCTTCTTCTCCTCGTCCGCGTGCCTGCGCCCCGGACTGAACAGCTGCTCGATCATGTTGAACACCGCGTCCACCGCACCTTCCGCCCCGTCGCCGGGGTCCTCCGTGGCGAGTCACCTCACCGTCCGTGCCGTCGGCGTGGCCGTCGGCACCGTCGCCGTCGAGGTCACCGCACCGTCAGCGTCAGGATCCTGTCGTCGCCCGCCTCCGGTGACCCGCGCCCGTCCGTCTCGCTCGTGACCAGCAGCAGCTTGTCGCCGCCCAGGGCCACCACGGAGCGCAGCCGGCCGTACTTCCCCTCCAGGAAGGCCTCGGGCTCCGCCACCGGGTCCGCCCCGGACAAGGGGATCCGCCACAGCCGGTTCCCCTTGAGGCCCGCCATCCAGACCGACCCCTGCGCCCAGGCGATCCCGCTCGGCGAGGACTCGTCGGTCTTCCAGACGGCCACCGGATCGCGCATGCCGGGCCGGCCCGCCTTGCCCTCCGCCGCCGGCCAGCCGTAGTTCGCGCCGGGCTCGATCAGGTTCAGCTCGTCCCAGGTGTTCTGGCCGAACTCGGCGGCCCACAGCCGCTTCTCCCCGTCCCAGGCGAGGCCCTGCACGTTGCGGTGACCGTAGGAGTAGACGACCGAGTCCGCCTCCGGGTTTCCGTGCACCGGGTCCCCGTCCGGGGTCATGCGCAGGATCTTGCCGCCCAGCGACTCCTTGTCCTGCGCGAGCCCGGTCTCACCGGTCTCGCCCGTGCCCGCGTAGAGCATCTTGTCGGGGCCGAAGGCGATCCGGCCGCCGTTGTGGATCAGGCCCTTGGGGATGCCGCGGAACACGGTGTCCGGAGCGCCCAACTGCTGCCCCGCGGGTCTGCGCTCGTCGTAGCGCATCCGGGCGATCCGGTTGTCGCCCTCGGTGGTGAAGTAGGCGTACACCATCCGGTCCGACGCGAAGTCCGGCGACAGGGCCAGGCCCAGCAGCCCGCCCTCCCCGCCCGGGGCGGCCCCGGGCACCGACCCGATCCGCGTCACCGTGCCCGAGCCGGCCGCGACCCTGCTGATCGTGCCCTTGTCCCGCGAGGCGACGAGCAGGTCCCCGCCCGGCAGCGGTGCCACCCCCCACGGGGACTCCAGGTCCTTGGCGACCTCGCCGGTCACCGTCACCGCGCCCTTCGCCGGCGGGACCGACACCGACGGGGAACCCGAAGGGGTCCCCGAAGGGCCCGGCGACCCCGGGCCCGCGGCCGAGCCCGGTGGCGAGCCTCCCGGCCGGGCGCCGTCGACGCCGGCCGGCGAACAGCCGGTGGCCAGCAGCGCTCCGCACCCGGCCAGCGCCACCGCGCCCAGCACGCCCCTGCCCAGCACGTCCCTCAGCACGCCCCGGTTCAGCACGTCCCTGCTCAGCGCGCCCCGGCTCCGCGCGCCCCGTGCCGCGTACCCCCCGCGTGTGAATCGCATCGCCCTGCTCCCTTCCCGTGCCCCGACCGTGCCCTTCACCCGTCTCAACCTCTCCGACGGCTGCCGAAGTTCCACCGCTCGTACACTCGATCGAGTGGTTGCGGGTCAGTCCCAGGCTCCCACCGCCACCGGAAGCGCCGCCATCTCCGCGAGATCGGCCGCCGAGAGCAGCACCTCCGCCGCCGCCGCGTTCTCCGCGGCCCACGGCGCCCGGTCGGCTCCCGGTACGGGCACCACCTGCGGCCCCTGCGCCAGCACCCACGCCAGCGCCACCTGCGCCGCCGTGACACCGGGCCCGTGCCGCCGCGCCACCCGGCGCAGGGCCGCCACGAGCACCTGGTTCGACGCCATCGCGTCCGCCGTGAACCGCGGGTGCCGGGCCCGTACGTCCTGCGGCTCGAAACCCTCGCCCGGCGTGAGCGTCCCGGTCAGGAAACCGCTGCCCAGCGGCATCGCCGCCAGAAACCCCACCCCGCGGTCCGCGCACCACGGGAGCAGCTGCCACGCCGCCTGCGGCGACCACACCGACAGCTCCGCCTGCACCGCGCTCACCGGAAACACCTGCTGCGCCCGGTCCAGGTGCCGCAGCGTCGTCCCGTACGCCCGGTCCCCGCCGCGCCCCGCACCCGGCCCGGCCCCGGCACCGAGCGCGCAGAACCCGAGCGCCCGCACCTTCCCGGCGCCCACCAGCTCCGCCATCGCCCCCCAGGTCTCCTCCACGGGCACGTCCGGGTCCACCCGGTGCAGCTGGTAGAGGTCTATGACGTCGGTCCGCAGCCGCCGCAGCGAGGCGTCGCACGCCCGGCGCACGTAGCCCGGACGCCCGTCCGCCACCACGTGCTGGGCGTCGGCCCGCAGCCCCACCTTGGCCGACACGAACGCGTCCGGCCGCCGCTCCCGCAGCACCCGGCCCAGCAGCAGCTCGTTGGTGAACGGTCCGTACACGTCCGCCGTGTCCAGCAGGTTCGAACCGAGGTCCAGCGCCGCGTGCACCGCCGCCAGCGACTCCTGCCCGCGCCGCCGCGAAGGCGCGTACGCCCAGCTCATCGGCATGCAGCCGAGACCGACGGCGCCCACCGTCAGCGCCCCCGCCCCGATCGCCCTGCGCTCCACCCTGCGTCCCCCTCCCGGTCCGGAAACAAACTAACGGCTCGATCCGGCCGCCCTGGCATAGCCTCGTGATCATGACTGCAAAGACCGCGGACGTCTGGCTCCCCTTTCCCGCCGAGGAGATCGAGGGCCTGCCCGACTCCTTCCGATACCGCCGGTGGGACGGCGAGGACGAGTTCCCGGCCGACCCGGGCGACTGTGTCTTCTACGTCGCCCCGTACATGAAGTCCCCCGAGGTCACCGTGCGCCCGCTGGCCGCCATGCCCGGCCTCCGGGTCGTCCAGACCCTCACCGCGGGCATCGACCACGTCCTCGGCGGACTCGGCGACCTGCGTCCCGGCGTACGGCTGTGCAACGCCGCCGGCGTCCACACCGCCAGCACCGCCGAACTGGCCCTCACCCTGGCCCTGGCCTCCCTGCGCGGCATCCCCGGCATGGTCCGCGGACAGGACCGCGAGGAGTGGCACGCCGGGTTCTACGAAGCCCTCGCCGACAAGTCCTTCCTGATCGTCGGCTACGGATCGATCGGCTCGGCCGTCGAGGACCGGCTCGTCCCCTTCGAGAGCGGGCCGGTCGCACGCGTCGCCCGCACGGCGCGCACCACGGCGCGCGGGCCCGTGCACGCCCTCGCCGAGCTCCCCCGACTCCTCCCGCAGGCCGATGTGGTGGTCCTCACGACACCGCTGACCGACGAGACCAGGGGCCTCGCCGACGCCGGGTTCCTGCGCCGGATGAAGGACGGGGCCCTGCTCGTGAACGTGGCCCGCGGCCCCGTCGTCGACACCGCGGCCCTCCTCGCGGAGGTGGAGTCGGGGCGGCTGCGCGCGGCACTCGACGTCACCGACCCGGAACCGCTGCCCGCGGGCCACCCGCTCTGGCATGCTCCGAATGTCCTGATCACTCCTCATGTCGGCGGCAGCAGCTCGGCGTTCGAACCCCGGGCCAAGCGACTGCTCGCCCGCCAGCTCACCCGGTTCGCCGCCGGAGAGCCCGTGGAGCACACGGTGCTGGTCACCGAGTGACGACCGACATGCACGCTCCGCAGTCGTACGAATGCGGTCGGTGGGGTCAACTCCCCGCGTGGTAACGGAGCGTAGAGAGACTATGTCCCTGAGTGACGGAATTGGTGTATCGTCCGGACCAAGGGGCTGCGCCGCGAACGTCTGGCGCCGGGGAGTGATTCGGACACTTTGGGGGGCGACGGGCGATGTACGGCCAATGGACGAAGGATCCGACGCGGCAGAGCCGCCGCAGGCGACGACGGGGTGCCCCCAAGCCGGCAGGCGAGGGGGACCGGTGAGTGCCCCGGGGGCGGCGCTCCTGAACCGGCCCTCCCTCTCGGGCGGAGGCCGGGGAGTGGCCGTCCAGGTGCTCCTGGCAGTGGTGTGGGGCGGATACGCCGTCGGCGCCGGCCTCGGCTGGGGCAGCGATGAACTGGCCGACATCATGGGTGACTTCGGCCTCAGCGCCGCGGCCCTCGTCGCCGCCGGATCCTGCTACCTGTACGCGCGCACCCATGCGAACCGTGACCGGCTCGCCTGGGTGCTCTTTGCTCTCTCGTCCCTGATGTCCGCCTGCGGCAACGGCATCTGGGGCTGGTACGAGGTCGTGATCCACGAGGAGATGCCGAGCCCGTCCCCGGCGCAGTTCTTCTTCCTGTGCTTCGCACCGCCGGCGATCGTCGGACTCCTCGTGCTCGCCAAGCGCCCCGTCACCCGGGCCGGCTGGCTCTGCCTCGCCCTCGACTCCTGGCTGATCGCCGGATCGCTGCTGATCCTGTCGTGGAGCCTGGCCCTCGCCAAGGCGGCCAGGTCCCACAGCGGGGAGAGCGTGGCGGGCGCCGCCCTCGAGCTCGCCTATCCGCTCCTGGACATCGCCCTCGTCTCCATGGTGCTCGTCCTGCACTTCCGGCGGTCCGCGACGAACCGCTCCGCCGTCAACACGGCCATCGCGGCCCTCGCGCTCACGGTCCTGTGCGACGCCATCTTCACCTCACCGCTCCTGAAGGAGACCTACAGCTCCGGCGAGCTCCTCGACGCGGGATGGTTCGCCGGGTCCCTGCTGCTCGCGTACGCGCCCTGGGGCGCCGGCCGGGCCGGCGCCGCGCACGAGGCCCCGGAGGCCCCCGGACCGCGCCCCGTCAGCCGCCCGATCGCCCGGTCGCTGCCCGCGCTGATCCCGTACCTCGCCGCCGCCGTCTGCACGCTCGGCATCCTCTACAACGTGATCGAGAGCCGCAGCATCGACAAGGTCGTCGTCGTCACGGGCTGCACCGTCGTGCTCGCCCTCGTGGTCCGCCAGGGCATCATGCTCCTCGACAACATCGCGCTCACCCAGGAACTGGCCCAGAAGGAGAACCACTTCCGCTCCCTGGTACAGGGCTCCAGCGACGTCATCATGATCGCCGCGCCCACCGGGACCCTGCGCTACGTCAGCCCCGCCGCCGCCGGGGTCTACGGCCGCGAGGCCGAGGAATTGGTCGGCACCGAGCTCGCCACCCTGATCCACCCCGACGACCTCGGGCGCGTGGTCCACGAGGTGCGCCGCTTCCTCGCCGCCCCGCCCGTCGAGGAGCCCACCACCCGCATCGAGTGCCGGTTCAGGTCCGGCGGCGGCGAATGGCTCAACGTCGAGTCCACCGTCAACCGCCACCAGGGCGGACTCATCCTCAACAGCCGTGACGTCACCGAGCGGGTCCGGCTCCAGGCGCAGCTCCAGCACAGCGCCGAGCACGACCCCCTGACCGACCTGCCCAACCGGGCCCTCTTCACCCGGCGCGTCCGCCAGGCGCTGACCGGACGGCGCGCGGGCGACCACAGCACCGCCGTGCTCTTCATCGACCTCGACGGCTTCAAGGCGGTCAACGACACCATCGGCCACCAGGCCGGCGACGAACTGCTCGTCGAGGCCGCCCACCGGCTCCAGGACTCCGTCCGGGCCGGGGACACCGCGGCCCGCCTCGGCGGGGACGAGTTCGCCGCGCTGATCCTGGGCGACGGCAGCCGCGACCACAGCGCCCGCGAGTACCAGGTGCACGAGATCGCAGACCGGCTGCGCGCCACCCTCTCCCAGCCCTACCGCATCGCCGGCAACGAGGTCCGCGTCGCCGCCAGCATCGGCGTCGCCTTCGCCGACTCCGGCATCACTCCTTCGGACCTGATGCGCAACGCGGATCTCGCGATGTACCGGGCGAAGGCGGGCGGCAAGAACCGCGTCGAGCTGTACGCCCCGCAGATGCAGGCCGAGGTCGTCCGGAAGGCCGAGCTGGCGGGGCGTCTGCGGACCGCGCTGCACGAGGGCGAGTTCGCCCTGCTGCACCAGCCCGTGGTGTCGCTGGCCACCGGCGAGGTCTCCGTCGTGGCCGCCCAGGCCCGCTGGCGCTCCGCCCAGGGGATCCTCTTCACCCCGGCCGAGTTCCTGCGCGTCGCCGAGTACAGCGAGGGCGCCGCCTCCGCCGGCCCGGACGCCTTGCGAACCGCCGAGCTGGGCCGCTGGTTGCTGGAGGAGGCCGTCGAACAGGCCGCCGACCGGCACCGGGCCGGGCAGTCCGTACCCGTGGCCGTACGGATGACCGCCCAGCGGCTCCTCGACCGCTCCATGCCGCTCGGTGCCGTCGAGGCTGTGCTGACCCGGCACGGGCTGCCCTCCGGGGCCCTCGTCCTGGAGCTGGCCGTCTCCGACCCCCGGGTCCCCTTCGACGATCTGGAGCGCCGCCTGGCGGCCCTGCACCGGCTGGGGGTCGGCATCGCCCTCGACGGCTTCGGCAGCGGCTACGCGGCCATCAGCGCCCTGCGGCGACTCCCGGTGGACATGCTCAAGCTGGACCGGGGCCTGGTGGAGGGGGTGGTGGAGTCCACCCGCCTCCACAAGATCACCGCAGGTCTGTTGCGGATCGCAAACGACCTGGGCATGCAGTCCGTGGCCGACGGGGTGGACCTTCCCGAGCAGGTCGCCGCCTTGCGCGCCATGGGCTGCACCCACGGCCAGGGAATGGCCTTTTCCGGCCCCCTCGACGAGTACAGGCTGCGCCGCGCGCTCGTGCGCGGTACGTTCCCCGTACCGGGCGGGGCGGTGCAGCCCGCCTTGGCCGGGGGCTCGCCAGCGGCTTCGATGGCCATCCACAGAGGCTCACATAATGAGACGCCCGTCCCACCTACTTGACATCCACCTCCCGCCGGAGGGAGGGTCAGTGTCATGCGCACCCGAATTCTCGTACTTGGAAAGCGCGTCGGCTGAAGCCGGGACCAGCATGTCCCCGCTCAACGCACCCGACGCGCTCCCCTCGCCTGCCTCCCGGCACGAGGGGTTTTTTGTTGCACTGGCACAGAGTCGAATCCTCGTAAAACCCTCAGCTTCGAGAAGAGAATGCCGATGACCGAGCAGGCCACCGGGGCCCACCATCCGCAGCCGCGGCCCCGTTCCGGCGGACACCAGTCCGCCGCAGTTGAGCACGTCACGGGTGCGCAGGCCCTCATCCGCTCTCTCGAAGAGGTGGGGTGCGACACCGTCTTCGGCATTCCGGGCGGCTGCATCCTTCCCGCGTACGACCCGATGATGGACTCCGAGAAGGTCCGCCACATCCTGGTCCGCCACGAGCAGGGCGCGGGTCACGCCGCCACCGGCTACGCGCAGGCCACCGGCAAGGTCGGCGTCTGTATGGCCACGTCCGGCCCGGGCGCCACCAACCTGGTCACCCCGATCGCCGACGCCCACATGGACTCCGTCCCGCTGGTCGCGATCACCGGTCAGGTCGCCTCCAAGGCGATCGGCACCGACGCCTTCCAGGAGGCGGACATCGTCGGCATCACGATGCCGATCACCAAGCACAACTTCCTGGTCACCCGGGCCGCGGACATCCCGCGGACCATCGCACAGGCCTTCCACATCGCCGCCACCGGCCGTCCCGGCCCGGTCCTGGTCGACATCGCCAAGGACGCCCTCCAGGCGAAGACCACCTTCTCGTGGCCGCCGACGCACGACCTCCCGGGCTACCGGCCGGTCACCAAGCCGCACGCCAAGCAGATCCGCGAGGCCGCCAAGCTCATCTGCCAGGCCAAGCGCCCGGTCCTGTACGTCGGCGGCGGCATCATGAAGTCCGGCGCGAGCGCCGAGCTGAAGGTCCTCGCCGAGCTCACCGGCGTCCCGGTCACCACGACCCTGATGGCGCTGGGCGCCTTCCCCGACAGCCACCCGCTGCACGTCGGGATGCCCGGCATGCACGGCGCGGTCACGGCCGTCACCGCGCTCCAGAAGGCGGACCTGCTCATCGCGCTGGGCACCCGCTTCGACGACCGGGTCACCGGCAAGCTCGACAGCTTCGCCCCCTTCGCCAAGATCATCCACGCGGACATCGACCCGGCCGAGATCGGCAAGAACCGCGCGGTCGACGTCCCGATCGTCGGTGACGCCCGCGAGGTCATCGCCGACCTGGTCCAGGCCGTCCAGGCCGAGCACACCGACGGCAACGCCGGCGACTACAGCGCCTGGTGGAAGGACCTCAGCCGCTGGCGCGAGACGTACCCGCTGGGCTACGACCTGCCCGAGGACGGGATGCTCTCCCCCCAGCAGGTCATCGAGCGGATCGGCGCGCTCGCCCCGCAGGGCACCGTGTTCACGGCGGGCGTCGGCCAGCACCAGATGTGGGCCGCGCACTTCGTCCAGTACGAGGAGCCGCGCACCTGGCTCAACTCCGGCGGCGCCGGAACCATGGGCTACGCGGTCCCGGCCGCCATGGGCGCGAAGGTCGGCATGCCCGACAGCACCGTCTGGGCGATCGACGGCGACGGCTGCTTCCAGATGACCAATCAGGAACTGGCCACCTGCGCGCTGAACAACATCCCGATCAAGGTCGCGATCATCAACAACGGCGCACTGGGCATGGTCCGCCAGTGGCAGACCCTCTTCTACAACCAGCGCTACTCCAACACGGTGCTGCACGGCGAGGAGACCGGTCACGCCGCCGCCGGCTCCCAGCTCGGCGAGTCCGCCGCCCCCCGCAAGGGCACCCGCGTCCCGGACTTCGTCAAGCTGTCCGAGGCCATGGGCTGCGTGGCGCTGCGCTGCGAGGACCCGGCCGACCTGGACAAGGTCATCGCCGAGGCCAACGCGATCAACGACCGCCCGGTCGTGATCGACTTCATCGTCCACGAGGACGCCATGGTGTGGCCGATGGTCGCCGCCGGCACCTCCAACGACGAGGTCATGGCAGCCCGGGGCGTCCGTCCCGACTTCGGCGACAACGAAGACGACTGAGCCGAGAGAGCCTGAGAGAGAGAACGACTCACATGTCCAAGCACACGCTCTCCGTCCTGGTCGAGAACACGCCCGGCATCCTCGCCCGGATCGCCGCGCTGTTCTCCCGCCGCGGGTTCAACATCGACTCCCTCGCGGTCGGTGTCACCGAGCACCCCGACATCTCCCGCATCACCATCGTCGTGAACGTCGAGGACCTTCCGCTCGAACAGGTGACCAAGCAGCTCAACAAACTGGTCAACGTGCTCAAGATCGTCGAGCTGGAGCCGCACAACGCCATCGAGCGCGAACTCGTCCTGGTGAAGGTCCGCGCCGACAACGAGACCCGCTCGCAGATCGTCGAGATCGTCCAGCTGTTCCGCGCCAAGACGGTCGACGTCTCCCCGGAGGCCGTCACCATCGAAGCCACCGGCGGCACCGACAAACTCGGCGCGATGCTCAAGATGCTGGAGCCCTTCGGCATCAAGGAGCTCGTCCAGTCCGGCACGATCGCCATAGGGCGCGGCGGCCGGTCCATCACGGACCGCAGCCTGCGCGCGCTCGACCGCAGCGCCTGACCGGAGCTTCGCGACCGCAGCGCACCGGCCGCGGTCCCGACCGCGGCCGGCCGACCGACACGCCCCCGCCCGCATGGCGAGACCGGCGAACTCAGATTCCGTTCCCCGCCGTACGGTGGGAGCAACACCAGCGCACCAAGGAGATATCCCAGTGGCCGAGCTGTTCTACGAGAACGACGCCGACCTGTCCATCATCCAGGGCCGCAAGGTCGCTGTCATCGGCTACGGCAGCCAGGGCCACGCCCACGCGCTGTCGCTCCGTGACTCAGGCGTCGACGTCGTCGTCGGCCTGAAGGAGGGCTCGAAGTCCAAGGCCAAGGCCGAGGAGCAGGGTCTCAAGGTCGTCCCGGTGTCCGAGGCCGCCGCCTGGGCGAACGTCATCATGATCCTCACCCCGGACCCGCTCCAGGCCGAGATCTACGAGGAGTCCATCAAGGACCACCTCGAGGAGGGCGACGCGCTCTTCTTCGGCCACGGCTTCAACGTCCGCTACGGCTTCATCAAGCCCCCGGCCAACGTGGACGTCGCCCTGGTCGCCCCGAAGGGCCCGGGCCACCTGGTCCGCCGCCAGTACGAGGAAGGCCGCGGCGTGCCCTGCATCGCCGCCGTCGAGCAGGACTTCACCGGTTCCGCCTTCGCCCTCGCGCTCTCGTACGCGGCCGGCATCGGCGGCACCCGCGCCGGCGTCATCAAGACCACCTTCACCGAGGAGACCGAGACCGACCTGTTCGGTGAGCAGGCCGTCCTCTGCGGTGGCGCCTCCGCCCTGGTCAAGGCCGGTTTCGAGACCCTGACCGAGGCCGGCTACCAGCCGGAGATCGCGTACTTCGAGTGCCTGCACGAGCTGAAGCTCATCGTGGACCTCATGTACGAGGGCGGTCTGGAGAAGATGCGCTGGTCGGTCTCCGAGACCGCCGAGTGGGGCGACTACATCACCGGCCCCCGCGTCATCACCGACGCCACCAAGGCCGAGATGAAGAAGGTCCTCGCGGAGATCCAGAGCGGCGAGTTCGCCAACACCTGGATGGCCGAGTACAAGGCCGGTCTGCCGAAGTACAACGCGTACAAGAAGGCCGACGAGGAGCACCTGCTCGAGACCACCGGCAAGAAGCTGCGCAAGCTCATGAGCTGGGTCGACAGCGACGAGAGCTGATCTCGCGGCGGCGGGGCCGGGACGGTGCGTCCCGGCCCCGCCGCGCACCACCGGAAGGCCCGGACGACGCCCTTCCGGAGGGCGGCTTGTCCACCCCGGCCAACCACGGACGGGTGATCCTTCCGTACAGGCGGAAATCCGGGACGCCAACGCCACTACACTGCTCAACACATACGCGTCAGGCCCACAGTGTCGTGCGTCTTCCACGCGGCTACCCCCTCCACGCCTGCGGCCGTCGGGACGGCCGTCCGCACTGGACTTGTGAGGACCCACGTGAGCTCGAAACCTGTCGTACTCATCGCCGAAGAGCTGTCGCCCGCAACGGTGGACGCACTCGGTCCGGACTTCGAGATCAGGCACGTCAACGGCGCTGACCGCGCCGAGCTGCTGCCCGCGATCGTCGACGCCGACGCGATCCTCGTCCGCTCCGCGACCAAGGTCGACGCCGAGGCCATCGCCGCGGCGAAGAAGCTGAGGGTCGTCGCCCGCGCCGGTGTCGGTCTGGACAACGTCGACGTCTCCGCCGCCACCAAGGCCGGCGTGATGGTCGTCAACGCCCCGACCTCCAACATCGTGACCGCCGCCGAGCTCGCCTGCGGCCTGCTCGTCGCCACCGCGCGCCACATCCCGCAGGCCAACACCGCGCTCAAGAACGGTGAGTGGAAGCGGAACAAGTACACGGGCGTCGAGCTGAGCGAGAAGACCCTCGGCGTCGTCGGTCTCGGCCGCATCGGCGTCCTGGTCGCCCAGCGCATGTCGGCCTTCGGCATGAAGATCGTCGCGTACGACCCCTACGTGCAGCCCGCGCGCGCCGCCCAGATGGGCGTCAAGATGCTGACGCTGGACGAGCTCCTGGAGGTCGCCGACTTCATCACCGTGCACCTGCCCAAGACCCCCGAGACCCTCGGTCTCATCGGTGACGAGGCCCTGCACAAGGTGAAGCCGTCCGTCCGCATCGTCAACGCCGCCCGCGGCGGGATCGTGGACGAGGCCGCGCTGTACACGGCCATCAAGGAGGGCCGCGTCGCCGGCGCCGGACTCGACGTGTACGCGAAGGAGCCCTGCACGGACTCCCCGCTCTTCGAGCTCGACCAGGTCGTCTGCACCCCGCACCTCGGCGCGTCCACGGACGAGGCCCAGGAGAAGGCCGGTGTGTCGGTCGCCAAGTCGGTGCGCCTCGCGCTCGCCGGCGAGCTCGTGCCCGACGCGGTCAACGTCCAGGGCGGGGTCATCGCCGAGGACGTCCGCCCCGGCCTGCCCCTCGCCGAGAAGCTCGGACGCATCTTCACCGCCCTGGCGGGCGAGGTCGCGGTCCGTCTCGACGTCGAGGTCTGCGGCGAGATCACGCAGCACGACGTGAAGGTGCTCGAACTCTCCGCGCTCAAGGGCGTGTTCGAGGACGTCGTCGACGAGACGGTCTCCTACGTCAACGCCCCGCTGTTCGCGCAGGAGCGCGGCGTCGAGGTACGGCTGACGACGAGCTCGGAGTCCCCGGACCACCGCAACGTGGTGACCGTCCGCGGCACCCTGTCGGACGGCTCGGAGGTGTCGGTCTCCGGCACGCTCGCGGGTCCGAAGCACCTGCAGAAGATCGTCGGCATCGGCGAGTACGACGTGGACCTGGCGCTGGCCGACTTCATGGTCGTGCTGCGCTACACGGACCGCCCGGGTGTGGTCGGCACCGTCGGCCGCATCCTCGGCGAGGCCGGCCTGAACATCGCGGGCATGCAGGTCGCCCGTGCCGAGGAGGGCGGCGAGGCGCTCGTCGTCCTCACCGTCGACGCCGAGGTCCCGGTGGGCGTCCTCGCGGACATCTCCGCCGAGATCGGCGCCGCCTCGGCGCGCACGGTCAGCCTCGGCTGATCGCGCGCACCCGCTGAACGGGGGAAGGGCCCGGGGGAGACCCCGGGCCCTTCCGCGTTCCCCCGCCCGCGCCGCCCCGTCAGGCGTACGTCCCCCCGGGCGCGGGGGCTCCGGGCGCGGGGGCCGGTTCCGCCGCGGCCGGTTCCGACGCGGGCGGGGCGGGGGCTTCGGCCCGCCGCAGCAGGGTCGCGGCGAGCAGCGCCGCCCCGAGCAGCAGGAGGGCGCCGCCCCAGGCCGCGTACTGCATCCCGTGGACGAAGGCCTCGCGGGCCAGGTCCAGCAGCCGGGTCCCCGCCGCCCCGCCGAGCTGCCGGGCGGCGGCCACGGCTCCGCCGAGGGTCTCCCGTACGGCGGGCTCGGAGTCCGCGAGGTCGCGGCGGTAGACCGCGGTGCCGATGCTGCCCAGCACGGCCATGCCGAGGGCGCCGCCGAACTCGGCGCCGGTCTCCAGCAGGGAGGCGGCGGAGCCGGCCTTCTCGGCGGGGGCCGCGCCGAGGGCCATGTCGGAGACGAGGGACATCACGGTGACGATCCCGGAGGCGAGGACGCCGGCCCCGGTCAGCGCCAGCCACAGGTCGTCGGTGTCGACCAGGCCGACCAGGACGAAGCCGGCCGCGGCGAGGACGAACCCGCCGGCGATCACCCTGGCCCGTCCCGCCGTCCGGGCCAGGGCTGCGGAGGCGGGGGCCGCGGCGCCGATGACGACCGAGGGGGCGAGGCTCCACAGAGCCGCTTCCAGGGGGCCCATGCCCAGCACGGACTGGAGGTACTGGGTGGTGAAGTAGGCCGAGCCCATCATCGCGAAGGAGGCGACGGCGCCCAGGCCGATGCCCGCGCCGAAGCCGCGGTGGCGGAGGAGGTCCCGGCTGACCAGGGCATCGTCCCGGGTGCGCTGGCGGCGCACGAAGGCGTACCCGAAGACCAGGCCGAAGGCGAGGCTGCCGCAGGAGAGCGGCGCCGGGCCTTCGGCGGCGATCTCCTTGAGGCCGTAGACGACCGGGAGCACGGCGGCCACCGACAGCGGGATGCTCGGCAGGTCTACGCGGCCGGGGGCCGGGTCCTTGAACTCCGGGACCAGCGCGGGGACCAGGACCAGCAGGAGCAGCATCGCGGGCACGTTGACGAGGAAGATCGAGCCCCAGTGGAAGTGGTTCAGCATCACCCCGCTCATGACCGAGCCGAGGGCGACGCCGCCGACCATGGCCCCGGACCAGATGGCGACGGCGCGGGACCGCTGCCCGGCGTCCTGGAAGAGGTTGCGCACGAGGGCCAGCGTGGAGGGCATCAGGGTCGCGCCGCCGACGCCGAGCAGGACGCGGGCGCCGATCAGCATCTCGGCGCTGGTGGCGCGGGCCGCGCCGACGGATGCGAGACCGAAGGCGGCCGCGCCGATCAGCAGCAGTTTGCGGCGGCCGATCCGGTCGCCGAGCGAGCCCATCGTGATCAGCAGGCCGGCGAGGGCGAAGGCGTAGCTGTCGAAGATCCAGAGTTGCTGGGTGGCGCTCGGGTCGAGTTCGCGGGTGAGGGCGGGGATGGCGAAGTAGAGGACGGAGACGTCCATCGAGACCAGGAGCATCGGCAGCAACAGGACGGTGAAGGCGGTCCATTCGCGACGGCCGGCGCGTCGCGCCGTGGCGGCGGGGTTCGTCATGAGGAGCAATGTACAGACGTTTAATACGCTCGTCTATGACGGCTGTATGGAACTGTCGTCTAGGACGGCCGTCTTGCTACCGTGACGTCATGGGACATCGTGAAGATCTGCTCGACGGCGCCAAGAAATGCCTGGTCGAGAAGGGATTCGTGCGCACGACGGCGCGCGACATCGTGAGTGCCTCCGGTACCAACCTGGCGTCCATCGGCTACCACTACGGCTCGAAGGACGCCCTGCTCACCCAGGCGTTCATCGCCTTGATGGAGGAGTGGGGTGAGGGCTTCCAGGCCGGCCTGAGCGGGGAGGGCGGCTCGCTGGAGCGGTTCCGCGCGTTCTGGGAGGGCGTCCTGTCCGGGCACGAGGAGTCGGGCCCCGTCTGGTCGGCCAGCATGGAGGTGGCGCTGAGCGGGGAGCGGCTGCCGGAGCTGCGGGCGATGATCGCGGGCTCGCAGGCGGAGGGGCGCCGAGGGCTGATCGGCATGCTGACCGGCACCCCGGAGGACGAGCTGACGGACCGGGACGTGCGGACCCTGGGCGCCTTCTACCAGGCGCTGTTGAACGGCCTGATGATCCAGTGGCTCTTCGACCCGGCCTCGGCGGCCACCGCCGAGGAGATCACCGAGGGGATGCGCCGGGCCGCCGACGCGGCGATGCGGGGTGGGGCGGGGGGCGCGGGGGGCGCGGTCGCGCCGGGAACGGCTGCCGACGGGTATGCCGGGGGTTCCGCCAACTGACGCGGCCGCGGCGACGGTCGACGGCTCCGGTGCGTCGCCCGCGGCGGCCCGCCCTCGCGCGTCCGCGGCGGCCGACGGTTCCGGTACGGGCCGCGCCGCCCGCCGGTACTCCGGTCAGCCGTGCAGGTGGGACGCCTTGAGGGCCATGTGCAGCAGCAGGCGGTCCTCGCCCTCGCCCAGGTCGAGGCCGGTCAGCTGCTCCACCCGGGACAGGCGGTAGTACAGCGTCTGGCGGTGGATGCCCAGGGCCGCCGCCGCGCGGCCGGCCTGCCCGGCGGAGTCCAGGAACACCTCGGCCGTGCGGGCGAGTTCGCGGTGGGCCGGACCCAGCAGGGCGCGCGTCGACGGGTCGTCCACCGGGCCCGGGGCGAGCGCCGCCAGCAGCCGGTACGGGCCGATCTCCGACCACTGGGCGACCGGGCCCCACCGCGGCTGGGCGGCGGCCGCCCGCGCCGCGGCCAAGGCCTGGTCCCAGGCGTCGTGGAGGTCCGCGAGGGTGCGTACGGGGTCGCCCACGCCGGCGGTCACGGCGTACGGGGCGGCTCCGCCGCCGACGGGACCCGGGGCGCCCGTGCCGCCTCCGCCGCCCGCACCGCCCGTACCGGCCTTGCCGCTCGCGCCGCCTCCACCGCCCGTGCCGCCGGTGCCGCCCACGCGGCCTCCGCCGCCCGTGCCGCTCGCGCCGCCTCCGCCGCCCTTGCCGCTCGCGTCGCCTCCGCCGCCCTTGCCGCCCGCACCGCCCGTGCCGTCTGCCGGGGCGCGGGGCAGCAGGCGGGCCACCGCCGTCCGTGCGGGGGCCAGGGCGTCCGTCGAGCGGAGCCGGAGCAGTACCGCCAGCGCCCGGCCGGCCTCCGGCCCGCCGCCGTCGTCGGGGGCCGTCGCGCGCGGGACCACGCACACGGCCGCCGCGCCCGGGACCACCGCCGGGGCCTCGCCGGTCCACGGCGCCACGCACACCGCCGCGTGGAGCCCGTCCCCGCCCGGCCCCAGGGCCGCCCGCAGCGCCGCCACCGCCATGTCCCGCTGCCATCCCCGTCCGGCGGTGAGCACCGCCAGGAACTCCCGTGACAGGTCGGCCCCCGCCTTCGCCTCCTCGGCGAGCAGGGTGCCGACCCGCTCGGCCACCTCCATCGCCGCGGCGAGGGCCTCCGGCCCGGGGCCGGGCTCCCGGTCGAGGAGCCACACGTAGCCCTGCACGATGCCCCGGTACCGCACCGGCAGGCAGATCCGCCCGCGGAAGACCCCCGCCTCGGGCGCCGCCGGAATCCGTACGGGACCGGTGGCGCGGGCGATGCCGAAGCCCTCGAACCAGGAGCGCACGGCGGCCGTGGACTGCCGCGTCAGGATCGAGCGGGTCCGTACGGGGTCCATCGCGAGGTCGTCGTCGCTGTCGTGCGCGCCGAAGGCGATCAGGCGGAAGTCCCGGTTCTCCAGCGTCGCCGGGGCGCCGAGCAGCGCCGAGATCTCGTCCACCAGGTCCTGGTAATCGCCCTTCACCCGGCCATTCTCCCACCTGCCGACCGGCCTCTCAGACATCTGTATGAGATCCGGGACACGGATGCGTGACAGCTGTCGCTGGCAGAGGATCGAAGCGATCCTTAGGTTTCACGGTGGCTTTACCTGTGGTTTTGCCAGCGCTCCCGCTCGCGTTCTTCTACTGCCACCCGTTGGAGGTGCCCCCGTGCTGGGTCCCGTGATCCTCGCCGCATCGCGCAGCGACACGATGCGCCGCATCGTCTCCGCCGCCCCCGTGACCAAGCCCGTGGTGAACCGGTTCATCCCCGGGGAGACGGTCGACCAGGTCATCCCGATCGTCGAGGAGCTGACCCGCAACGGCCTCGAGGTCACCCTCGACGTGGTGGGCGAGGACATCACCGAGGTGGCGCAGTCGCACGCGGCCCGCGACGCCTACCTCCTGCTGATCGAGCGCCTCGCGGAGCTCGGACTCGGCGAGAGCGTCGAGATGTCGGTGAAGCTGTCGATGTTCGGCCAGGCGCTGGAAGGCGGCCACGAGCTCGCCCTCGCCAACGTCCGCCCGGTCGTCGAGGCGGCCGCCGCCATCGGCACCACCGTGACCCTGGACGCCGAGGACCACACCACCCTCGACTCGATGTTCGCCATCCACGAGGAGCTGCGCCGCGACTTCCCGCAGACCGGCTGCGTGATCCAGGCGTACCTGTTCCGCACGGAGGCCGACGCCCGCCGCCTGGCCGCCGCCGGCAGCCGCGTCCGCATCGTGAAGGGCGCCTACAAGGAGCCCGCCGAGGTCGCGTACCTCGACAAGGCCGAGATCGACAAGGCGTACGTCCGGATCATGCGGATCCTCATGGAGGGCGAGGGCTACCCGATGATCGGGTCCCACGACCCGCGGCTGATCGCGATCGCCCAGGAGATGGCACGGCAGGCCGGGCGCAAGCTCGACGAGTACGAGTTCCAGATGCTGTACGGCATCCGCGGCGAGGAGCACCTGCGGCTCGCCGCGGAGGGCCACCGGATGCGCGTGTACACCGCGTACGGGACCGACTGGTACGGCTACTTCATGCGCCGCCTGGCGGAGAAGCCGGCCAACCTGCTCTTCTTCCTCCGCTCGATGATCACCAAGAACTAGCCAAGAACTAGGTCAAGGAGTTACCAGCCCCATGGATGCTGTGACCCAGGTCCCCGCGCCGGTCAACGAGCCGGTCCACTCGTACGCCCCCGGCACCCCGGAGCGCGCGCGGCTCGAAGAGCAGCTCAAGCAGCTGTCCGAGAACCCCATCGACCTCCCGATGACGATCAACGGCGTCAAGCGGATGGGCGGCGGCGAGCGCTTCGACGTGGTCCAGCCGCACGACCACAGGTCCGTCATCGGCACCTTCGGCCACGCCACGGCCGCCGACGCGCAGGAGGCCGTCGACGCCGCCCTCGCCGCCGCCCCGGCGTGGCGCGCGATGTCCTTCGACGACCGCGCCGCGATCATCCTGCGCGCCGCCGAGCTGCTGTCCGGCCCGTGGCGCGAGAAGCTGGCCGCCTCGACCATGCTGGGGCAGTCGAAGACGGCGCAGCAGGCCGAGATCGACACCCCGTGCGAGCTCGTCGACTTCTGGCGCTTCAACGTCCACTTCGCCCGTCAGATCCTGGCCGAGCAGCCGGTCGCGAACTCCGCCGGCGTGTGGAACCGCAGCGACCACCGCCCGCTCGAGGGCTTCGTGTACGCGATCACGCCGTTCAACTTCACGGCCATCGCCGGCAACCTGCCGACCGCCCCCGCCCTCATGGGCAACGTGGTCGTGTGGAAGCCGTCCCCGACGCAGACCCACTCCGCGGTCCTCCTCATGGAGCTGCTGGAGGAGGCCGGTCTCCCCAAGGGCGTCATCAACCTGGTCACGGGCGACGGCATCGCGGTCTCCGAGGTGGCCCTGAACCACCCCGAGCTGGCCGGCATCCACTTCACCGGCTCGACCAAGACCTTCCAGTACCTGTGGAAGACGGTCGGCAACAACATCGAGAAGTACAAGTCCTACCCGCGACTGGTGGGCGAGACCGGCGGCAAGGACTTCGTCGTCGCGCACCCGTCCGCGGACCGCGCCACCCTGAAGACCGCCCTGACCCGCGGCTCCTTCGAGTACCAGGGCCAGAAGTGTTCGGCGTCCTCGCGCGCCTACGTCCCGGCGTCGATCTGGAACGACGGCTTCAAGGAGTCGTTCGCGGCCGAGGTCAACGGCATCGCCATGGGCGACGTCCGCGACCTGACCAACTTCGTCGGCGCCGTCATCGACGCGCGCTCCTTCGCGAAGAACAAGGCCGCCATCGACCGCGCGGCCGCCGATCCGACCTGCGAGATCGTCGCGGGCGGCACGTACGACGACTCGGAGGGCTACTTCGTCCGCCCGACCGTCATCGCCTGCACGGACCCGGAGAACGAGGTCTTCACGACCGAGTACTTCGGCCCGATCCTGGCCGTGCACGTCTACGACGACGCCGACTACGAGGGCATGCTGGCCCAGATGGAGTCCGTCTCGGCGTACGCCCTGACCGGCTCGATCATCGCCGCCGACCGCTACGCGGCGGCGGACGCGATGGAGAAGCTCCGCTTCGCGGCGGGCAACTTCTACATCAACGACAAGTCGACCGGTGCCGTCGTCGGCCAGCAGCCCTTCGGCGGCGGCCGCGCCTCGGGCACGAACGACAAGGCGGGCGCGGCGACGAACCTGCAGCGCTGGACGTCGACGCGCTCCATCAAGGAGACCCTGGTCGCGCCGACCGACTACCCGTACCCCCACATGGGCTGACCTCCCGGCCCCTGAAACCCCGCCCCCGCTCCGGTACCCCCAAGTCCGGAGCGGGGGCGGTCCCATGTCCGCCGGGTCCCCGGGGGAGGGGTCACACCTCCACGATGACCTGGTCCAGGGACTTGCGGACCAGGTCCGGGACCTCGCAGTCCGGGGCCGGGTAGCCCACCGGGATCACGGCGAAGGCCTTCTCGTTCTCGGGGCGGTTCAGGACGTGGCTGAGGAAGCGCATCGGGCTGGGGGTGTGGACCAGCGCGGCCAGTCCCGACAGGTGCAGGGCGGACAGCAGCATGCCGACGGCGATGCCGACCGACTCGTCGACGTAGTAGTGCTTGTGCTTCGTGCCGTCCGGGCCCAGCCAGTAGCGCTGCTGGAAGACCACGATCAGGGCCGGGGCGTCGGTGAGGTGGGTCTTCACGGCGTCCGTGCCCAGCGGGCGCAGGGCCGCGAGCCACTCGTCGCCGAGGCGTCCGTCGTACGAGAGCACCTCCTCCTGCTCGGCGGCGGCGCGGATCTGCTGCCGCACGGCCGGGTCCTTGACCAGGACGAAGGTCCACGGCTGCTGGTGGGCACCGGACGGGGCGGTCGCGGCGCAGGCGACGGCATCCCGCACGACCTGCTCGGGCACCGGGTCCGGGGAGAAGTGGCGTACGGTGCGCCGCTCGTTCATCCGCGTGCGCAACTCGGCGGCCCGCACGAGGGATTGGGCGCCCGGCATCCGCGCGGGCCGGTAGGGGGCGGAGCGGTACGGCTGGCCGTGGATCGGGGTCCACTGCTGGGTATCGGGCGACATGGGGCGAGTCTGCCGACGCAATGGTCCAGACCGCCAGAGTCGCGTCGGCCGAATCCGGCCGGTGGAAAGCGCGCGGCGTCCGCAATGCGGTCCTTGGTACGGTCGCGTGACGGGCTGTCACGGGCCCGAGAGCCCGGACCTCCCCTCCTGGAACACCGACTGGCTGGAGCAGCGATGAGCACCCGGACCGTCCACACCTCCGAGCTGACCGCGGAGGAGCTCGGGCAGATCCGGGACCTGCTGTTCGGCGCCTTCGGCGGGGACTTCGGGGAGGAGGACTTCGAGCACGCGCTCGGCGGCGTGCACGTCCTGGTGCGGGACCCGGACGGGCGGCTCGCCGCGCACGGGAGCGTCGTCCAGCGGCGGGCCGTGCACCGCGGGCGGGCGCTGCGGACGGGGTACGTGGAGGCCGTCGCCGTACGGGCCGACCGGCGCCGTCAGGGGCTCGGCGCCCTGGTCATGGACGGGCTCGAGCGGGTCATCGGGCGGGCCTACGTGCTCGGGGCGCTGTCGGCGTCCGAGGACGGGGCCGGCCTGTACGCGGGGCGCGGCTGGAGCGTGTGGGGCGGGCGGCTCGGGGTCCTCGGCCCGGGCGGGCCGCAGCGGCTCGCCGGGGAGGAGGGGTCCACCTACGTGTGGGCGCCGCCCGGCGCGGCCCTGCCGGACCCCGGCGGGCGGCTCGACTTCGACTGGCGCAACGGGGACGTGCTGTAGCCGCCGCCGCGACCCCGAGACGCTCGGGCGCGGCGGGGGACCGGTCGCCGTCGTGCGTCGACACGGGGCCGACCCGGACGACGCCGCCCGTAGTCGCGCAGCACGTCGATCGAGCCCTCCGGATGGGCGGGGAGATCACCGGTCCGGGCTCTCCGCGGCCGGTGAGGCAGGTGGGATACGTCACCACACCGGAATCGGCTGCCTCCCGCAGGGGCAGGGCTCTGATCAGGGAACTCCGCTCCGCGAGGGGCTGAAACGGACCTGCGGCCGGGGGCCCGCGGGCGGGTCGGGCGTCTCAGATAGTAGGAAGTCCGAGTAAGTGCGGAGACATACAGCCGGACCTGGCCTAGCTTTGTAGGAGCCGAACGTCTCGCCGATCCGGCGAATGGCGGTCGTGAGCGCGCGCCCCCGGCAGGCAACCCCTGCGGCGCACCGCTCCCCGCCTCTTCCGGCGCCTTGAAGGAACCCCTCATCCGTGGCCCCGCCACGCCGTGATCTCAAGGAGTCGATCACCATGACCCCCACCACCGCTGCCGTCCGCCGTGTCCGCCACTCCTCCACGGCGGACTCCGACCGCAAGAACGCCGCCGCCGCCCTGCAGCGTGCGCTGGACCGTCGCGACAACGGCGGCTCGACCGGCCACTGAGGCCGGCAGGCCCGCTGAGCAGGCCTTCGCCCCGCCGTCGCCCCGACACGTTGCGTTCACGATGGTCCACATGGTGGACGCAATGTGTCTGAGGGCTGGGACACGGAGTACGGTTTCGCCATGTCGACCAGCATCAATCTCGCAGTGATCCCCGGTGATGGCATCGGCCAGGAAGTCGTGGCTCAGGGACTCAAGGTCCTTACCGCGGTCCTGCCCCAGGATGTGAAGCTGGAGACCAGGCAATACGATCTCGGGGCCCAGCGCTGGCACCGCACCGGTGAGACCCTCCCGGACGCGGAGCTGGAGGCCCTCAAGCACCACGACGCGATCCTGCTGGGCGCCATCGGCGACCCCTCGGTCCCGTCCGGCGTGCTGGAGCGCGGTCTGCTGCTGAAGCTCCGCTTCGCGTTCGACCACTTCATCAACCTGCGCCCGTCGAAGCTCTTCCCGAACACGGCCACCCCGCTGGCCGGCCGTCCGGAGATCGACTTCGTCGTGGTCCGCGAGGGCACCGAGGGTCCGTACACCGGCAACGGCGGCTCCCTGCGCACCGGCACCCCCGCCGAGGTGGCCACCGAGGTCAGCATCAACACCGCGTACGGCGTCGAGCGCGTCGTCCGCGACGCGTACGAGCGGGCGAACGCCCGTCCCCGCAAGAAGCTGACGCTGGTCCACAAGAACAACGTCCTCGTGTACGCGGGTCACCTGTGGAAGAACATCTTCGACACGGTCGGCCGCGAGTACCCCGAGGTCACCACCGACTACCTGCACGTCGACGCCGCGACGATCTTCTTCGTCACCCAGCCGGAGCGCTTCGACGTCATCGTCACGGACAACCTCTTCGGTGACATCCTCACCGACCTGGCCGCCGCCGTGACCGGCGGGATCGGCCTGGCCGCGTCCGGGAACGTCAACCCGACCGGCGCCTTCCCGTCCATGTTCGAGCCCGTCCACGGCTCGGCCCCGGACATCGCGGGCACCGGCAAGGCCGACCCGACCGCGACGATCCTCTCCGTCGCCCTCCTGCTGCGCCACCTGGGCTACGAGGCCCAGGCCGCCCGCATCGAGGACGCCGTCTCCGCCGACCTCGCGGAGCGCGACGGGACCTTCCGCTCCACCGACGCCATCGGCGACGCCCTCGCCGCTCGCGTAGCCGGCTGACCCGGCCGCTCCACCTCCAGGAAGCCGCCGGGTCGCGATCGACGCCCCGGCGGCTTTTCCTGTGCGGCCCCGGGTGTCACCATCTCCCCTGGGCCGCAATCCCTCCGTTTCACCGAAGTCCCCGCGCGCGCGATAATCGAACGCGAGGCCGCTGAATACGGGGAAGCTCGGACGTCCTAGTACGCATGAGCGCGGTCCGCCATACACAACGGTGAAGGACAAGCACTCATGACGACGCCCACGATCGAGCTCAAGCCCTCCTCGAACCCGCTGTCCGACGCGGAGCGCGAGGCGATCCTGGCCAGCCCCGGATTCGGCCGCCACTTCACCGACAACATGGTGACGATCAAGTGGACCGAGGGCCGCGGCTGGCACGACGCCGAGCTGGTCCCGTACGCCCCGCTGTCGATCGACCCGGCGAACATGACCCTGCACTACGCGCAGACGATCTTCGAGGGCCTGAAGGCCTACCGCCAGCCCGACGGCACCGTGGCCACCTTCCGCCCCGAGGCCAACGCCGAGCGCTTCCAGGCCTCCGCCCGCCGCATGGCCATGCCGGAGCTGCCCGTCGACCTGTTCATCTCGGCGTGCGACGCCCTGATCACGCAGGACCGCGCCTGGGTCCCGGACTCCGGCGAGGCCTCGCTGTACCTGCGGCCGTTCATGTTCGCGTCCGAGGTCGGCCTGGGCGTCCGCCCGGCCAACGAGTTCCTCTTCATCGTCATCGCCTCGCCCGCCGGCGCCTACTTCCCGGGCGGCGTCAAGCCCGTCTCCGTGTGGCTCTCCGAGGACTACGTGCGCGCCGTCAAGGGCGGCACCGGCGCCGCCAAGACCGGCGGCAACTACGCGGCGTCCCTCGTCGCCCAGGCCCAGGCCGCCTCGCACGGCTGCGACCAGGTGGTCTGGCTCGACGCCGTCGAGCACCGCTGGATCGAGGAGATGGGCGGGATGAACCTGTACTTCGTGTACGGCGACCGCATCGTCACCCCCGAGCCCACCGGCTCGCTCCTTCCGGGCATCACCCGCGACTCCCTCCTCACCATCGCCCGCGACCTCGGCTACACCGCCGAAGAGGGCCGGATCACCACCGAGGACTGGAAGCGCGACAACGAGAACGGCACTCTCACCGAGGTGTTCGCCTGCGGCACCGCCGCCGTCATCACCCCGGTCGGCTCGGTCAAGTCCGAGCGCGCCGACTGGACCCAGGGCGACGGCGAGCCCGGCCGGGTCACCATGCGCCTGCGCAAGGCGCTGCTGGAGCTCCAGACCGGCCACGCCGCCGACCCGCACGGCTGGATGCACCCGCTCGGCTAGACCGCCCGCGTGTGACTGTCGGCGTACGCCGGCCCGCGTACGAGGGCCCGCACCCCCGGAAGCTCCGGTGGCGCGGGCCCTCGTCGTACGGGGCGGGGCTCAGGCCGCCGTCCGCACCGCCGGGTCCCCGGCAGACGCCGGGGCCGGGGAGGCGCCGGGGGTCAGGGCGGCGTACGCGAGGCCGCCGGCCAGGCCGGACAGGACGAAGGAGCAGTCCACTCCGCCGGTCAGGGCCAGCAGCGGGCCCTCGTAGAACGGGGTGGTCACGGCGAGCAGCCCGACCCCGGCGCCGATCGCCCAGGATGCGGTGGCGCGCGGGTTCCAGCCGCCGCGGTACCAGTAGACCCCGCCGACCGAGCGGCGGTTGAAGACCTGGAGGGCTTCGGCGTCGTACTGCCCGCGGCAGCGCGCGTAACCGATCAGGGTGATCACGGCCCAGGGGGTGCCGACCGCGGTCAGCAGCAGGACGAAAGAGGTCATCGCGGCCTGCGCGTTCCATCCGAAGGAGCCGACGAAGACGAAGGCGGTGGCGACCACCGCTGCGGCCAGGGTGGCCGTGGTGCGCGTGGCCCGGGGGACGATCGCGTCGAGGTCGAGGCCCATGGAGTAGAGCATCAGCCCGGCGTTGCCCACCGAACCGCCCGCGGCCGCGGCCAGCAGCGGAACCAGGTACCAGGAGGGCGCGGCGGCCACGAGGGGTCCGGCGTACTCGGCGCCGGCCCGGGCGGCGAGCGCGGTGAAGGTGCCGAACAGCTGGGGGATCAGCAGGCCGGCGAGCAGGCCGAGGGCGGTGGCCCGGAGCACCGAGCGGGAGCCGTGCCGGCGGGGTGAGACGTAACGCGTGTAGTCGCCGAGCAGCGTGATGAACGCGACGGGGCCGCTGAGGCCGGCGGCGACGGTGGCCAGCAGCCAGGTCGGCCAGAACGAGCCGAGCAGGTACGGGGTGTCCGGCGGCGCGGCGGCGGTGAAGTCGCCGGAGTAGGCGAACACGCCGGCCGCGAGCAGCACCAGCATCCCGACGGACAGCACCTTGCTCACGCGCAGGAGCAGCCGGTAGCCGAAGACGGCCCCGACGACGGTGCACACGGCCAGCGCGCCGTACATCGCGGCCCGCGTGAGCCCGGTGTCCGGGAGCCCGGTGAGCCGGGAGAGGACGCCGGCCATCACGTCGCCGCCGATCCACAGGGTCAGGGCGGTGTAGCCGAGCGAGAGCAGCAGGCCGACCACCGAGCCGACGAGGCGGCCGCGGACGCCGAACTGGGGCGCCGCTGGAGGTGGAGAGGTTGGTGCCGGTGCGCAGGGAGACGAGCGCGAGCGGCGCGGTGAAGGCGATGCCGACGAGGGTGCCGGTCACGATGGCGGTGACCGAGGGCCACAGCCCCAGCCCGAAGGACGGGGGCAGCCAGCCGAAGACGATCACGCCGAGGCAGAGGTTGGAGCCGAGCAGGATCGAGATCAGGTCACGGGGACCGCTCGTCCGCTCCTCCTCGGGGATGGTGTCGACTCCGCGCTGTTCGATGGGCATGGGGGACTCCCTTGGCAGGGCAGGGGGTGGTTGCACAGTGTTTGAGCGACACTCAATGTGACGCACGCCCGTAGGTCAGGTCAATGATTCCCTCCCAGGAGATGAAGAGTTAGAGTGATGCTCTAACCCATCGACTCAAGAGGTGGTGGATCGGCGTGCGGCTGACCCCTACGGAGCGCGACCGGCTGCTGCTCCGCAGCGCTGCGGAACTGGCGAGGGCCCGACGGGCCCGTGGCCTGAAGCTCAACGTCCCGGAGGCCACCGCGCTGATCGCGGACACGGTCTGCGAGGCGGCGCGCGACGGGAAGCGGCTGGCGGAGGCCATCGAGGAGGCCCGCTCGGTGCTGGGCCCGGACGACGTCCTTCCCGGCGTCTCCGACGTGGTCACCGAGGTGCACGTGGAAGCCGTCTTCGACGACGGATCGCGCCTCGCGGTCGTATCGGCCCCCATCCGGGGCGCCGTCCCGCTCGGCGACGACGCCCCGGGCGCCGTGGTGCCCGGGCCGGGCGTGCCGCAGCCGGAGCCCGTCCTCCACCTTCGGGTGCGCAACACCGCCCCCGTGCCGGTGAGCGTCACCTCGCACTTCCATTTCTTCGAGGCCAACCCGCGCCTGGACTTCGACCGGGCCGCCGCCTACGGCATGCGGCTGTGCGTGCCCGCCGGCTCGTCCGTGCGGTTCGACCCGCACGGGGAGGGCGAGGTCGGGCTGGTCCCGATCGGCGGCGGGCGCATCGCGATCGGCTTCGCGGGTCTGGTCGACGGCCCGCTGGACGCTCCGGGCGCGAAGCGGGAGGCCCTGCGCCGGGCCGCGGCCTGCGGCTACCTCGGCGCGGACCCGACGGATCCGGATCCGGACGGTACGGCGGAATCGGCCGGTCGCACGGACCCCACGGACCCCACCGACCCCAGGAGCCCTGCCGGCCCCTCCGCCCCCGGCGGACCCGGCAGCGCCCCCGGTCCCCACGGAGCTGCCCCCGGCCCCACGGCCCGCCCGGAAGGAAACCCCGCATGAGCCGCCAGACCCCCCACAGCGACCACTGCGCCCCCGGCAGCCGGCACATCGACCCGCACGAGTACGCCTCCGTCTTCGGCCCGCGGGCCGGGGACCGGGTCCGGCTGGGTGATTCGGGGCTCACCGTCCGGGTGGAGTCCGACGCGCAGCGACCGGGGGACGAGTTCCTGGCGGGTTTCGGGAAGACGGCGCGGGACGGGCTGCACCTGAAGGCGGCGGCCGTCCGTGACACGTGCGATGTGGTGATCAGCAACGTTCTGGTCATCGACGCCGTGCTGGGCATCCGCAAGGTGTCCATCGGCATCCGCGAGGGCCGGATCCACGCGATCGGGCGGGCCGGGAACCCCGACACCCTCGACGGCGTCGACGTCGTCGTCGGCACCGGCACCTCGATCGTCTCCGGCGAGGGCCTGATCGCCACCGCGGGCGCGGTGGACACCCACGTCCACCTGCTCTCCCCGCGGATCATGGAGGCCTCGCTCGCCGCGGGCGTCACTACCGTCATCGGCCAGGAGTTCGGCCCCGTCTGGGGCGTCGGCGTCAACTCCCCGTGGGCGCTGAAGCACGCCTTCAACGCCTTCGACGCCTGGCCGGTGAACATCGGCTTCCTCGCCCGCGGTTCCTCCTCGGACCCGGCTCCGCTGGTGGAGGCGCTCGCCGAGGGCGGTGCGTGCGGGTTCAAGGTCCACGAGGACATGGGCGCCCACACGCGCGCGCTGGATACGGCGTTGCGGGTGGCGGAGGAGCACGACGTACAGGTGGCGCTGCACAGTGACGGGCTGAACGAGTGCCTGTCGGTGGAGGACACCCTGCGGGTGCTGGACGGGCGGACGATCCACGCGTTCCACATCGAGGGCTGTGGCGGCGGGCACGTGCCGAACGTGCTGAAGATGGCCGGCGTGGCGAACGTGATCGGCTCCTCGACCAATCCGACGCTGCCGTTCGGGCGGGACGCGGTCGCCGAGCACTACGGGATGATCGTCTCGGTCCACGACCTGAAGCCGGACCTGCCGGGTGACGCGGCGATGGCCCGTGACCGGATCCGCGCCGGGACGATGGGGGCCGAGGACGTCCTGCACGACCTCGGGGCGATCGGCATCACCTCCTCCGACGCGCAGGGCATGGGGCGGGCGGGGGAGACGATCCGGCGGACCTTCGCGATGGCGGCGAAGATGAAGGGCGAGCTGGGCCCGCTGGCCGGTGACGGGGAGGGCGACGACAACGCCCGGGTGCTGCGCTACATGGCGAAGCTGACCATCAACCCGGCCATCGCCCACGGCCTGGCGCACGAGATCGGCTCGATCGAGGTCGGCAAACTCGCCGACATCGTCCTGTGGCGCCCGCCCTTCTTCGGTGCCAAGCCGCAGCTCGTCCTCAAGTCCGGCTTCCCCGCCTACGGCGTCACCGGCGACCCCAACGCCGCCACCGACACCTGCGAACCCCTGGTGCTCGGCCCGCAGTTCGGCTCGTACGGGGCCACCGCGGCCGACATCTCCGTCGCCTTCGTCTCGGCGGCCGCCGCCGCGCTCGGCGGCGACGAGATGCCGACCCGCCGCCGCCGGGTCACCGTCCGCGGCACCCGCGGGATCGGCCCGGGGGACCTGCTCCTCAACTCGCGGGTGGGCGCGGTCGACGTGGACGCGGCCAGCGGGCTCGTCTCCCTGGACGGCGAACCGCTGCGCTCCGAAGCCGCCGATTCGGTCTCCCTCAACCGCCTGTACTTCCTGTAAACCGGCCCTGCCCCTAAGGACCCCCGCCATGACCGCTGCACAGCCCGTCCCCACCGGCAAGCCCGCCGACGCCGGATTCCGGATGCCCGCCGAGTGGGCCCCCCACGAGCGCACCTGGATGGCCTGGCCCTCCCCGAACCCGACCTTCACCACCGAGGAGGAGCTGGCCGCGGCCCGCGAGGCCTGGGGGGCCGTCGCCCGCGCGGTCGCCGCGTACGAGCCCGTGACCCTCGTGGTCCGCCCGGGCGACACCGCGTCCGCCCGCGCGGTGGTCGGCGACGGGGTCCAGCTGGTCGAGCGCGAGCTCGACGACGCCTGGATGCGGGACATCGGCCCGACCTTCGTCACCAACGAAGGCGGCGAACTGGCCGCCGTCGACTGGACCTTCAACGGCTGGGGCGCCCAGGAGTGGGCCCGCTGGGACCACGACGAGAAGGTCGCCCGGCACGTCTCGGACGTCGTCGGCAGCCGCACCTACAGCACCGCGCTCGTCAACGAGGGCGGCGCCATCCACGTCGACGGCGAGGGCACCGTCCTGCTCACCGACACCGTGCAGCTGGGCGAGGGCCGCAACCCCGGCTGGACCCGGCGCCAGGTCGAGGCCGAGATCCACGCGCACCTCGGCACGACCAAGGCGATCTGGCTGCCGTACGGTCTGGCCGGCGACTACGGCACCTACGGGACCCAGGGCCACGTCGACATCGTCGCCGCCTTCGCCCGCCCCGGCGTGGTGATGGTGCACACCCAGCCCGACCCGGCCCACCCGGACCACGAGCGCTGCAAGGCCATCGCCGCGCTCCTGCGGGCGTCCACCGACGCGCGGGGCCGCCGGCTGGAGGTCGTGGAGGTACCCGCGCCGACCGTGCTGGAGGAGGACGGGGAGTGGGTGGACTACTCCTACATCAACCACTACCTGTGCAACGGCGGCGTGGTCCTGTGCTCCTTCGACGACCCGCGCGACGAGGAGGCCGCCGAGATCTTCCGCGGACTGTTCCCCGAGCGGACCGTGACACTGGTTGACGCACGTACGATTTTCGCCGGGGGTGGCGGTATCCACTGCATCACCCAGCAACAGCCGAAGGTCTGACCGACGAGGAGTGGGTCCATGGTGGCGGGTGGAGTACCGGTACGGGCGGCGCGCAAGAACGCGCCCCCGCGCGAGGACGTACTCGTCGCCGCCATGGCCACGATCGCCGAGCGGGGCCTCGAAGGCCTGACCATGGCGGGCCTCGGCCGCGAGGTCGGCATGAGCAGCGGACACCTCCTCTACTACTTCGGCAGCAAGGACGAGCTTCTGCTGCAGACCCTGGAGTGGAGCGAGGCGGCGCTCGGCACCGAGCGCCGGGGGCTGCTGTCCCGCCGCGGGCCGGTGGCCGAGCGCCTGCGCGCTTACGTCGACCTGTACGTCCCCACCCGGGCCCGCGACCCGCACTGGACGCTCTGGCTGGAGGTCTGGAACCGCTCGCAGAACGCGGGCCCCCAGGAGCGCGACCGCCAGGCGGCCATCGAGGGCGCCTGGCACCGCGACCTGGTGGCGCTGCTCGCCGAGGGCATCTCGCGCGGCGAGTTCCGGCCCGTGGACGCCGACCGCGTGGCGGCCCGCATCCGCGCCCTCCTCGACGGCTTCAGCATCCAGCTGGCGGTCGGACTTCCGACGCTGGACCGCGCCGCGATCCTCACCCACGTGCAGGAGTTCCTGGACGACACCCTGATCCCGCACGCACCGGCATGACCCGACCCGCCGCCCGGACGCCGGACGCCCGGGGGGCCGCGTGTCCGGATACCCGATGCCCGGATGCCCGGATGCTGAGATCCGTGTCCGCGGACCGGCGCCGGTGTGGCACACTGCGGGCGTGCCTGCTCAGCTCATGATTATCGCCAGCAGCGCGCCGGTCCCCAGTGGCCGCTGAACCGCGGAAGAACTTCGCGGGAAGCGGCCACCGTGCCCCAGACCCGCGCGCAGACCTCTCGCTACCCGCGAGGGGTTTTTTCGTTTCCCGGCTCCATCCCTGCCGGGACCGGGCCGCGCGCGATGATGGGGGCAGTGGATCCCGGACATCCGGACCCACTCATCCGACAGGAGTCAGATCAGCATGACGACGACAGAGGTCGCAGAGGTCCTCGACGACAGCTTCCATGTCTTCGACACCACGCTGCGCGACGGCGCCCAGCGCGAAGGCATCAACCTCACGGTCGCCGACAAGCTGACGATCGCCCGGCACCTGGACGACTTCGGAGTGGGCTTCATCGAGGGCGGCTGGCCCGGCGCCAACCCCCGCGACACCGAGTTCTTCGCCCGCGCCCGGGCTGAGATCGACTTCAAGAACGCCCGGCTCGTCGCCTTCGGAGCCACCCGCCGGGCCGGCGGCTCGGCGGCCGACGACCCGCAGGTGCGGGCCCTGCTGGCCTCCGGCGCCCCGGTGATCACGCTCGTCGCCAAGTCCCACGACCGCCACGTCGAGCTGGCCCTGCGCACCACCCTCGAAGAGAACCTGGAGATGGTCCGCGACACCGTCTCCCACCTGGTCGCCGAGGGCCGCCGCGTCTTCGTCGACTGCGAGCACTTCTTCGACGGCTACCGCGCCAACCCCGAGTACGCGAAGTCCGTCGTGCGCACCGCCCACGAGGCCGGCGCCGACGTCGTCATCCTCTGCGACACCAACGGCGGCATGCTGCCCGCCCAGGTGACGGCCACCGTCGCCACCGTCCTCGCGGACACCGGCGCCCGCCTGGGCATCCACGCCCAGGACGACACCGGCTGCGCCGTCGCCAACACCCTCGCCGCCGTCGACGCGGGCGCCACCCACGTGCAGTGCACGGCGAACGGCTACGGCGAGCGCGTCGGCAACGCCAACCTCTTCCCCGTCGTCGCCGCCCTGGAGATCAAGTACGGGCGCCGGGTGCTCCCCGACGGCGCCCTCGCCGAGATGACCCGCATCTCGCACGCCATCGCCGAGGTCGTGAACCTCACCCCCTCCACGCACCAGCCGTACGTCGGCGTCTCCGCCTTCGCGCACAAGGCGGGCCTGCACGCCTCGGCCATCAAGGTCGACCCGGACCTCTACCAGCACATCGACCCCGCGCGGGTCGGCAACACCATGCGGATGCTGGTCTCCGACATGGCCGGCCGGGCCTCCATCGAGCTCAAGGGCAAGGAGCTCGGCGTCGACCTCGGCGGGGACCGCGCGCTGATCTCCCGGGTCGTCGAGCGGGTCAAGGAGCGGGAGCTGCGCGGCTACACGTACGAGGCCGCCGACGCCTCCTTCGAGCTGCTGCTCCGCGCCGAGGTCGAGGGCCGCGCCCGGCGGTACTTCCGTACGGAGTCCTGGCGCGCGATCGTCGAGGACCGCCCGGACGGCATCCACGCCAACGAGGCCACGGTCAAGCTGCGCGCCAAGGGCGAGCGGATCGTCGCCACGGCGGAGGGCAACGGCCCGGTCAACGCCCTGGACCGGGCCCTGCGGGTGGCGCTGGAACGGTTCTACCCCCAGCTGGCCAAGTTCGAGCTGGTGGACTACAAGGTCCGCATTTTGGAGGGCACGCACGGCACGGAGTCCACGACCCGCGTCCTGATCGCGACGACGGACGGCGTCCGCGAATGGTCGACCGTCGGCGTCGCCGAGAACGTGATCGCGGCGTCCTGGCAGGCCCTGGAGGACGCCTACACCTACGGCCTCCTGCACGCGGGTGTGGAACCGGCCGAGTAGCCGCCCGGGCGGCGGCAGCGGAGCCTTATGTCCTGCTCACACGGGAAAGTACCGGTTCGGGTAGCGTCGTGAGTATGAGGACCAGGCTGATATCCGCACGATCCGGACCGTTGCTGGCCGGTCTGCTGCTGGCCCTGTCGGCGCCCGCCCTGGTGGTGGCCGCCCCGCAGGCGTCGGCCGCCACCGGGACCGCCGCCGTCGCGGAGGCCCTCAAGAAGGGCCCGGTCTACGTCGATCCGCGGGTCGGGGCGCAGTTGCCCCCGGCCGCGGCGGACGCGCTCGCGGAGAAGATCGAGGACGCCGGGAAGCCGGTGTTCGTCGCCGTGCTGCCGGCCGCCGCAGAGTTCCCGCAGGACAAGGTCCTCGCGGCGGTCCGCGCCGAGACCGGCATCACCGGGCTGTACGCGATCCGCCTCGGCGACGGCTTCCGGGCCGCCGCCGACCGGACCGTCATGCCGGGCTACGCCGTCCAGAACCTCTCCGAGGCGGTGAAGACCGGCGGCCCGGTCGACGCGACGACCCAGCTGAACACCTTCGTGGACCAGGCCCTCGGCCAGGCCAAGGGTTCCGCCCCCGCCTCCTGGGGCACGACCGGAGCCGGCGAGGGCGCCCCGGTCGGCGGGCTGATCGCGCTCGGCGCGGTGGCGTTGGTCGGCGGTGGCGGTGCGTACGCGCTGGTCAGGCGGAACCGGAAGAAGAAGGAAGAGGCCCGGCACGAGGCGGTCGCCCGTCTGGGCGTTGTCGTGGACGAGGACATCACGGCCTTCGGCGAGGAGCTGGAGCGGCTCGACTTCCACCCCGGCGAGCCCGGCGCGGACGACGCCATGCGCAAGGACTACGAGCACGGGCTCGACTCCTACGAGAAGGCCAAGCAGATCATGGCCTCCGTCCAGCGGCCGGAAGAGGTCAAGGGGGTCACCCAGGCGCTGGAGGACGGCCGTTACGCCCTGGCCAGCCTCGACGCGCGCCGTCAGGGCAGGCCGGTGCCCGAGCGCCGCGCGCCCTGCTTCTTCGACCCCCGGCACGGGCCGAGCACCGAGGAGGCGGCGTGGGCACCGCCCGCCGGGGCCGCCCGTACCGTCCCGGTCTGCGCGGCGGACGCCGTACGACTGCGCGACGGGCTCGATCCGGCGGTCCGCACCGTGGACACCGAGCTGGGGCCGAGGCCCTACTACGACGCTGGCCCGGCGTACGGTCCCTGGGCCGGAGGCTACTTCGGCGGCGGGATGCTGCCGGGTCTGCTGATGGGCACGATGCTCGGGTCGATGATGGCCGGTCCCGCCTACGCCTCGGACTTCGGCGGAGCGGGGAGCGGTTTCGAGGGCGGGGACGTGTCCGGGGCCGACTTCAACCCGTCCGACTTCGGCGGCGGGGACTTCGGCGGCGGCGGCGGTTTCGACGGCGGGGGCGGCTGGTAACCGCCCCCGGGGGCCGGTCCGGCGGGTCAGGCCTGCTTGATGGCGGAGATGTCGAAGGTCAGCTTCACCTTGTCGCTGACCATCACGCCGCCGGCCTCCAGGGCCGCGTTCCACGTCAGGCCCCAGTCGGAGCGCAGGATCTCGGCCGAGCCCTCGAAGCCGACGCGCTCGTTGCCGTAGACGTCCGTGGCGGATCCGGCGAACTCCAGGTCGATGGCGAGCGGGCGGGTGACGTCCTTGATCGTCAGCTCACCGGTGATGCGGTACGCGTCGCCGCCGAGCCGGGCCGCCGAGGTGGAGCGGAACGTCATCAGGGGGAAGCGCTCGGCGTCGAAGAAGTCGCCGCTCAGGAGGTGGCCGTCGCGGTCGGCGATGCCGGTGCCGACGGAGGCGATGGTGACGTCGATGGAGGCGGTGGAGCGCGACGGGTCCGAGCCGTCGAGGTGCAGGATGCCCTCGTGCTCGCCGAAGCTGCCGCGGACGTTGGTCACCATGGCGTGGCGCACGGTGAAGCCGATGCTGCTGTGGGAGGCGTCGATGACGTAGTCACCGGTGAGCGCGGCGAGGGCCGGGTCCACGTCGAGCGTGGCGACGGCGGTGGCGGTGGCGGTGTCCTGGCTGCGGCGGGTGAAGAGGCCCATGGCTTGCTCCTTTGTGGTGTCCTGCACGTCCTGCGTATCTGTTGAATCTTCAACGACTTCAACGAGGATGACGCTAGACCCATTCCGTTCAAATTTCAACTTCCTGGATGGGCGGCATCCCTCTTTGTCGGGGATCGACAAAGGAGCCGTCCCCCGTATGGCGGAGTCCGCGCATCGCCGAGCCCTTCTGTGCGGGCCGGACAGCGGAAGACACCCGAGACTGTGCGGAATCAACGGAGGTTTTTCACCCCTCGCTTCGTAAGGTCGGTACATGACCGTTGTGGACCAGACCCCGAGCGAGCCCACGGACGCCCGCGGGCGCGTGGCCGAGCTGCACTCGCTGCGCGAGCAGGCGCGGCGCGGCCCCAGTGACCGGGCGACCGAGACCCAGCACGCCAAGGGCAAGCTGACCGCCCGTGAGCGGATCGCCCTGCTCCTCGACGAGGGTTCCTTCCGGGAGGTCGAGCAGCTGCGCCGCCACCGGGCGACCGGCTTCGGCCTGGAGAACAAGAAGCCGTACACCGACGGTGTCATCACCGGATGGGGCACGGTCGAGGGCCGCACGGTCTTCGTCTACGCGCACGACTTCCGGATCTTCGGCGGCGCGCTGGGCGAGGCCCACGCCACGAAGATCCACAAGATCATGGACATGGCCATCGCGGCCGGCGCCCCGCTGGTCTCCCTCAACGACGGCGCCGGCGCCCGCATCCAGGAGGGCGTCTCCGCCCTCGCCGGCTACGGCGGCATCTTCCAGCGCAACACCCGCGCCTCGGGCGTCATCCCGCAGATCTCGGTCATGCTGGGCCCCTGCGCGGGCGGCGCCGCCTACTCCCCGGCCCTGACCGACTTCGTCTTCATGGTCCGGGACACCTCGCAGATGTTCATCACCGGACCCGACGTGGTCCGCGCGGTGACGGGCGAGGAGATCACCCAGAACGGCCTCGGCGGCGCGGACGTCCACGCCGAGACCTCCGGCGTCGCGCACTTCGCGTACGACGACGAGGAGACCTGCATCTCCGAGGTCCGCTACCTGATCTCGATGCTGCCCTCCAACAACCGCGAGAACCCCCCGGTCCACGAGACGTCCGACCCCCCGGGCCGGCGCTCGGAGGTCCTGCTGGACCTGGTGCCCGCGGACGGCAACCGCCCGTACGACATGCTCAAGGTCATCGAGGAACTCGTCGACGAGGGCGACGTCCTGGAGATCCACGAGCGCTGGGCGCGCAACATCATCTGCGCCCTGGCCCGGCTCGACGGCCAGGTCGTCGGCATCGTGGCCAACCAGCCCGGCCACCTCGCGGGCGTGCTCGACATCCACGCCTCGGAGAAGGCGGCCCGCTTCGTCCAGCTCTGCGACGCGTTCAACATCCCGATCATCACCCTTCTGGACGTACCCGGCTTCCTGCCGGGCGTCGACCAGGAGCACGGCGGCATCATCCGCCACGGCGCCAAGCTGCTGTACGCGTACTGCAACGCCACCGTCCCGCGGATCTCGCTGATCCTGCGCAAGGCCTACGGCGGCGCGTACATCGTCATGGACTCCCAGTCCATCGGCGCCGACATCACCTACGCCTGGCCCACCAACGAGATCGCCGTCATGGGCGCCGAGGGCGCGGCCAACGTCATCTTCCGCAAGCAGATCGCGGACGCCGAGGACCCGGAGGCCATGCGCACCCGCATGGTCAAGGAGTACAAGGCCGAGCTGATGCACCCGTACTACGCGGCCGAGCGCGGCCTCGTCGACGACGTGATCGACCCCGCCGAGACCCGCGGGACCCTCATCAGCGCCCTCGCGATGCTCCGCAACAAGCACGCCGACCTGCCGTCCCGCAAGCACGGCAACCCGCCGCAGTAAGAGGAGACACGCCACCGATGAGCACCGACACCCTGCTCCGCGTCGAAAAGGGCAACGCTGCCCCCGAGGAACTGGCCGCGATCACCGCGATCCTGCTGGCCCGCGCCGCCGCCACCCCGGAGACCGCCCCCGCCCGCACCCCCCGCTCCCAGGCCGGCTGGCGCCGCCTGGAGCGCACGCCGGGCTTCCGCGCCCCGCACAGCTGGCAGGGCTGAGCCCCGCGAGGCTCCGTACCGGGAGGCCCCGCACCCTCAAGGGGTGCGGGGCCTCCCGCATGCCCCGGTAAGCCCCTGAGCGCCGCTGAGCGCCCCGCGGGCCGGCGACAGGCTCCGGGGCAACGCCGAAGGCCCCCGCGTCCCGGACGCGGGGGCCTTCGTGTGCTGCGGGGGCCGCTAGCGCAGCCGCGCCATGAGGGCGTGCTCGACGAGCGTGATGAGTGCGCTCTTGGCGTCCGCGCGGTGGCGGGCGTCGGTGGTGATGATCGGGGCGTCCGGGCCGATCTGGAGGGCCTCGCGGACTTCCTCCGGGGTGTACGGCTGGTGTCCCTCGAAGCCGTTGAGCGCGATCACGAACGGCAGGCCGCTGTTCTCGAAGTAGTCGACGGCGGGGAAGCAGTCGGCGAGGCGGCGGGTGTCGACGAGCACGATCGCGCCGATGGCGCCTCGGACGAGGTCGTCCCACATGAACCAGAAGCGGTCCTGGCCCGGTGTGCCGAAGAGGTACAGGATCAGGTCCTGGTCCAGGGTGATGCGGCCGAAGTCCATGGCGACCGTGGTGGTCGTCTTGTCGCCCGTGTGGGTGAGGTCGTCGATCCCGGCGGAGGCGCTGGTCATGACGGCTTCGGTGCGCAGCGGGTTGATCTCGGAGACCGCGCCGACGAACGTGGTCTTGCCCACGCCGAAGCCGCCCGCCACCACGATCTTCGCGGAGGTGGTGGAGCGAGGAGCCGCTCCGCCGCTAGAGCTTGCGAAGTCCACTGAGCACCCTTTCGAGCAGTGTCACATCTGGCTGGCCGCCGGCAGACTCGTCGCCGCCGGGCTGATGAATGGCGACAAGGCCCGCCTCCGCCAGGTCGGCGACGAGGATGCGGGCGACACCAAGAGGAATGGAGAGAAGTGCCGAGATCTCCGCGACGGATTTGATCTCCTGGCACAGACGGCAGATGCGCTGGTGCTCGGGCAGCTGCCCTTGCAACCGCGCGGGATCGGCCGTGGTACTGACCAGCGCCTCGATGGCGAGCTGGTAGCGCGGCCGGGTACGGCCGCCGGTCATCGCGTACGGGCGCACCAGCGGATTGTGGGCCTTGGGAGCGGGCTGGCGCGCGGCGCGCGGCTGCTGCTGCGGGGGCACCTGTGGCTGCTGGTACTGCGGGGGCTGTCCGTACGGCTGCTGATAGGGGTTGTGCTCCGACACAGGCCGACTGGGAGCAGACGGGAAGTTGAAGCGGTTCTGGTCGTGCCCACCCTGCGGCTGCTGCGGGCCGCCATAGGGATGTCCTCCGGGTGTTGTCACGTTTCCTCCTCCGACTCCAAGTGCGCAGTGCTCCCTGTGGGACCGCGCCACCGCACCCTATGGTGCGATGGCGCGAAACGCACTGCCTGTCTGCTAGTTGAGAAGACTTCCCTGCAGCTCCGCACGCAGGTCCGGGGTGAGGACACTGCCCGCGCGATCCACCAGAAGAGCCATCTCGTAGCCCACGAGGCCGATGTCGCACTCGGGGTGCGCGAGCACCGCGAGCGAGGAACCGTCCGAGACGGACATGAGGAAGAGGAACCCCCGGTCCATCTCGACCACGGTCTGGTTGACGGCGCCGCCCTCGAAGATCCGGGAAGCCCCGGCGGTCAGCGAGGTCAGACCGGACGCCACCGCCGACAGCTGGTCGGCGCGGTCGCGCGGGAACCCGTCGGACATCGCCAGAAGCAGTCCGTCGGCGGAGACCACCACCGTGTGGGACACCCCGGGGGTGTTGTCCACGAAGTTGGTGATCAACCAGTTCAGGTTCTGTGCCGCCTGGCTCATCGGGCTCACACTAACGCTCCTGGTCATAGCTGTTACCTGACTGCTCGGAACCCGCGCTGCGTCCCTGCTGGACACCGCGCCGCAGGTTGCTCAACCTGCCGCGGACGTCCTCCGGGGCGCGGGAGACCTGTGGGCCTCCCTGCGGGGTCGTCTCCGCCGCACCCTCGACCAGGTTGGCCTTGGGTACCCGCCGAGGGAGACCGGACGGGGTGATCCCGCCCGCCTTCGGCTCACGGAGCTTGCCGGCCTGCTGCCAGCGATCGTCGTTGCGCGAACGCCAGGCCGCGGTGCCTTCGGTTTCCTCCGGGGCCTTCTCCGGTTCGGCGGGCTGCTGCTGACGCGGCGGCCGCTGCGCGAAGAGGGATCCGGTGGACTCCGCTTCCTTCTGTGCCGGCTGCCACTGCTGCTGGCTGCCGCGCCGCGGCAGACCCGCTCCGGTCATCTTGTGACCGGTGTCGGCATCGGTGTCCGGACGGTCGAAGCCTACGCGTTCCGGGGCCTGTTCGGCACCGGACGGTGATTCCGATTCGGTCCCGTAATCCTGCTGGTAGGCAGCCGGATACGTGTTCTGCTCGGGCCACTCGGCGGCTCCGGACTGGGCATCGTAGCCGCCGTCGTACGCCGGGGCGGCCTGCTGCCGGTCCTGGAGGCCGGCTTCCGGATAGCCGTATCCCTGCTGCGGGTAGGCGTCGAAGCCGGACTGCGCGCCCTGCTGCTCGTACGGGGCTTCGTAGCCCTGTTCGGGCTGCTGCTCGTAGCCCTGGTACGGCTGGTACCCGTGTTCAGGCTGGGGTTCCGGATACTCCGGGCCGGGGTACGCCGGTACGGCCTGGTGCGGCTGCTGGCCCTGCTCCTGCTGGCCGTATCCGGCCTGGGCCTCCAGCGCGGCCCGGCGCTCCTCGCGCCCCAGGGAGCGTCCGACCGGGTCGAGGCCGGGGCCGTCGGCGCCCTGCTGGTCGTACCGGGAGTCGTCGAAGCCGAGTTCGGCCGCGGTGCGCATCGCGGGCGCCTGGAGGGCCTGCTGCGGCTGCCGGGTCTGCTGCTCCGGGATGATCTGCGAGACCGTGAAGTCGCCGTCCGGTACGGCCTCGCCACCGCCACCGTGGGTGATGGCGTCGGGGAGCATGACCAGCGACGTGGTGCCGGCCGCCTCGCCCGAGGGGCGCAGCTGGACGCGGATGCTGTGGCGGTCCGCCAGCCGGCCGACCACGAACAGGCCCATGCGCTGCGAGATCGCGGCGTCCACGGTCGGCGGGTTGGCCAGCTTGTGGTTGATGTCCGCGAAGTCCTCGGCGGTGAGGCCGATGCCCTTGTCGTGGATCTCGATCATCACGCGGCCGTCGGGCAGGCGCGTCGCGTTGACCCGGACCTTGGTCTGCGGGGAGGAGAACGTGGTGGCGTTCTCCAGCAGCTCGGCGAGCAGGTGCACGAGGTCGGTCACGGCCTGGCCGTGGATCTCGGCGTCGGAGACGCCGGAGAGCTCGACGCGCTCGTACTGCTCCACCTCGGAGGAGGCGGCGCGCAGGACGTCGACGAGGGGGACCGGCTGGTCCCAGCGGCGGCCCGGCTCCTCACCCGCGAGGATGAGGAGGTTCTCGCCGTTGCGGCGCATGCGGGTGGCCAGGTGGTCCAGGCGGAAGAGGTTCTCCAGCTGGTCCGGGTCGGCCTCGTTGTTCTCCAGGTCGGTGATGAGGGTCAGCTGGCCCTCGATCAGGGACTGGTTGCGTATGGAGAGGTTCGTGAAGATCGCGTTGACGTTCCCCCGCAGGAGCGCCTGCTCGGCCGCGAGCCGTACCGCTTCCCGGTGGACCTGGTCGAAGGCGCGGGCGACCTCGCCGATCTCGTCCTGGGAGTCGATGGGGATCGGCCGGACCCGGGTGTCCACCTTGCCCGGGTCGGTGCGCGAGAGCTGGTCGACGAGCATGGGCAGGCGCTGCTCGGCGATGTCGAAGGCGGCGCCGCGCAGACCGCGCATCGCGCGGCCCATCTGCCGGGCCATGAGGCCCGCCAGGATGAAGGCGGCGAGCAGGGCCAGGACGACGATGGCGCCGTTGGTGATGGCGTCGTTGCGGGCCTCGTCGGAGATCGCGCCGGCCTCCTTGACGGCCCTGTCGAGGAATTCCCTCTCGATCTGGTCGTAGCCGTCGAACTTCGCGGTGGAGGCGAACTGCCAGGCGGCGGGCGTGGTGCCGTTCAGAGCCAGCTTGGCCTTGCTGTTGCCGCCGGCGATGTCCTCGGTCATGCCGGTGAGCGCGGATCCGTTGACGACCGGCGGCGGCTTGAAGGCGGTGCCCGCCTGCTCGGCGGCCGACTTGGCCTCGGCGAGCTTCTGCGCGCCTTCCTCGGACTTCTGCCCCATGACCTCCTTGAGGCGGTTGGTGTCCGCCTCGGTGCCGGCCGCGACGAACTCGCCGATGGCGATCTCTTCGAGGTAGGCGTAGGAGGTGAAGGCCACGAGCTGGGACTTGCGGATGTCCTCGTTGGTGCTCGGGCGGACCAGCAGGTGGGTGCCCACCGCGCGCTGCAGCGAGTTCGCCGCCTTGGCCAGCTGGATCGCGTAGACCATGCGGCCGTACGAGGTCACGTTGCCGGTGCCGAGGCCGAGCTCGTTGGCGAACTGCATGAGGTAGTGCTGGACCAGGACGTAGCCCTCTTCGGTGGGGATGGGGCCCGCCGAGTTGGGGAGGTTCTTCTTCGGGGTCTCGATCGCCGCCTGGTAGGCGGACTTCCGGACCAGCTCCAGCTTGGGCTCGTCCGCGCGGAAGAGCTCCAGACGGCGCTCCAGGCCCTGCTGCTTCGGCATGTCCTGGACGGCCTTGTCGAACTTGGCCTTGGCCGCGGTGGTCGCCGAGTAGGCCTTGGTGACCGTCTCGCTCTTGGTGTCGCCGCTCAGGAGCGGCTCGGCCGTGAGGTCGCGCTCGTTCAGCAGCGCCTGGCTGTACTCGGAGGAGGCCTGGACGACCCTGGCTATCTTCTCGGCGTCCTGGGCTTCGTTCCAGGTGTCCACGGAGCCCTTCACCTGGAACCCGCCCATGACCAGCCCGACGAGGGCGGGCACGAGCAGGATGGCGTTCAGGCGGGTCGGCACGCGCCAGTTGCGGGGTGCGAACCGGCTGGTGCTGCCGCTGCTGGCCGGTGGCTCCATGGGCGCGTCGACGGGCGACACGCCCGCTCTCGGCGGCGGGGTGAAGTTGCCGCGCGCGGGTTCATCCGCGGGGCTTGCGTTGCTTCGCCTCACTCGACCAACAACCTCTCCGCGGTGCTACTAGCTGGTTCGTTGAATTCCAGCACGGTTAACGGCCGTGTTCCAAACAGTTGAAATCGGCCATTCCCAGAGCCTTATGCCCCACATAAATCGGACATAAAGAGCTTCCGGCGGCAAAAATGGGGGAAGTTGTGAGCGTAGCGGCACCAACTGAACGCACCCTGTGCCCGGCCGGCGGGAATTCTCTGTCGAAACGTTATGAACGAGAGGGGCGGGCCGTGTCGCACGACACAACCCGCCCCTCCCGCGCGGCACCTGAACCGTGCTATTTGAGCCGCGCCATGAGGGCGTGCTCGACGAGCGTGATGAGTGCGCTCTTGGCGTCCGCGCGGTGGCGGGCGTCGGTGGTGATGATCGGGGCGTCCGGGCCGATCTGGAGGGCCTCGCGGACTTCCTCCGGGGTGTACGGCTGGTGTCCCTCGAAGCCGTTGAGCGCGACGACGAACGGCAGGCCGCTGTTCTCGAAGTAGTCGACGGCGGGGAAGCAGTCGGCGAGGCGGCGGGTGTCGACGAGCACGATCGCGCCGATGGCGCCTCGGACGAGGTCGTCCCACATGAACCAGAAGCGGTCCTGGCCCGGTGTGCCGAAGAGGTACAGGATCAGGTCCTGGTCCAGGGTGATGCGGCCGAAGTCCATCGCGACCGTGGTGGTCGTCTTGTCGCCCGTGTGGGTGAGGTCGTCGATCCCGGCGCTCGCGGAGGTCATCACCGCCTCGGTGCGCAGCGGGTTGATCTCGGAGACCGCGCCGACGAACGTGGTCTTGCCCACGCCGAAGCCGCCCGCCACCACGATCTTCGCGGAGGTGGTGGAGCGAGGAGCCGCTCCGCCGCTAGAGCTTGCGAAGTCCACTGAGCACCCTTTCGAGCAAAGTCACGTCCGGCGTGCCGCCGGCCTCTCCGTTGCCCGGCTGGTGGATGGCCACCATTCCGGCCTCCGCCAGGTCGGCGACGAGGATCCGGGCGACACCGAGCGGCATCGACAGCAGTGCAGAGACCTCCGCGACCGACTTGACCTCTCGGCACAGGGTGCAGATGCGCTGGTGCTCGGGGAGCAGGCCGGAGAGGTGCATCGGATCGGCGGTGGTGCTGACCAGCGCCTCTATGGCGAGCTGGTAGCGGGGCCGGGTCCGGCCGCCGGTCATCGCGTACGGACGCACCAGCGGCTGGTCGCCTTCCGAGTACGAATCTCCGTACGCATCGGGGTAGGCGGGGGGCGGGGTCATTGATCCTCCGGGCTGGACAGCAGTGGTCAGCGTGCCGTCTGACGGGGCGGCCGGTGGGGGGACGGTATGACGGCCTGTCGGGGGTACTTGGTTCCGGGGCACGGGCCCCGGTCTCCCGGCCGGAAGTACCGTCCGGCCGGGAGGGGAGAGGTCAGATGAGCAGGCTTCCCTGAAGCTCGGCGCGCAGGTCCGGGGTGAGGACACTGCCCGCGCGGTCCACGAGGAGGGCCATTTCGTAGCCCACGAGGCCGATGTCGCACTCGGGGTGTGCGAGCACGGCCAGCGAGGAACCGTCCGAGACGGACATGAGGAAGAGGAATCCCCGGTCCATCTCGACCACGGTCTGGTTGACGGCGCCGCCCTCGAAAATGCGGGAGGCGCCGGCCGTGAGGGAGGTCAGACCGGAGGCCACGGCCGCCAGCTGGTCGGCGCGGTCGCGCGGGAATCCTTCGGACATGGCCAGAAGGAGTCCGTCGGCGGAGACCACCACGGTGTGGGACACCCCGGGGGTGTTGTCCACGAAGTTGGTGATCAACCAGTTCAGGTTCTGTGCCGCCTGGCTCATCGAACTCAACTAACGCTCCTGCTGATAAGTGGGGTCGATGTGGTAACTGCCGGTCGCCGGACCGCTGGTGCCGGCTTGACGGCCCTGCTGGATACCGCGTCGGAGGTTGGTCAGACGGCCGCGGACGTCGTCCGGGGACCGGGAGACCTGAGGGCCGGCCTGCTCCTCGGCCTGCTGCTGCGCGGTGCCGGCCACGAGGTTCGCCCGCGGCACCCGGCGGGGCAGGCCCGAGGTCGTGATGCCGCCGGCGGCGGGCTGGCGCACGCGCTCGGCCTGCCGCATCAGCTCGTCGTTCGGCGAGGAGCGCCAGCTGACCGTCGGCATGGCGCCGGTGGCCGCCGCCGCGGTCTCGGCCACCTGCTCCTGGCCGCGCTGCGGCAGCTGCTGCTGCGGAGCGGATGCCGGGGCGGACTGCTGCGGCTGCTGGGGTACGGCCGGTCCCTGCGCGGGGGGCTGCTGCCCCTCCTCGCGGAACCAGTTCGACTCCAGCGTGTCGAAGATCGGGCTGCGCGCCTCGCCGGCACCCGGCGCCGGTGGCAGCGCCTCGGGCCGGGAGGCCGGCGGCAGGCCGACAGGCTCCGGACGCCGGGGCGGTACGGGCGCGAAGTCCGCGCCGGGCTGCGGCTGCGGCGGCTGGTACTGCTGCGGCTGGGGCTGCTGCGGGGCCTGGGGCTGGGGGGCGAAGCCGCCGACACCGGGACCGCCCGGCCGCTGGGGCTGGTACCCCGGGCGCTCGAACTGGCCGGTGGAGGACGGGTCCAGGGAACCGCGGACGTCCGGGCGCTCGAATTGTCCCGTGGTGCTGTTCAAGCCGTCGCCCTGGGGCATCGGGGCGTTGAAGTCCGGGCGGGCGAACTCGGAGGTCGAGCCGGGGCCCGACAGCTCGTCGTGGCCGCGCGCCTGGTCGGCGCCCCAGCTGGGGGTCTGCGGGCCGGGGAGCTCGGGACGCGGGGCGCCACCGCGCGGCGGCAGCTGCGGCCGGGGACCGCGCGAAGACGGGTCGGCGGGCTGCTGGGGCTGCTGCTGGGGGGGCTGGGCCGCCGGCTGCTGCGGCTGCGGCCGCTGGAAGCCGTTGCCCTGGGGGAACCCGGCGGGGCCGCCGGACCCCGGGGGCGGGGACGCCGGACGGGCCTGCGGGCCGCCCGAGAGGCCTCCGCCGGCGAAGCCGCCCGCGGAACCGCCCGCGCCGCCGCCGGCCGGGCCGCGACCCGGCATCGGGGCGCCGGAGCCGAAGGCTCCCTGGCCCTGGGCGGAGGTGGTCGGCCCGGCCTGCGGACGGCCGCCCGCCGCACCGGGACCGCCCTGCTGCGGGAGACCGCCCTGCGGGGACTGCTGGCCCTGCGGCCGCTGCTGGCCCGCACCGTCGCGGCCCGGCAGGGCGGTGCGCTGGCCGACCCCGGAGACCTGGCCGCGCTGGGGCGCCGTACCCACGGGGGGACGGGCGCCGCCGGACACGGAGGTCTGCGCGCCGGAGCCGCCCGGGGCGCCGCCGGGGCCGCCCTGGTTCGGCATCGGAGCCGGCTTCTTGCCGCCCTGGGCGACGTCCACCGGCAGCATGACGAGGGCCGTCGTACCGCCCGAGTCGGAGGGGCGCAGCTGGATGCGGATGCCGTGTCGCAGGGACAGGCGGCCGACCACGAACAGGCCCATGCGGCGGGAGACGGAGACGTCCACGGTCGGCGGAGCGGCGAGCCGCTCGTTGATCGCGGCGAGGTCCTCGGGGGACAGGCCGATGCCGGTGTCGTGGATCTCGACGAGCACGCGTCCGTCCGGCAGCGCGTGGCCGGTGACCTTGACCTTGGTCTGCGGGGAGGAGAACGAAGTGGCGTTCTCCAGCAGCTCGGCGAGCAGGTGCACGAGGTCGTTGACGACGCGGCCGGCGACGTCGGTGCCCGGCACCGACGTGAGCTCGATGCGCTCGTACTGCTCCACCTCGGACGCGGCGGCGCGGAGCACGTCGACGAGCGGGACGGGGCGGGTCCACCGGCGGCCCGGCTCCTCGCCCGCGAGGACGAGGAGGTTCTCGCCGTTACGGCGCATGCGGGTCGCGAGGTGGTCGAGCTTGAAGAGCGAGGACAGCTGGTCCGGGTCGGCCTCGCGCGACTCCAGCTCGGAGATGAGCGAGAGCTGACGCTGGATGAGGCCCTGGGAACGGCGCGAGAGGTTGGTGAACATCGCGTTGACGTTGCCCCGGAGGAGGGCCTGCTCGGCGGCGAGGCGGACGGCCTCGCGGTGCACGTCGTCGAAGGCCGCGGCGACCTGGCCGATCTCGTCGCGGGTGTGCAGGCCGACCGACTCCACGGACGTGTCGACGTCCTGCGGGTCGGACTCGGAGAGCTGCTTGACGAGCTCGGGGAGGCGGTCCTGGGCGACGCGCGTCGCGGTGTCCTGAAGGCGGCGCAGCGAGCGGATCATCGACCGGGCCATGACGAAGGCGCCGACGAGGGAGACACCGAGGACGAGGAGGATCAGCGCACCGTTGAGGATGGCGTCCTGCTGCGACTCGTTCTTGAGCTCGCGGGCCTTCTGCTCCATGTCCTCGAGCAGGGTGAGCTCGATGACCTTCATCGCCTGGAGCTTGGTGCCGTCGGCGTCGTACCAGTCCATCCAGGAGCGGTACTGCTGCTCCTTGGCGAACTGCCCCTCGGTGCTCAGGACGCGGCGGGTGAAGTGGTCGGCCTTGCCGATCTCCTGGTTGCCGTCGCCGAGCGCGGCGAGGAGCTCCTCGGGCTTGCCCTGGTAGACGAGTTCGAAGGTCTTCTTCGCCTGGCTCTCGCCGCGGAGGGCGGAGAGCGCGTACAAACGGTCGTTCTCGCCGAGGCTGCCCTGCTTCTCGCCGCTGTCGGGGAGCGAGGCGGCGATGACGGCACGCTGGATGGAGGCGTACTCCTTGGCGGAGGAGAACGCCGCCAGGGCGCGCGTGCGCTTGATCATCTCGGGGTTCGAGGTGGCCTGCGCCATGTCCTGGGAGAGGGAGAGCAGCGAGACGATCAGCGCGTTGTACTCGGTGATGGTCTGCTGGGCGCCGTTGGCGTACGCCTTCTTGCGGATGTCCTCGATGCCGGTGAGCTGGCGGCCGATCTGCAGGATGTTGTTGCGGATCGACTTGAGCGTCTCGTCCTTGTCCTCCGCGCTGTCGACCTTGTCGGTCGCGGAGGCGAAGGCCTTGGCCGCGGTGTCGGTCTGCTCCCGGACACCGTCGACGATGCTGTTGCTCTTGCCGTTCTTGGTGATCGACATCGGACCCGCCGACATGTCCCGCTCCTCCTGGAGCATGGCGGCCAGGTTGGTGGCCTGCCGGGTCATGGTCGTCAGCAGCTGCATGTGCTCCAGCTGGGCGATGTCGTTCATCGAGTCGTTGATGCGGAAGCCGCCGAGCGTGGTGGCGGCGACGACGGGCAGGGTCAGCAGCGACACCAGTCGCGTGCTGATGCGCCAGTTCTGCATGGCGAGACGAGAGCCGGGCCCGCTGGGGGCCTTCGGTATCGCCACGTCCTGCGTCGCCGGCGTCGCCTTGACGGCCGCCTTGCCCTTGCCGGGCTTCCCGCGACCCTTCACCTTCACCGTGGTGGAGGCATGGGGGTTCGCCCCTTCGACAGCCGGCCCGCGGTTCTGGGCGTGCTGGGGTGAGGAGCCACGGTCGGTCCCGCCGCGCGGCTCCTGCTCCGCCGCAGCGCTGCCATCCCTCTTGAATCGTCCCTGCACTAGCGTCGCAACCTCTGGACCAGGCGCCCTACCGGTGACCGGCGGGACGGTGTCGAGTCGTGGGGCACTAACGGCCCCATGTGTGGTCGTCGGTGACCGGCGCGTTTCCCTCTCCTTGCCGCCGCGCTCGGCGCTGGTTCGCGCCACCTGCGCGCCGACTGTTTCCCGCGGCGGTCCCGCGAATTCCAGCACAGTGGAGGATCTCCAACAAGGTGCGCGTGTCGGCCCGGGGAGTCGGTGACGGCACGTGACAGACGGGCTACACGATGTGGGGCTGCTTTCGGGAGGAACCGGACTTACGCCAACCAAACCCCAAGGCTGGCAAGGTGTCCCAGTCGCGATGATCAGGAGCGGAATGGCGCATTCAGTAGCGCAATGTCCGCTTTGTTAGCCGGATGTGACTGTCTGTTATGTCAGTTATGTCGGGTCACGGGTGAGCAAACTCACACAGTCGTGGCCAATACTTCCCGGTTCCGCGGGGGATTCAGATGTTTAGCCTTGCCCCTTAAAGGGTTGGCACACGCGCAGCCGTCCATCCACGAGACCGAACCGAGGACCCCGAACTCCGATGAAGACGACGACGATGTTCCGCAACATTGCCAACCCCCGCCGCACCACCCTCGCGCACCTGAAGGACGCAGAGGAGCTGCAGGCGGCCCCGGCCGTCCCGGAGCACGCCGTCGAGCTGCCGGCGCAGACCGCGAACCCGCGCCGCACCGTCCTGATGGACGCGCCGGTCGCCGCCGCGCAGTAGGCGCCGCGCAAACGGACGCGGACCGCCCCTGTCCGCCGCGTTAGCCTGGAGTCCGCAGACTCCAGCCAGCGGACATACAGAGGGGCAGACGCAACACGTGCGCATCGCCAGGTTCTCCATCGACGGCAATGTCGCGTTCGGCGCGGTCGAGGGCAGCACTGCCCCCGGCGCCGAAGGTGAGCTCGTCCTCGACATCATCAAGGGGATTCCGTTCGCGGACTTCGAGCTCTCCGGGGTGAAGGTCCCGCTCGGCAAGGTCCGGCTGCTGCCGCCCGTGCTCCCGAACAAGGTCGTGGCCGTGGGCCGCAACTACGCGGAGCACGCGGCGGAGCTCGGCCACTCGGTCGTCGACGACCGGGGCCGCCTCGAACCGCCGATCACGTTCTTCAAGCCCTCCACCTCGGTAGTGGGCTCGGGCGACCCGATCACGTACCCCTCCTTCTCGCAGGACCTCCACCACGAGGCGGAGCTCGCCGTGGTCATCGGCCGGATGTGCCGCGAGGTCCCGAAGGAGCGCGTCAAGGACGTGATCCTCGGCTACACCTGCGCCAACGACGTCACCGCGCGCGACGTCCAGCAGCGCGAGAAGCAGTGGGCCCGGGCCAAGGGCTTCGACAGCTCCTGCCCCCTCGGCCCCTGGATCGAGACCGACCTCGACCCGGCCGACCTGACCATCCAGTGCACCGTCAACGGCGAACAGCGTCAGCTCGGCCGCACCAGTGACATGGTCCGGTCCATCGAGGACCTCGTCGTCCACATCTCCGAGGCCATGACGCTGCTCCCCGGCGACGTCATCCTGACGGGCACCCCGGCCGGAGTCGGCCCCCTGAACGTCGGCGACGAGGTCGCCGTCACCATCGAAGGCATCGGCACTCTCACCAACAAGGTGATCAAGCGTGGCTAACGCGAACTTCCGCGTACGTTTCTGTCCCTCCCCGACCGGCAACCCCCACGTGGGCCTGGTCCGGACCGCCCTCTTCAACTGGGCGTTCGCCCGGCACCACGGCGGCACGTTCGTCTTCCGCATCGAGGACACCGACGCGGCGCGCGACTCCGAGGAGTCGTACGACCAGCTGCTCGACTCGCTGCGCTGGCTCGGCTTCACCTGGGACGAGGGCCCCGAGGTGGGCGGCCCGCACGCCCCGTACCGCCAGTCGCAGCGCATGGACATCTACGCGGACGTGGCGAAGAAGCTCCAGGACGGCGGCTACGCCTACCGCTGCTACTGCACCACCGAGGAGCTCGACCAGCGCCGCGACGCCGCCCGCGCCGCCGGCCGCCCCTCCGGCTACGACGGCCACTGCCGCGACCTCGACGCCGAGCAGAAGGCCGCGTACGAGGCCGGGGGCCGCACCTCGATCGTCCGCTTCCGGATGCCCGACGAGACGATCACCTTCACCGACCTGGTCCGCGGCGAGCTCTCCTTCAGCCCGGAGAACGTGCCGGACTTCGGCATCGTCCGGGCCAACGGCGCCCCGCTGTACACGCTGGTCAACCCCGTCGACGACGCGCTGATGGAGATCACGCACGTCCTGCGCGGCGAGGACCTGCTGTCCTCCACCCCCCGGCAGATCGCCCTGTACAAGGCGCTGATCGAGCTCGGCATCGCCAAGGGCGTCCCGGACTTCGGCCACCTCCCGTACGTCATGGGCGAGGGGAACAAGAAGCTCTCCAAGCGCGACCCGGAGTCCTCGCTCAACCTGTACCGCGAGCGCGGCTTCCTCCCCGAGGGCCTGCTGAACTACCTCTCGCTCCTCGGCTGGTCCTTCTCCAAGGACCAGGACATCTTCTCGATCGAGGAGATGGTGGCGAAGTTCGACATCCCGGACGTCAACGCCAACCCGGCGCGCTTCGACCTCAAGAAGGCCGAGGCCATCAACGCCGACCACATCCGCCTGCTGGACCCGAAGGCCTTCGCGGACGCCTGCGGCCCGTGGCTGCGGGCCCCGCACGCGAACTGGGCCCCGGAGGACTTCGACGCCGACGCCTGGGCGGCCATCGCGCCGTACGCCCAGACCCGCGTGACCGTCCTGTCGGACATCACCGCGAACGTCGACTTCCTGTTCCTGAAGCAGCCGGTCGAGGACCAGGCGTCCTGGGACAAGGCGATGAAGGGCGAGCCCGCGGCGCTGCTGACGACGGCCCGCGAGAACCTCGCCGCCGCCGACTGGAACGACCCGGAGTCCCTCAAGCAGGCCGTCCTGACCGCCGGCGAGGCCCACGGCCTCAAGCTCGGCAAGGCCCAGGCACCGGTCCGCGTGGCCGTCACCGGTCGCACGGTCGGCCTGCCGCTCTTCGAGTCCCTGCAGATCCTGGGCCAGGAGCGCTCGCTGTCCCGCATCGACGCCGCCCTGGCGAAGCTCGCCGGCTGACCGCCGCGCCGCGCACACGAGGCCCGGCCCCGGAAGCACGCTTCCGGGGCCGGGCCTCTTCGCCGTATCCGGGGTGCGGCGGACCGCCTCCTCGCATACTTGGCCCATGGTGATCAGAGCCGTGCTGTGGGACATCGACGACACCCTGTTCGACTACACCGGCGCCGACCGGGCCGGCCTGGCGCGGCAGCTCGCCGACGAGGGGCTGGAGGGCCGGTACGGGTCCCCGGCGCAAGCGCTGGCGCTGTGGCGGGAGATCACCGAACGGCACTGGGCCCGCTTCGCCGCCGGGCAGGTGGACTTCCGGGAACAGCGCCGCGACCGGGTCCGGGACTTCCTGGGCGCGCCGGCCATGACCGGCGCCGAGACGGACTCCTGGTTCGACCGGTACGTCACGCACTACAAGGCCGCCTGGGTCGTCTTCCCCGACGTGGTTTCCGTCCTGGATTCCCTGGCCGCCGGCTACCGGCACGGGGTGCTCAGCAACTCCTCCGTCGCCAACCAGGACCCGAAGCTGCGCCACCTCGGGCTGCGCGACCGCTTCGAGGTGCTGGTCTGCGCCGCCGAGCTCGGGGTGAGCAAGCCCGAGGCCGCCGCTTTCCTCGCCGCGTGCGAGGCGCTCGGGCTGCGGCCCGGCGAGGTGGCGTACGTGGGGGACCAGCCGGAGATCGACGCCCGCGGGGCCCGTGACGCCGGCCTGCTGGCGGTCTGGCTGGACCGCGACGGAGGCCGGGGACCGGGGCCCGGAGGGATCCACCGCATCGAGGGGCTTGACCGGCTGCCGGAGCTGCTGGCAGGGGATACCCGTTTTGGAGCACGGTCAGGCATCCGGTAATGTTCTTTCTGCGCCGCCGGAGCGGGCCGAAAGGCCGGACGGAGGCGCCACCCAAAGAAAAACCCCGACAAGGGGTTGACTTATGGTGGGGTATAGTGTAATTGGCAACACGAGGGTTTCTGGTTCCCTTATTCTAGGTTCGAGTC